>CAZLHQ010000096.1:0-11783 GCA_964559355.1 uncultured Hyphomicrobiaceae bacterium
GCGAAAGCGGGACGAGACGGAACTGCTGGATGAGGCGGTTGGCGATCGTCTGCGGTGCAGGTCCGGCGATTTCGACCAGCACCTCGTCGGGCTCGTAATCGTCGCTGGCCGTGGTTGCGGCGGACGGCAGCCGCGGCGGCGTTGCTGTCGGGCCCGGCGGACGCGGCAGTGCCGGCGGCGGCGTTGCAGCATCGCGCTGGCGTTCGGTTGATGGCTCTGGCGTGTCTAGGGTTGTCGGCGTGCGAACGCATTTTGCGCCCGAGCGATAGCTGCCGGCCGGGCAGGGCAGCTTGACGAGCGGAAGGCATCGCCCGCGGCGCGCAATGGTGCCGCTCTTGCAGCGCTTGGTTGGTTCGCCTGTGGGCGGATCCGGATTGGGCAACGTCACGCAGCGCCGGCCGATGCGCACATAGCCTTTGGGGCAACGGTCAGGCGAAGTAATGCAGCGGAACGTGTTGCGGCCGACGCGGCTCAGCTCGCCGCCTGCGGGGCACACACAGGACTTGCCTGCGCGGCGCCCATTGATGCACACCGGGCCGGTGTTGCGATCGGGTGGTCTGGTGGCCGATGGTGTCTGGCTGCGTGCGCCGCGTCCGCATAGACCAGCTTTCATCTGCCGCAACGTACAGCCGCGCCGCAGATGGCGGAGGAGGTCGGGATTGCGCAGACGTTGATGGCGCGTGCTTTGACCTGCCGTTTGCGCGCCCGATGCTGTATCCGCTGGTAGAGGATAGTGGCTTTGAGCCATCGTTTGCGCACGTGCCTGCGTCGTGGCGAGCGCAACCAAGGCCAGCAGCGCGGGAAGCACAGCCGCAAGACCGGGCAACACCCAGTGGCGCAAACGTGAAACGCGTGCGGGGAAGCCGGTGCATATGGTGCCGAATGGTGCTGGCATGGCTGTTGTGCTGTGCGCAGAACTCCGCAGGCGTGGCATGGTCGGTCGATTTTATCGGCTAAAGCCGGGCACGGCCAGCGCACATGACGCAAGCCACACCTGGGGTTTGGTCGCCACGTCCGCTTATTCGGTTCAATAGTAAAAGCTGTAAAGCCGCGGATCGGCCGTCAAGCGGCAGCAACCATGCCGCCGATCAGCTTTATTGCGAACGGCGCCAGCAGATAGGCCGCATAGAGCAACACCACCGACAAGGCCAGCCGCAAGACCCAATCCGGCAGCAGGCCGGTCAGCCGCGAGCCAAGTGCGATGCCCGGCAGCGACCCGCACAACAGCGTCGCCAGCACCACCCAGTCGATGTGGCCGAGCCCCAGATGCCCCATGCCCGAAACGAACGCGAGCGGAATGGCATGCACTACGTCGGTGCCGACGATGCGGCGCGCCAGCAGGGCCGGATAGAGCGCCGACAGAACGGCGACGCCGATGGCGCCTGCGCCAACCGATGTGAGTGTCACCAGCATGCCGAGCAGCAGGCCGAAGGCAAGGGTGGAATAGCGCCGCACCTCGAATTTCGCTGTGGCCAAATCACGGCTTCGCTTGCGCAGCACGATCGGGCACAGAGGCACGATTATGGCGCTCACCACCAGCAACAGCGCCAGCGAGCCGCGGATGATGTCAGCCATCCTGGCCGTGTCGGGCTTGGCGAAAAACAGCCACATCAACGTCGCCATGGCCGCGCTTAAACTGCCGGCGCCCAGCCATTTCAAGATGCGCCAGTCGACGTTGCCCAGCCGATGGTGACGGGCAGCAGCACTCGCCTTGGTGATCGAGGCAAACAGGAGATCGGTGCCAACGGCGACGGCCGGGCTGACACCAAAGCCGGAAATCAGCATTGGCGTCATAAGTGCGCCGGCGCCAACCCCGGTCAGGCCGACGAGAAAGCCGACAAGGCCACCGCCGGCTGCCATCAGCAGCCACGTTCCTTCGAAAGCAAACGACATAATTGCTTACCTGTGCCGCTATGCGCCGGTGCTGCACATCCACGGCGACCTGTTCGTGATGTTGGTGCGATCGACATCAGTACGCCATGACTTGAACGAGAGAGCGGACGCTGAGCAGGGTGACGGCGATGCCCACGAGGATCATGAGAAACCGGTCGGGAATGTGCCGAACTGCCAGCGCTGCCAGTGGTGCGGCGAGCACGCCGCCGATAACGAGCCCAGTGATGATCGGCCACAGTTCGAGGCCGACGGTCAGAAAGAACGTTGTCGAAATCGTAAACGTTACGAAGAACTCGGCAAGGCTAACGGAGCCAATCGCGTAGCGCGGCGAGGTTCCTTGCCCGATCAGCGAGCATGTGACGATCGGGCCCCATCCTCCTCCGCCGATGGCATCGAGGAATCCGCCGGTGGCGCCAAGCGGGGCGATGGCGCGCGGCGCGACGCCGTGACGAGGCCTGTGCCTGCCGCAAGCACGCACGATGATGAAGGCTCCGAGCCCAAGCAGGTACACGGCTATGAACGGCTTGATGACATCACCCGGGACATTCGACAGCAGATAGGCGCCGGCCGCGCCGCCCAATGCACCGGGTAATGCGAGTCGCATGACGAGGCGCTTGTCGACGTTGCCGAGCTTCCAGTGCGATAGTCCAGAGGCGCCGGTCGTGAATGTTTCTGCGGCATGGACGCAAGCACTGGCTGTCGCCGGCGGGATGCCGAAGCTCAAGAGCAAAGAGGTTGAAGTTATGCCGTAGGCCATGCCGATCGCTCCATCGACGATTTGAGCGGCAAACCCGACGACGATGTAGAGTGTCACGTCTTCCCACGAGCCCATAGCACTCATCCTGCTCAGGAATTTCCTGCGATGTCGCGCATTCTCGGTTCGGCGATCAAGGGCACTCGAAGCTACGATACCACATCGACGCCCGCCGCCCTGAGGATGATTGCAACCTCCCTCGTGCGGCGCTCGAACTCCGCCCTGTCTTGAGCGCTGTCGCCAAGGTCGCGGCACAGCCCGCGCGCCACAAGCTCATGGTCGAGAACGAATACGTTGGCGGCAGCGAGATCGCGGTTCTCGGACGCCGTTCTGGTAACGGTGCCACCCGCCACTGTCGCGCCTGTCACCGCATCGACGATCAACACCGCGCCGGTTGCGGGCGACTGGCGAAATTCATCGACAGCGACACGCCGCGACGTTGAAATGCTCACCAAGGCAATGTCATTGGCGCTGCAGTCTTGCGCTGGATGCACGGCAAGCGTCTCCAGCTCCAGAAGGCCTTGGACGTCGAGCCTGCTGATCGGCACCAGATCGGTGGCTGTGCGCAGCAGGTAGCCGTGGCGCGGGTCGAACGGCTCGGCGCCAAGCCACACGACCTTTGCATCCAGCGCCGAGGTGGCGCTCGGAGGATGCCGCGGCGAGGCCAAGATGTCGCCGCGCGCGATATCGAGATCGGTATCGAGGCCAATCACCACCGCCTGCCCGGTGCCGGCTCGCTTGAGATCGCCATCCATGGTGGCGATGCGGGCGACGCGCGCATGCCGTCCGCTCAGCGCATCGATTATCCCATCGCCGACCGCGATCGTTCCGGCATTGATGGTGCCAGCTAGTCCGCGGAAATCCTGTCCATCGCGCACCACCATCTGCACCGGCATGCGGAACGGGGCCGCATCATCCTGCGCGTGCCCGGGCGAACTCTCCAGATGCTGGAGCAGGGTCGGTCCGTGATACCAGGGCGTGCGGTCGCCGGGTGTCGCGACATTGGCGCCGGCAACCGCAGCGATCGGGATCGCGACGTGCTGCGAGAAACCGAAATGCAGGGCTAATCTCTCGAAGTCCTGCGCGATCTGTTGAAAGCGCGCCTCGTCGTAGTCCACCAGATCCATCTTGTTGACCGCGAGAACGACGCGACGAACACCCATCAGATCGAGGATGGCGGCATGCCGGCGTGTCTGCGGCTTGATACCGTGGCGAGCATCGACGAGCAGTATGGCGACGTCGGCATGGCTGGCACCGGACGCCATGTTGCGCGTGTATTGCTCGTGGCCGGGACTGTCGATGATGACGATGCGCCGCGTTGCGGAGTCGAAGTAGCGCCAGGCGACATCGATGGTGATGCCCTGCTCGCGTTCGGCGAGGAGACCGTCGAGCAGGCGCGAGAAGTCGGGTTGCCCATTGCCGTCGCGGCCATTCGCTTCGCCGATGAGCTGCGCGCGCTGGTCGTCGTAAAGGTCGGTGGCGTCCCATAGCAGCCGGCCGATCAACGTCGATTTGCCGTCATCTACGGAGCCGCAGGTGAGGATCTTGAGACCGGGAGCCGGAGCCGCGTCCGCAGCAACGGCAACGGGAGCAGCAGCGGCAGCGGGAGCTTCGGTGGCTCTGGGGAAACGAGCGAGCGCGGTCATCAGAAATAGCCTTCCTGCTTCTTTTTCTCCATGGCGCCGGCCTGATCGTGGTCAATCAGGCGGCCCTGGCGCTCCGACGTGCGCGCCGACAGTGTCTCGGCAACGACGTCCTCGATGGTTGTCGCGGTGGAGGAAACGGCGGCGGTGAGAGGCCAGCAGCCGAGCGTGCGAAACCGCACCGTGCGCTCGATCGGCGTCTCCGCGGGCAGCAGCGGCATGCGCTCATCGTCGCGCATCAGCAGCTGGCCATTGCGCTCGATGGTTGGCCGCGGCGCTGCGAAATAGAGCGGCACGACATCGAGCTTTTCGCGCAGGATGTAGCGCCACACGTCGCGCTCGGTCCAGTTGGAGAGCGGGAAAATGCGTGCGGTCTCGCCAAAGCCGAGGCGGCCGTTGAGCAGCTTCCACATCTCGGGCCGCTGCTGGCGCGGGTTCCATGTGTGGCCCGGCTGACGGAAGGAGAATACCCGCTCCTTGGCTCGCGATGCCTCCTCGTCACGGCGGGCGCCGCCGAATGCCGCATCGAAGCCATGCTGGTCGAGCGCCTGTTTCAAGGCTGCTGTCTTCATGACGTCGGTGTAGACGGATGGCGTGTGGTGGATCGGGTCGATGCCGCGCGCGATGCCGTCGGCGTTCGTGTGCACGATGAGCTCCAGATCGAGCTCGCGCGCGGTGCGATCGCGAAACGCGATCATGTCGCGGAACTTCCAGGTGGTGTCGACGTGCAGCAGCGGGAACGGCGGCTTGCGCGGGTAGAACGCCTTGCGCGCCAGATGCAGCAAGACGGTCGAATCCTTGCCGATCGAGTAGAGCAGTACCGGCTTGCGGAATTGCGCGGCGGCCTCGCGGAAGATGTGAATGCTTTCGGCTTCGATGAGGTCGAGATGCGAAAGGGGGCGTGTCATTTGGAGGCGACTCCGTTTGGTCCATGCTCGGTTGCGATCGAGCAGGTGTGGTGCGCGGCACCGGCGATGCTCATGGCGACGGCCGGTCGCAATCGAACGCTGGTGTCGTTCAGATCGCGACCGGCAATTGCTTCAATGCGGGGCTTAAGGCAGGCCGACTCAAGCGCTAGCGGCAGCCACCTTTTGGCTGGGCTTGTGCAGGCCGCACTCTTTGGTTTCCGGGCTCTCCCACCACCAGCGGCCAGCGCGGATATCTTCGCCTGGCGCGATTGCGCGCGTGCAAGGCTGGCAGCCGATCGAGGGAAAGCCGCGGGCATGAAGCTCGTTGACCGGCACATTATGCTCGGCGACGTAGCGCTCGAGCGTCTGCAGCGGCCAGTCCGCCAGCGGGTTGAGCTTGATCAGAGCAAAGCCGGCATCGAAGGAAGCGTATGGCGTATCGAGACGGCCGCCGGATTGCCCACGCCGCAGACCCGTGATCCACGCCGCAGCCCCTTCCAGCGCCCGCCGCAACGGCCGCACCTTGCGCACGTCGCAGCACGCCTTGCGAGCCTCGATCGACTGGCGGAAGCCGAATACGCCGTCGCTTGCGACGAGCCCTTCGGCCTCGCTGGCTTCCGGCGCGAGCAGCCGGATCTTGATGCCGTAGCGCGCCTCGCTTGTTGCGATCACGTCGAGCGTTTCGGGAAAGTGCCGGCCGGTGTCGAGTGTGAACACGTCAATGTCGGCCTTCGATCTGGCGATGGCGTCGAGCACCGCCTGATCCTCGATGCTGAGACTGGTCGAGAAGGCAATGCGGCCTGGTATGTGCGAGCGGATGAGGCTGATGCGCTCGGCGATGCCGTCCGTCGTGGCGATCTCGCGATCCAGCTCAGCCAACGCATTGGCAAGCGATGCAGGCTCGTTGGCATAGGCGGGGAATTTGATCGGGGCGTTCATCGTGCAGACTCCTGGTTGGTGGTGTTGCCGGCTCCCGTGGAGCGCTGCAGGGTGGGGCGAATGGTGGAGGCATTGCGGTGTGCGGCTTGATAGCTCGTCGCCAGACGCGGCAAGTGTCCGCGCTCGAGCGCATCGATGGTCGGCCCGTGGCTGATCTCGAAGCTGTCGAAGCCGCAGCGCGCCATCAGATCGAGCTGGTCGAGCAGGACGTCGCCACTGGCGCGCAACTCGCCCTTGAAGTCGTGCGCATCGCGCAGCCGGCGCGCCAAAGAATAGCCTCGGCCGTCGGTGAACTTTGCAAACGAGATGACGAGCAGTGGCGCGGACGCCAGCTCTGCTAGATCGTTCTCGCTCACTTGATGCGGCTCGAACGAAATTCCCAAGCCCGCGGGCGAGCCAAGCCAGCGCCAGCGCGCAAACGGCACCACGGCCGGGCCTTCCTGCGCCAATGCAGGCGCCAGCGGGACGCGCTCGAAGGCAGCGTCATTGAGATGCAGATTGGTGAATAGCTTCATGATGGGGTAACTCCCGAAGAATGGCCCGAAAGTGGGATGTCTGTTCTCGACTTGGTTGCCGTCGTGATGTGTCCGGTTTCGTAGAGGGCGGCCTTGAAAGGGGCCGCGCCGACGCGACGGTAGTAGGCGAGGAAGTCCTCGCCGGTGGGCATTCGTCCGGCCAGATAGGTGTCGATGATGGTCTCGATGGCATCCGGCAGCTCTTCGGCCGAAAAGCTCGGGCCGATGATCTCGCCGATGGCGGCATCGTCGGCGGGCGAGCCGCCAAGCGTGATCTGGTAGTGCTCGGTGCCCTTCTTATCGACGCCAAGAATGCCGATGTGGCCGCAATGATGATGGCCGCAGGCATTGATGCAGCCCGAGATGTTGACGCGCAGCGGTCCGATGCTCTCGGCCTTCGCGGGGTCGGCAAACCGCTGTGCGATCTCCTGCGCGATCGGAATCGAGCGGGCGTTGGCGAGGTTGCAATAATCAAGCCCTGGGCAGGCGATGAGATCGCTGATGAGCCCCTGGTTGGCGCTGGCAAGCCCTGCTGCCACGAGGTCGTCGTAGAGTGCAGACAAGTCGGCCACGGCAACGTGCGGCAGCACGAGGTTTTGCGTATAGGTCACGCGCACTTCGCCGCTGCTGTAGCGATCGGCGAGGTTGGCGACGATCTCCATCTGGCCGGCCGACGCGTCACCTGGAATGCGGCCGGGTTCTTTCAGGGCGATGGTGACGATGCGATAGCCACTGGCGCGATGAGCAGTCGTGTTGTTGCGATAGAAACGAGCGAATGCGCCATCCGCTGCCCGCCGGCTTGCAAGCGCGCTGTCGGTGATGGGGCGCGGCGGCAATATGCGCGGGACGAATGCGGCGGCGATCCGCTCGTATTCGGCCGCAGGAAGATCGACGGCCTGGTGATCGATCCGCGCCCATTCGCTCTCGACCTGCCGGGCGAATTCCTCGATCCCGAGCGCGTTGACGAGAATCTTGATGCGCGCCTTGTAGAGATTGTCACGGCGGCCATGCAAATTGAAGACGCGCATCACCGCTTCCAGATAGGACAGCAGATGGTGGCGATCGAGAAAAGGCTTCAATAACTGTGCGACGTAAGGCGTGCGCCCCTGGCCACCGCCGACGTAGACGGCAAATCCGGTCTTGCCGCCCTTGCCCTTGACGATGCGAAGGCCGATGTCGTGGAACGGCACCGCCGCGCGGTCCTCCAGGGCGCCTGAGATGGCGATCTTGAACTTGCGCGGCAGGAACAGGAACTCCGGGTGCGCGCTCGACCATTGCCGCAGCACCTCGCCCCAGATGCGCGGATCTTCGAGCTCGTCGGCGGCAGCGCCCGCAAAGGGATCGGCCGTGACGTTGCGAATGCAATTGCCGCTGGTCTGGATGGTGTGCATGTCGACGCCGGCCAGCACATCGAGGATGTCGGGAGCATCTTCGAGCCGGGTCCAGTTGAACTGGATGTTCTGGCGCGTCGTGAAATGGCCAAACCCGCGATCATAGCGCCGAGCGACAAGCGCCAACGCCCGCAGTTGCCTCGACGACAGCACGCCATAGGGAATGGCGACACGCAGCATGTAGGCATGCAGTTGCAGGTAGAGGCCGTTTTGCAGCCGCAGCGGCCGGAACTGCTCCTCGGTCAGTGCGCCGGTGAGCCGTCGCGCAACCTGATCGCGGAACTGCTGCGCGCGCGCGGCGACGAAGGTCGTGTCATAGTCGTCGTAGCGGTACATGGGAACCTCGCGTTGCCGTTGAGGCGGGGCGTTTGCTCAGGAATTCGTGTGACGTTCGGCGGCTGCCTCGGCGCCCATGTTCGGGGTGCTCGCGGTCTCGACACTCGCGGTCTCGATGCTGGGGCCGCGTTGCGCGCGGATCGTCTCGCGCACCGAGATGGGGGTCGGCGCTCCGGCGACGAGCGTCACATCCATCAGGTAAGGACCCACCACCTGGTTGGCGGCGACGGCGCGCTGCGCGAAATCTTCCAGCTGGGCGCGCTCGGCATCGCTTTCGGCAATGATGGCGGCGGCGAGATTTTCCACCCAGCGACCTTCATTGCCGAGGTAGATGACGGCGCCGGAGCGCAGATTGTTGGCAGTGGCGACACTCGGCATGGTTCACCTCGTGGCTCGTGTGGCGTGGATCAGAAGGCTGTCGGTCTCGATGGTGATCTCGAGCCCGTCGAGGGCCGTGGTCATCTCGATCTGGCAGGCGAGGCGGGAGTGCTCTCCAGCGCCTGGAATTTCGTCGAGCTTGGCCAGTTCATCGTCGCTGGCGGCTGGTAGCTGCTCGCTCCAGGGCTTGGCGACGCGGACGTGGCAGGTGGCGCACACCCCGGCGCCGCCGCACTCGGCCTTGATCGGCAGCCCGTGCGCCCGCATCAGCTCGACAAGTCGCAGCCCTTGGGCGGCATCGAGGGTGATGCGCTGGCCATCGCCGTAGCCGACGACGAAGCACAGCGCGTCGTCGGCTGTATACGGGTTATGCTGCGATGCGCCGGACGGACTAGTGCTTGCGTGGCGGCCGGCAGCAATGGCAATCGGCGTTTCGATGGTCATTTCGCACCTCGATCAGATGGTGCGACCATAATAGAAAAATTTTTCAAACATAAGATAGTTACAGCAGAAAAGTAGAATAATCTTCCTAAATGCAGGTTGCGCAGGAATGGTTTTTGAATATATGCACGGCCGTGGCGAGCCCACAGCAGCGGACGCGCGGTCTTGACGCTGGCATTTTCATTCACCTGGGCGAATACATGGGTGTGTGCAGCTGTTGCGCCGCATGGTCACCATCGGCGAAGCGGCCAGCATTGGATTTAGGCTGGCGTCGGCGGCAGCAATGGCTGCGACAAAATCCCGACTCCAGCACGGTGACTTAACAGAAGAGTTCTGCCAGTATCCGGCGTCTTTCGCAGGCAAGTGGCGCCGTGCGGTACGCGCGCCAGGTCTTGTCCAGAGTTCGCCAGGAGAATGAAATGACCGTTACGAAGACGCAGGTCCTTGATGAGCTGCGCCGGGTCAAAGGCCCTGATCTTGAGAAGAATATTGTTGAGCTTGGGCTCGTGTCCGAGATCCTCATCAAGGACGCGAGGGTGTATTTCTCGATCACGGTTCCGGCGGCGCGCGCAGAAGAGCTTGAGCCGCTGCGCAAGGCCGCGGAGCAGGTTGTCGGTGGGATATCGGGCGTCTCCGGCGTCACGGCGGTGCTCACTGCGGAGGCGCCGCGCGGTACGGCTGCCGCCGCCAAACCCAACGGCGGCAATGTTGCCGAGCACACGCGCGTCAGCGAGGCACGGGCCCGCGGCGCGGCGGGTGATGGCGGAGCCAAGGCGCCGCGCGCTGCAACCGGCGTTGCCGGCGTCAAGCATCTCGTCGCGGTGGCGTCGGGCAAGGGAGGCGTCGGCAAATCGACGACGGCCGTCAACCTGGCGCTGGGCTTCATCGCCAATGGCCTCAAGGCCGGCATTCTCGATGCCGATATCTATGGTCCTTCGCAGCCGCGCCTGCTCGGCCTTTCCGGCCAGCCCTCGCAAATGCCAAATGGGAACACGCTGCGGCCGATGGAAGCCTATGGGCTCAAGGCCATGTCGATGGGTTTCCTGGTCGACGAGGGTACGCCGGTCGTTTGGCGCGGTCCGATGCTGGTCCAGGCTCTCAATCAAATGCTGCGCGACGTTGCCTGGAGCGTTGATGGCGATCTCGACGTGCTCGTCATCGATATGCCGCCGGGCACTGGTGACGTGCAGTTGTCGATGGCCCAGCAGGTGCCATTGTCGGGCGCCATCATCGTTTCGACGCCGCAGGATCTGGCGCTGATCGATGCCAGAAAAGGCCTCAACATGTTCCGCAAGGTCGATGTGCCGGTGCTCGGCATCATCGAAAACATGAGCTATTTCATCTGCACCAAATGCGGCGAGCGCCATGAGATCTTCGGTCACGGCGGCGCCAAGAACGAAGCGGAAAAGCTTGGCTTGCCGTTCCTCGGCGGCATTCCGCTCGATATCGACATCCGGTCGCGCTCGGACGCCGGTCAGCCCATCACCGCGACCGATCCCGGCAGCATTCACGCGCAGACATTCCGCGAGCTTGCGGCCAGGGTGTGGTCGGAGATCGATGCTGCCAAGGGCGCGCGGTCGGCGGCCCCGAAACTGGCGCTGAGCGATGGCAGTGCCGCCCTCGACGTCTCTTTCGAGGATGGTCGAGCCTATACGCTCAGCGCTGAGATGTTGCGCGTGATGAGCCCTTCGGCTGAGGTCCAGGGGCATTCGCCCGACCAGCGCGTCACGGTGGCCGGCAAGCGCAATGTCAAAATCTCGAGCCTCGAGCCGGTCGGCAACTATGCCGTCAAGATCGTCTTCGACGATGGTCATTCGACCGGGCTTTATGCCTGGACCTATCTCGACTCGCTTGGCCGCGAGAAGACCGCCCGTTGGGCTGCGTATGAGGCGGAGCTGTCAAAAAAGGGGTTGAGCCGCGGCTAGCCTTATAGTCGCGTGTCTCGACCCGTTTGACGGAGCGCAATTGCCAAATCCCGGCGATCACGGCATGAATCGTGGCGACATCGGGTTCGACGTCGAGTCTTGCATCAAGCTCGGCGTCGAACTCTACGTCGGCCCCCAAGACTTTCCTCCCGAGGACCCCACGCATGACCAAGAAGCGCACGCCGCCGGTCGACGCCGGCAAGCAAGAAACGGTGACAGAGAAAGCCGCCAAGCCAGCGCAGCGCGACTGGGTCGAAGCGGAGCTGGAGGACAGTTTCGACGAAGAGCTGGAGCTCGAGGTCGACGACCAGCGTGTGCCCTTCAACGTCAAGGAGCTGGCGGCCAAGCGCAAGAAGACCGAGATTGACCGCAAGACCTACTTCCGCGAGTTGTTCCGGCTGCAAACGGAGCTGATCAAGCTGCAGGATTGGGTGCAGCATACCGGCTATCGGCTGGTGGTTCTCTTTGAAGGTCGTGATGCCGCCGGCAAGGGTGGCGTCATCAAGCGCATTACGCAGCGGCTCAATCCGCGCACCTGCCGCGTTGCGGCTTTGCCGGCGCCGACGGATCGCGAAAAGAACCAGTGGTATTTTCAGCGCTATGTGCCGCACCTGCCGGCCGCCGGTGAAATGGTGCTGTTCGATCGCTCCTGGTACAACC
>CAZLHQ010000097.1:0-11630 GCA_964559355.1 uncultured Hyphomicrobiaceae bacterium
AAACCGGTTCCCACTTTTCCGGAAGCACTCTAAGCGGGCACCTGGGGTGACGGGTCCGTCGAACTCGGAGACGTTTCGTTACTCACCTTGTTGCTTTTCTCGCCCGCAGGCGCCTTGGCCGCCGCCGATTGGGTGTCACCTGGAGAATCCGGGCCGCTAGCCTCATCGATCGCATCCGCACCCGCCATCGGAGTATCCAGCGTCGCTACTGCAGCTACCGGCGGTGCGGTCACGGGCTTACCGAGAGCCTCCCATTGCGCCACCTCGTCGTCCGACAGAAACCCCTTGCCTATGCGATAAGCGGTTTTCAGTGTCCCTGCCGGCACGGCGACGGCCGCATCGGTATAGTCGTCCCAGTAATCATGCAGGCCATCCATGTTGGCCATGATCGGATCGGACGCCCACAGCTGTCGCAATGCCTTGTTGCGGACCTCATCGGGTACGCCCGGCTGCATGAAACGTGAATAATCGGATTTGAAATCGAGGGCCGCAAAATCGACATCGGCAAAGTCGGCTTCGGTGAGAACGCGCTTCAGTGCGCTGCGGTTCCGGCCATCCTCGCGCGCGGCAACCGGACCTTGACCCTGCGGCTCACCGTGCGCCTTCCCCTCCCAAACCGCATCCTCACCCGGCCCGCCGCGGTCCTCCAACACAGCTGTAGCTGCGGGTTCATCCGGAGCCATTTCGCCTTCGGCTGCCGCGCGCTTACGGCGCGACCAGCGGGCGAGGAAACCTTCGTCATCTGACTGCGGCACGACAGTCCTCATTCGTCAGAGGGCTCGATCCGATCGAAGCGGCGCGGCGCAGCAAATATCGGTTCCTTGCCAAACAGCTGTTCCGCCTCCCTATAGTGCTTCTGGCGCTGGCGCTTCACGAACTTCTCTTCCACATGATGCTCGGCGACAAACGCCTCGAGCAGCGCCACGAGTGGCGGCGGCATCGCCACCGGTTCGATTGTCTCTTGTCCCGATTCACCATACGCCTGCGCCTCGTAAGGCGATGCCGTCGCCATGACCACCGTCACCTCGCGCGCCGCTTCCGGGTCGATACGAAGAACCACGTAGACCGACGGCTCGCCGGTCTCGAGATTGGCGACGTAGGATGTGGTCTCCTTGTGGTGCAATTCGAGTGGCAGCGTCGCTGCATGATAGTGAACGAAGCCGTCGCCCGCGGCTATTTCGGTCCAGTCGGGCCGCGGCGGCGGATCGAGTTCGACGGCCAGCGGACGCCAGCGGAACGGCGCCCACGGATTGGTAATGCGTTCCTTGGCGACGATGACGCCGATATTGATCAATTTGGCGTGTATCAAGCGACAGTTTCCCGCTTGCGGTTACGCACTTCGGCAAGGGTTCATGTTAAAGGATTGGAAGCGAAAATCCAAGCGCGTCCGGGGACGGAAAGCGCAAGCCTGAGTGAGACGAACTTGGCCGAACAGAACTTAATGAAAGGCGATGAAACTCTGCTTGTCTGCAGCTGCCAGGGTACGATGGAAATCGATGGCGCCGGGCTGGCGGAAAAGCTCGGACTCGAGCGACCGCTGACGGTCCACAAGGCGTTGTGCCGCTCTGGCCTCGCAGCCTTCGAGGAGGCGCTGCAAGGCAGCCACGTCCACGTCGCCTGTACGCAGGAAGAACCGTTGTTCCGCGAAGTCGCCGCAGAACAGGCCAAGGGTGCAACGGAGCTGCGCTTCACCAATATTCGCGAGACGGCCGGATGGAGCGACGCGGGTCGCGCCGCGTTGCCGAAAATGGCGGCGTTGCTGGCGGAGGCGACCTATGCTTCCACGCCAGCCCCCGTCGTCACTCTGGAGTCGAAGGGCCTGTGCCTCGTCTATGGTCCGGGCGCTGTCGCGCTCGACGCGGCGCGCAAGCTCGGCGGACGACTCGACGTGACCGTGCTGCTGACCGATCCGGGCGACGCCGTGCCGCCGGCGGTCGTAACGCAGCCGTTGGCGCGCGGACGCATCCGCACATTGCGCGGCCACCTCGGCGCCTTCGAGGTCGAGATCGACGGCTTCGCTGCCGCCGAGCCGTCGTCGCGCGCAGAGCTGAGGTTTGGGCCGCCGCGCGACGGTACCCGCACCCGCTGTGACCTCGTCCTCGATCTATCGGGCGGCACGGCGATCTTCTCGGAGCCCCACCCGCGCGACGGCTACGTACATGCGGATCCCGAAAATCCGGCCGCTGTGGCGGAAGCGCTGTTCACGCTCAGCGACATGGTGGGTGAATTCGAAAAGCCCCGCTACGTCAGCTACGATGCAGCGATCTGCGTCCACGCTCGCAGCCGCAAGACCGGATGCACGCGCTGCCTGGACGCATGCCCGGTCGGCGCCATCGCACCCGACGAGGACCATGTCGCCATCGATACGGCGATCTGCGGCGGATGCGGCATGTGCGCGGCCGTCTGTCCGACAGGCGCCGTAAGCTACGTCTATCCACAGCGCAAGGACGTGTATGGTCGCGCGCGCGCGCTCGTCGAAACATATCGTCTGGCCGGCGGCGACCATCCCGTTCTGCTGATGCACGACGAGAAACACGGCCGCGAGATGATCGACGCGCTATCCCGGTCCGGGCGTGGACTTCCCGCCAATGTGCTGCCGCTGGCGCTCAATTCGGTGCACCTCGCCGGGCACGATCAGCTCGCCGCCTTGCTCGCGCTCGGCATCGAGCGCATCGTGCTTCTGGTGCCTCCGAAAACCGCTCATGAAATTGCGCCACTGGAGCAACAGACCACGCTCATCGCCACCGTCATCGCCGGCCTCGGCTACACGGGCGAGCGATTCAAACTCGTCATCGAGCGTGATCCCGAAACGCTCGGCGAGTTTCTGCACGACCTGCAACCAGTGACGGCAATGCCGCGCCACGTTGCAAGCGGCCTCGGCTCGAAGCGCGACATGGCGCGCACGGCGCTCGCCGCGTTGCATGCCGATGCTCCCACGCCCAAACCGGTGATGGAGCTGCCCAAGGGAGCGCCCTATGGCCGCATCCTCATCGACACCGCCGGTTGTACGCTATGTCTCGCATGCGTCGGTGCCTGCCCGACCGGCGCACTGGGTGACAATGCTGAGCGCCCCGAGGTGCGTTTCACCGAAGCGGCCTGCGTTCAGTGCGGCATC
The DNA here is from genome assembly GCA_964559355.1 of uncultured Hyphomicrobiaceae bacterium. Classification (GTDB taxonomy): domain Bacteria; phylum Pseudomonadota; class Alphaproteobacteria; order Rhizobiales; family Hyphomicrobiaceae; genus JAEUMD01. The sequence goes on from CAZLHQ010000097.1 coordinate 3,116, forward strand.
TGCGTCGCCACCTGCCCGGAGAAGGTTATCCGTCTCGAAGCGCGCTACGATTTCACCACGGCCAGCATGAACCCGATGACGCTGCACGGCGAGGAGCCTTTCCATTGCATCAGGTGCGGCAAGCCGTTCGGCTCCAAGAGTTCGATCGAACGCGTACTCGATCGCCTGACGGGACACTCGATGTTCCAGGGAGCCGACAAGCTCGCGTTGATCAAGATGTGCGACACCTGCCGCATCGTCACTGTCAGCGAAAGCGGCAACGATCCGCTGCGCGGCCCGGATCGCCCGCGTGTGCGCACCACTGATGACTATCTTGCCGGGGGCACAGGCAAGACCGGACGCAAACCGGACGACTTCATCGACTGAACTGCCGTCTGTCGGCAACCCGTTCACGAGGCCGGAGCCAGCGGCAGGTTGGCGATCAGGTTCTGCGGCTTCATGCGCACACGCTTGCCCGCTGTCATGGCAAGCCCGAGGAACAGCGGGCTGCCGCGCACGCGCTCGATCAATACTCGCTGGTCGGCGAATGTCATGCGAAACAGTCCGATGACGCGGGTCGCCTCGTCGAGGCTCAGCGTGCGACCCGTGTAGAGCGCGTCGAGCAGCGTGCTCGCCTCGCGATCGAGGCCGATGTGCCAGCGCCAGTCTGTGCTGTCGATGCGCTCGCGCGGCTCGACATGGACCTCGAGCGAGAACAGGTGCGCGATCCATCCCTCGATCAGGCGTGCGAACGCGTCGACCACGGGCTTTCCGAGGCGGAAGTCGACGACCGTATCGAAGCGATCGGAGCGCGCCCAGTACATCGCCTTGTTGTCCTGGTCGAGCACGTCCAGTTCGACGGCCTTCTTCTTCACGCCTGTGTTCGCCAGAAGCTGCGCGATGCCCGACGAGTGATCGGCCTCGGCGTGCATCGCGACGATCTCGTGATCGGCAAGCATCACGCGACCCGCATCGAGCGATACGCTCTGCTCGCGAAAGAACAGCTCGCCCGCACGCCACCGCATCGGATCGTCACAGGGTCCGGCGATGTTGTGCACGATGAGATGCGCGAGCTGGTCCATGAACAACGGCGGGACCGACGCATCAGGCATCCGCACATGTGCTAGGTAGGCACCCTCGACCGTGCCGGCCTTTCGCAACAGTCCGCGCAGCGCCAGCACCGCGCGGTAATTATCCGCCGCATCGGAATCGGCAAAGCGCGCGAGGCGCTCGGCCCCAACCTCTCGAAACGGTTCTTCCATCAGCTCGCCGTGCAAGGCCAGCTCGACCGCGCAGCTCTCCTCGACCGGCCGCATCTCTGGACGCAGCAGATAGGCGCGTATGTAGTCCGGAGTGACCATGAGCCATCCGCGCTCGTTCTTCTCCAGTAGATGCAGGCCGGAGGACGTCCACACCTTCCGGCTCATCGGCGTTCGCCCGTCGTGTCGCCGCCCTCGTCCGAGCCGTCGGGCTCGAACGTCCACAGGCGACTTTGCGAATTGCAGGCTGCGGTGCTGATTGTACGGAACTCCTCGCAGATGCGGCCATCCGTGTCGTGATGGCGGCTGACCGTGAACACCGTATTGATCGCAACGTTGGCGGTGAGCTCGCTGATGAAGGCCATTTCGTCGCGCGCGGCAAGCCGGGCGCGCTCCATGTCCGGGGCGCCGTAGACGGCGATGAAATGCTGCGCGAGCGCAAGCTCTATGCCGGCGAGATCCTCGGCGGGCGCAGCGCTGACAGTGGCGAAGGTGGAGCGGCCGAAACTGCCGATGCCGAGCAGCCCGTTGGCAAACTCCTGCCGCGCCTTGCCGGCAAGCGCGGCAGGCTCGATGTCGGCGAAGGCAAATACCCCCGAAACGGCCCATTCGCCGGCGGCAGCCGCGCGCGCGAATACGCGGTCGTCGCTGGCATCGAAGCGGATGGTGCGCAAAAACTTGCTCATGCCCGCTTCTCCGCAACATGGGGTGTGCCGGGTTGCGCATCATCGAAATGCAGCAGCCGCTCCGCGCCGATGGCCGGCTGCACCCGCAGCAACAATCCGGGTTCGACGCCGAGCACCCGTCCGACGAAGCCGTCGTCACCATTCCGGATCAGCACCGGCATGTCGAAGCCTTCAATGCGTTCGGCGAGCTGACGCTCGATCGCCACGAGTCCGCCCTGCTGCCAACGGTCGAGCCAGACGAGGAAATGAGCGGCTATGGCGTGCAGCAATGTCGTGGCGGCCAGCTCACCTGCGCCTTCCTCGGCAAGGGACGTGCGATCGACGACATCTCCCGGCTCGCGCACCTCGGCCAGCGATGCGAGCTGGAGGCTTGCGCCGATCACCAGCCAGTCCGGCGTGCCCGCCTCCGCGTCGCCGTCATGCGCAAGGGAGATTCTGCCCAGCTCACCGACGTTGATCAGCACGGTCCACGGCCAACGCAGGATCACCGACGTTTGCGGCGGCATCAATCCGCCGAGACTGTCGGCAACGGCGAGAAACATAACGGCGGCGACCTCTCGCGATGACGCTATCGCGCAGTCGGGCTCGAGTACGATCGCCAGCTCGGCGCGACCGCCGGCATCGCTCCATAGCGCATCTGCGGCTCGCAAGTCGCCGCGTGCGGCTCCCTTGACCGCAACGTCGAACGGACGCGCAGGCGACGCGACATGCCGCGCATCGAAGATCGGCGGAAACGTGGAATGAGGTGTCAGGATCACGCGGGCGGCCTCTACATCAGATCAATCTTGCGCTGTTCGCTATACCGGCGCGCTTCTGGAACTTCCTGAGCGGCATGTTGAAGGTTTCCTCGTCCAGGTCTGTCCTCTCATTTGGACTGCGGCGCACCGCTGCTCCAACGCAACGACGCTTCACTTTCCGCCACTCGCCTTGCCATCGGCTGCCGGCATGGTCGTCGCCCGCAGATAGGTGATGAGGTCGGCACGCTGCGCCGGGTCGGTCATCTTCTGCAGGGGCATCTTGGAGCCTGGCGTGAATACCTCCGGGCCAAGCTCGAACAGCTTCGATACCGTCGTCTCGTTCCAAACGATGTCAAGCTCCTTCAATGACGGCGAATAGGGATAGCCCGGCACCGTCGCGATGCGCCGCCCGAACAGGCGATAGAGCGTCGGCCCCGCGCGGTTGCGGCCGTCCGCCTCGGTGGTATGGCAGACGCTGCACTTGCGCGCGAACTGCAGCTCTCCACGGGCAAGCGGAGTATCGGTAGCACCGGTGATCTGGAAGCGCCGCGGAAAATCGGAATCGACCGGCTCGAACGGGTGGCGCGGCGAGAACTGCCACAGCGATACGAAGTCTTCGAGACCACCATGATACATTCGGGTCGCGCCCGGCGCGAACGCCAGTGCCCACACCGGACCGAACAGATTGGGCAGTTCCTCGACCAGAGACCAGTCGGACATGCGCCACACGCGGATCGAGCCATCGGCGGCGCCCGAAGCTGTGAGGCCGGGCTTCTCGACCACCGCCAGTGACAAAATAGGCCGCTCCAGGGACGGCAGCTCGACAACGATCTCGCCGCTCACGCCATCGACCAACTTGAGCGCACCATTGAGCGCGCCGATGAGCAGGCGCTCGCCGCCAGGCAGGCGCTCCATGACGTTGATGCCCCAGCCGTGGTTGTGAAGCGGCCGCAACAGCGCCCCGCTCTCGACGTCGAACGCGCGAACGGTGCCGTCGGCGCCTGCCGTGTAGAGCGTCTTCGCATCGGCGGAGAAGGCAACAGCGTTGACCGGGCCCTTGTGGCCTCCGAGAACCCTGGTCGACGCCAGATCCCCAAGGCTCCACAGTCGCGCCGTCCGATCCCAGCCCGCGCTGGCCGCGAGGCGTCCGTCGGCGGACACCGCAAGGGCGACGACCTTTCCCTCGTGACCGCTGAAGCGATGTACGGGCGCAACGCGCTCCAGCTCCCACATCGTGATACTGCCATCGTCGCATGCGGCGAGTACGCGCTGTGTCCCAGGCACGAATGCGACGGCGTTGACGGCGCCGCCGTGTTCGGCAAAGCGAGCGAGCTGGCGTGGAGTTTCTCCGGTGACATCCCAGAGCATGAGCGAATAGTCGAAGCTGCCGGTCAGCGCGCGCCCGCTGGCGGGATCGACGCGCACGGCTTTGACAGGTCCGCCATGTCCGACGAGGTTGCCGGGCGTCATCTTGCGTTCTGATCTGGCCGGATTGCGCTTCGGCAACGCCTTGCCGACGCCGTCCCCCGCAGCGGGAGCGCTCTCCTGACCACCGGCTGCACGCTCTGACATTGCTGAAGTGACGGTGACAGCCGCCATTGCGGCGAACCAGAACATGCTCGCGAGAAGCACGTGCACAAGCCAGAACTCACCGAGAAAGCCGAAGCATCGCCGCGCGCTCCGTCGAGCGGCAGCATTTCTCTGAACCTCGTTCTGCTTTGGCGTCATAACGTTCACTCGCATGCGATTGCGAGCGACGAGACTATCAATCCGCGAGGTGCTCGGCCAGAAATTCGCCGAGCCCTATGACCGGCAGCTCGACCTCATAGTTCTCGAGCCCTTCTTCGAGAGTCGTGCGGCAGTTGGCGCAGGGCGACACGACCAGTTCGAGACCATCGATGGCCCTGAACTGCCCGAGCTTGCACGAGAACGCCTTGGTCATCATCTCGTGCGCACGCGGATTGGCCGATACGCCACCACCGCCGCCGCAGCACATGTTGGCTTCGCGCGGCGTGGGCATCTCGGCGAAGTTGGCGCTGACATGCTCGATCAGGGCGCGAGGTTCTTCGAGCAGTCCACCACGGCGCACGATCTGGCAGGGGTCGTGCAGCGTGATGCGCCGTTTGTCCTTTTCGCGCATCGGCAGGCGGCCTTCGCGGCGCAACTGATCCAGAACCTCTAGGATATGCACAACCTCGAACTTGTAGTCGCGCCCCATGAGGTTCGGGCCCTCCCAGCGTAGCGCGCCATAGGCGTGCCCACATTCAGGGCTGATGACGTATTTGACGCCGAGTTCTTCCGCTTCCTCGACGATACGCGAGACCAACGCGCGCGCCGTTTCGCGCGAGCCGATCTGCACGCCGACGTTGGTGGCCTCGAAAGCCTTGGTCGAAATGGTCCAGTCGACACCAGCCTTGGCGAAGATTTTCGCGAGTGAGCCGACCACCTCGGGGTAGCCCATGATCTCCATCGCCGACAGGATCGCCATGTAGTCCGCGCCCTTCTTGTCGAGCGCGATCGGGATGCCCGTCTCCTTTTCCTGACGCGCGATGACAGCGCGCAGGGCTTTCGGCGTGATGTTCATCGGACTGCCAGTGCGCAGCGCATTGGCCTCGGCTAAGCGCAAACCCTCGGGTGCGAGATCGGCGGCGACGAAACCCTCGCGCATCTTGCGCACGCTGCCGGCGATATCGATGCCCATCGGACAGACCAGCGTACAGCGCCCGCACATGTTGCAGGAATCGTAGACGAGGACCGACCACTCCTCGAGTTCCTCGAAAGTGACCTCGGCAGGTGCAAGGCCGACGGCGCGCATGAGGCCCGAAAGCGGCGCCTTGTGGCGCTTGTAGGTTCTCACCAGCGGCTTCAGCTTATAAGTCGGCGTATAGCGCGGATCGTGCGTCGAGAGATAGAAGTGGCACGCTTCGGCGCACTCGCCGCAATGCACACACGTGTCGAGATAGGATGCAATGGCAGCATCGGTGACGGCCAGGAACTTGGCGACAGCCGCTTCAGCACGCGTTCCGCCCGGCGTGGCTGCGGATGCACCAGTCGGCGTGGCGACATCGGCGATGGTGGCGGTTGTCATGGCGTGATCCCCCGGCGTCCGTAGACCGCGCCCGTGTAGCCGCGGCTCAAGGCGAAAGTGAATGCGTGCATGAGACGGCTGAACGGGAAGTAGATCAGCCACAGATTGACGACCCCCATGTGCAGGGCGCGCAGCCCCGCACTCGTCTCTCCGAGCGCGAAGCAACCCGTCAGCATGACGAGAAACGTGAGCCATGTTCCGATGTGATCGTCTGCGTCGCTGATCTGGCGCATGACGGGATCAGCGATGCGGCGAACCCACAACATGATGAGGCCGGCAAACGCGACCTCGGCGGCAATGATGAACCAGGTGCGCGACATGGCTGGCCAACCGAAACCGGTAATGCGGTTCTTGATGAACTCAACGTGCGGTGCCGCGAACAGCAGCAACGCGAATAGCCCCAGATGGAATGCGTAGCCGGCGAGGATGTGGAACCACGTGCGCTCGGCGAAGGCGAGGCGCGGCACGAAATGGCGCAGGTTGCCCTTGATGAAGCCGAGCGAGGCCGACCGCTTGGGCCTCGATATATCAGGCTTGCGGCCGATGCCGATGAGGCCGATCACGCGCCAGAGCGCGCCGAGAAGAAATACACTCGCAGCGAAGTACCACATCGGGCCTTCGACGAATTCAAGAACCGTCATGCAATCTCCCGTTCGCGTTCGTCGCGTGAACCTCAAAAATGTGTCGCGTGAAACCTTCCAGAGAAACGTAGCGTGGCAAGTTACCCCTGCAATGTCCAAGGTCAAACCGCATCGGTCTTCGGAATGAACGGGCGCCCCAATTGACCGGCAATGTTAACTGAACGCTTTGCACCTTTCAAACCTGGCCGAGTGCTGCCTTTGCCTCCGCGCTGGTTCGATCGACAGTCGCTTCGTTCTTGTGCTGCTCATACCAGAGGTCGTGGTGTTCCTTGGCCCAGTTCTCGTCGACCGTACCCTTCGTCATGCCTTCGAGTGCGCCTTCCATGCCGATCGTTGCGATATAGATGTGACCGAAGCCGAAGGCGATGAATCCGATCGCGACCACGCCATGCACAAGGTTGGCGATCTGCAGGTACGTCCGGTTGCCATCCACCCATTCGGGGAACAGCATCACGAAACCCGAGCCGCCAAGCGCGAGACCGGCGAAAACTGCCCACCAGAACCAAGTCTTCTCACCGAAGTTGTAACGGTAGGAGCTGGCGTGGCCGCCGAAGAACCCGCCGCCCTTCAGCAACCATTTGATGTCGACGAGTTGGAAGAAGTTGCCGCGTATGAAGGTGAAGAACAGGAGCACCGAGGCGAATACGAACAGCGGTCCGAGCAAGTTGTGACCTTGCAAGGATGCGCTCGCGATTGCCGAGAATGCATCGGCACCAAACAGCGGCGGCAGTAGATAGCGGCCAAACAGGATGATGAGGCCAGTGACCGCAAGGATCAGCCAGAGCCCGGCAGTGAACCAGTGGACGATACGCTCTGTCAGCGAGAAGCGCGGGATGACACGCCCCGTGCGCCCGCCCTCGACTCGGATACGCCCCCGCACCAGGAAGAAAAGCGTGATAGCGCCAAGAATGCCAAGCAGCGTCCACGATCCGTAAGTCGACAGCGGGCCGTTGCGCAGATTACGCCACGTTTCACCCTCGGACTGCACGAGCTGGCCTGCAAGCGCATCATGGATCGTGACCTTGCCCGACAGGCCGTCGCGAACCTTCTTCCACATGTCGGTATCGTAGACGCCTCCCATACTTTTTGTCGGGTCGACGACGTCTTGCGACGGACCACCGCCCGGCCGCCGCACGTTCGAGTGTTCGCTGGCGTCCGGCACGACGTTCTGTACGGCGCCGGCAGGAGGACGCACATTCGGATTCTGCGCGAGCACGGGAGGAGCAATTACCAGCATGCCCAGCAGGAGAGCGAGCAGTGCCAACACCCCTCCGCCAACACCCCTGCGGATGAACTTGTCGTGGCATGTCATGGCTCGACTCCCGTGATGCTTGCGCGGCTCCCCGATGCCCAGGGTGCGGTTGGCGCCGTGCGTACCGAAACTCTTCAGTGTCCGAGCAGGGTGCGTTCGCGCAATTCGTGGCGCTGCTCCCCGGTCAACGGTGTGTCCTTCTTGCCCTGATAGGAGCCCTTGTCGAGGGAGATCTGGCGACCCTGCTCGTCGGCGCGGCAGCCGGAAAGGGCCAGGGCCAGCGCGATTGCAATCGCCGTCGCCGGCATGTGCATTGTTCCACTCCGCATGCGATCACCTGTGACGCCGCAGTCCGTCCCAGCGGGACATTTCGGCGGCAGAGGCGCGGACGGCCATCGCCCCCCGCGCCTCTGGTCGTGTTGGTTCACTCAACCTCAACCCTGCTGGCCGGGATACGCCTTGCCCCAGCCCCATGCTCCCGATCCGAAGCCGCGCTCGACGACCCGCTTGCGGTAGATGTCGGACACCATGTTGCCATCGCCTGCGAGAAGCGCCTTAGTCGAGCACATCTCGGCGCACAGCGGCAGCTTGCCTTCGGCGAGTCGGTTGCGGCCGTACTTCTTGAACTCAGCCTCGGAATGATCGACCTCGGGACCACCGGCGCAGAAGGTGCACTTGTCCATCTTGCCGCGGCTGCCGAAGCTCGACGCCTGCGGATACTGCGGCGCGCCGAACGGGCATGCGTAGAAGCAGTAGCCACAGCCGATGCACAGGTCCTTGTTGTGCAGCACGACGCCTTCAGTGGTCTGGTAGAAGCAGTCGACCGGACACACGGCCATGCACGGCGCGTCCGAACAATGCATGCAGGCGACC
>CAZLHQ010000098.1:0-11627 GCA_964559355.1 uncultured Hyphomicrobiaceae bacterium
ATCGCTGGTCGGCTTCGAGAAGTCCGGCCACTTCTTCTTCAATCCGCCGCTCGGCCGCGGCTACGACGACGGCCTCGTCTCGGCCATTGCAGTCTGCGATATGCTCGACCGCAACCCGGGCAAGACGCTCGCCGACCTCAAGAACGCGCTGCCCAAGACCTGGCAATCGCCAACCATGTCGCCCCACTGCGGCGACGAGGTGAAATACGGCGTCGTCGATCGCGTCGTCGCCCACTTCAAGGATGTCGAGGCCAAGGGCGGCGAAATCGCCGGCCAGAAGATCCGCGAGCTCATCACGGTCAACGGCGTGCGCGTCGTGCTCGCTGATGGAACCTGGGGATTGATCCGCGCCTCCTCCAACAAGCCCGAGCTCGTGGTGGTTGTCGAGAGCCCGACCTCGGAAGCCAATATGAAGGCGATTTTCGCGGCGCTCGATGGCGAGTTGCAGCGCCATCCGGAGGTCGGCGCCTACAATCAGAAGATCTGAAAGCTAGAGCAGGTCCGATCTTGATGGAATCGCTTGTGTCCTGGTGGCCTGCTCTAAGACCTTGTTTGAGAGTCTGATTCACGCCCTCGATGGAACCGGAAGTGGTTCCATCTCAGACGATCAGGCTCTAGCGGCGATCTGGGCCGCCCATCGTGGCGGTCCCGACGCCCGGCAATGTGTGCAACGTAATATCAGTCCGCTGCAGGTAGGCTGTGAGCAGCCGAACCCACCCGCTACGGCATCAATTCACTTTGTCGGCCACCGCGGGCTTTTCCTTTTCGAGCTTCTCGCGCTCGGCGTGGCGCTGCAAATGGAAGCGCTGGAAATTCCGGTCGGTCTCATAGGACTTCGTGCGCACCCAGGCGAACATGTCGTAGAACGTGCCGGGGCCGATGCCCAGATTCATCCGCGCGACTTCGAGCGGCTGACCCCATTGCCCCTTGAGATCGTCGATGTTGTCCTTGAGGAAGACGACAGTTGGCGTGAACATGACGCCCCACCGCTCGGCGAGCTTCTTCTCGGGCATCTTCTGGCCGTCGAAGTCCGTGACCTCGCGCGAGCCCCATATGTCGAACTGGACGACGGCGAAGTTCTCACGCACGTAGTCGTTTATGTAGCGTTTGCTCAAAACCTCGGTGTGCATCTTGGTGCAATAGATGCAGCCGCGCTGCTCGAAGATGATGGCGAGCCGCTTGCCGTGCGCCTTGGCATCGGCAAAGTCCTCTCGCAGATCGAAGAAGGACTGCACAAACCACTTCTGATGATAGATGCCGTCGTCGCCCTTCTGCGGCTCGACGGCTGGCGCATCCTCGCCAAGCGGCGGCGGCATCGGTGGGGCCTCGCCAGCTGCAGCTCCAGCAACGCCACAATGAAGCGCGATGAGCCCGAGGCATAGGACCGGCAAGACCCGTGACGCCGCGCGCTTGCGCAAACGTCTACCGAACGCATGAACATGCTGCATCATCGCCAACTGCCCTTCCATCGCTCCTTTAAAAAAGCTAACCCAAGGCTTGATCCGCGCCAAGCGCATCAGCTTCCCCAGAAAAGGATCGTCAGAAAGCGCACCACCACCACGAACAAGAACAGCGCAAAGGCCTGCTCCAAACGGCGTTTCGAGATGCCGTGGGCCATGCGCACGCCCAGCGGCGCCACCAGCACACTCATTGGAATGATAAGCGCAGCGCCGAGCAGGCTCACATAGCCCACCGATAACGGCAGCAAGCCCGGCGCACCCCATCCGACCCAAATGTAGCCGATGACGCCCGGAATTGCGATCAGCGGCCCAAAGCCCGACGACGTACCGACCGCCTGTAGAAGTGGCCGCCCGTATAGCGTCATAAAGGCGACTATGAAGGCCGCGCCACCAATGCTGATCAACACCGAGACGTAGCCGACCATCGCCGCAAAGATTGCGACGCCGAAGCTGGCGGGAATGTCAAGACCAAGCCGCCAGTCGTCGCGGCCAAACCACATCTTCGCCGCCATGATCGAGCCAAACACCACCCAGACCCACTTGAGCACGGTGCCCGACACGTTGCCGGCCGTGAGAATGCCAAGACCGACGCCCAGCACCACCCATGGCCCCATCCGCCTCAGCACAGCGATATCGACCGAGCCCTTGGCGCGATGACTGGAGAACGAGCGCAGCGATGTCGGCACGATCACGGCGAGCGAGGTCGCAAGCGCCATATGCATGCGAATGGAGCTATCGACGCCGAGCGCGGTGAATGTCTCATAAAGCACCGGCACCAGAATGCCGCCGCCACCGATGCCGAGCAGCCCGGACATGAAACCGACCACGGCGCCGGCAACGAGAAGTGCTGCGGCCAGCAGCGCCACCGCGCCAGGGTCCATGCCGATACAAAACGCATTCGCCATGTCCATTCAGCCCTGATTGTTCAACCCTGATTGTTCAGCCCCGCATGAGTGGCAGGCAGTCGAGAGTTGCGGCGATGATGCGCCTTCCGCGATGGCGAGCGCTTCGACCAGCACATCGACGCCTGCGGCGGCGCCGACACCATGCTCGCTCAAATGGCGACGGAAGGCGCGCGCGCGCGGACGGCCGTGATAGAGCCCCAGCATATGCCGCGTTATGTTGTTGAGCCGGCCACCTCGGGCGAGATGTCTTTCGATGTACGGCAGCATAGAGCGCACGGCCTCGGCTCGCGTGACAGGCTCGCCCATCGCACCAAACAGCCGCCGGTCGACTTCGGCCAGCAGATAGGGCGTCTGGTAAGCGGCGCGGCCCAGCATCACACCATCGACTTGCAGCAGATGCGCCTCGGCCTCAGCGAGCGAGCCAATACCGCCGTTGATGACGATCTCCAGATCGGGGCGCGCCGCCTTCAGCCGATAGACCCGGCCATAGTCGAGCGGCGGCAGCTCGCGGTTCTCCTTGGGAGAAAGTCCCTTCAACCACGCCTTGCGTGCATGCACGATAAACGTCCTGCATCCCGCGGCTGCGACCTGCTCGACGAAATTCCGCAGATCTGCTTCGGCATCCTGATCGTCGATGCCGATGCGGCACTTGACGGTGACGGGGATCGCGACAGCGGACTGCATGGCCCCGACGCATTCCGCGACCAGTTGCGGCTCGGCCATCAGACAGGCGCCAAAGCGGCCTTCCTGCACCCGATCGGACGGGCAACCGACATTGAGATTGATTTCGTCGTAGCCAAGGTCCGCACCAATGCGCGCGGCCGCAGCGAGTTTGCGCGAGTCCGCACCGCCCAACTGCAGCGCAAGGGGATGCTCGGCCGCATCGAACCCCAGCAGACGCTCGCGGTCAGCATGAAGCACCGCATCGGCCGTCACCATCTCGGTATAAAGCAGTACATGTCGCGACAGAACACGATGGAACATCCGGCAATGCCGGTCCGTCCAATCCATCATGGGCGCGACACTGAATCTATGCTTATGCGAGTGCACGTATTTTCCTAGATGTTGGAGAGAGCAAGTATGAGAACGTGCCGGCCGATGTTCGCATCCGATCTCGTCATTGCGCAGTGTTTGGCAGCTTCCGCGTCAACTCTTTTGCACGAAGCCGCAGGATACGTCACTCACACCGATGGCCACGCTCAGCTCATCAAGCTGCCATCCGGTTGCTGACGCGCCAAGGTCCGTCGCAAGGGTCAGTACGTGCCCCGCTCCTTCCGGCTGAAGTCGGAGGCCGAGGCCAGGGCGATCGATACACCCAAAGAGCACTGCGCCGAACCGCGCAATGCAACGCCACAGCGCGCCGCGCGCGTCGCCCTATCGACGGCGATGCGGTCAACGGCAGTTCTATTATCCGTCGCGTGATGTTTTGGTGGCGGATCATTATGCCTGACGCCTCAGGTAGCACTTGTATTGTGCGGCAGCGGACAAAACGGTCGTGCAACTTGAATTCCAAAAAAAGTCATCAACCATTTGCCACTAAGCAATTGTCTTAATAATTGACTTCAACTATTTGCTGAACCAGAATGGCACATTGGTTCACATCATTTGTGTGCTGTTTTTTCATGGTTAAGCTTGACCGGAAAGGGTCTGTCGATGGCGTATCAATGGCACTTCCTGAAATCGAAATCGCCATACAAGAAGCTGGGTTCCCTCGAGGTCCGAGATCCCGAGGGCCACAACAACGATGGTGATGGAAACGACGCCAACGACAAGGGCGTGCATGACGGCACGTTCGTCCGGCTGACCAACAGCTATGCCGACGGCATCGGATCGGTTACGCCCGGACTCCCGGGGGCACGCGCGATCTCCAACGCAGTGATGGACCAGAAGCTCTACGACGGCGACGGCAACAACGCAGTGCAATCGTCCATCCCCAATTCATTCGGCATCAATGAGTTCTTCCAGTTCTTCGGCCAGTTGCTCACGCACGACATCGCCGAGGCGGCCACTGGCAACTCCGGCCCCAACAACACGCCCGAGATCATCCAGTTTCCTGGCCAGGGCCTGCCGTTCCCCATCACGCGGACGCCTTATGAACTGGAAGGTGGCGTGCGCCAGCAGATCAACGAGGAGACCAGCTTCCTCGATCTCAGCATGGTCTACGGCAACAAGGAGGCGATGCTCGACCTCGTGCGCGCCAACACGGTCGACAAGTGGGGCAACACCTACGAGTCGGCCAAGCTGCTGTTGGGCGACGACAATATGCTGCCGACCATCCTGCAGGTTGCGGCCGACAATGGAATCACCGCGCTCGACGTGCTTCGCATATTCACGGCGGAGGGCTTCGGCGGATTGCCCGATCCTGACAATGTGCAGGCGGCTATCGATGCCAACAATACCGCCTCTCCCGATTTCCCGAACCCCGCCGATCCGACCAACTGGGTCAACGACTACGTGGCCGGCGACAACCGCGTCAACCAGACGCCGCTACTGGTCTCGCAGCAGACCATCTGGGCACGCGAGCACAACTACCAGGTCGACAAGCTCACCCCGTACGCCAAAAAATACGGCTGGACCGAGGACCAGCTGTTCGAGGCCGCACGCGCCATCACCGAAGCCGAATGGCAGAAGGTCGTCTACAAGGAGTATCTGCCCAAGCTGATCGGCCAATACGCCCTCGACGACTACACGGGCTACGACAGCACCGTCGACCCCAGCATCATCAACGACTTCACCACGGTCGCCTTCCGCTTCGGCCATGACCAGTCGAGCCAGGAGCAGCAGCCGCTCAACGAGGACGGCTCGAACGCCACGCCCGGCGGTCTCACCGTATTCACGCTGGCGACGGCCTTCATTGCCGGTGCCAACGGCGCGCGCAACGCCGAGGATCTCGATGCCTGGATCCGCGGCCAACTCTCGGCCCACACCCAGGAGATCGATGGCCTCGTCGTCGACGGCAACCGCAATACCCTGTTCGGTATCGGTGCCAATGGAGCACCGGTCACCGCCGACCTCGAGACGTTCGATATCATTCGCGCCCGCGATCACGGCGTCGCCAGCTACAACCAACTGCGCGCGGCCATGGGGCTCGATACCTACAGCAGCTTCGAAGAGTACGCCGCCGACAACGGCATCGACGTCAACTCGGCGCGCTTCATTGCGCTGAAAAACGTCTATGGCGGCGACATCAACAAGCTCGACGCCATCATTGGCGGGCTGCTCGAGGAGAAGTACTACGACAGCCAACTGGGTGAGACGTTCACAAAGCTCATCGCCCTGCAATTCGAGAACCTGCGCGACGGCGATCAGCTCTACTACGAGAACCGCTTCGCAGATGACCCGAAACTGCTGGCCGAGATCGAGGCAACGTCGCTGGCCGATATTCTGGCCCGCACCACCGGCATCGACCACATCTACCGCGATGCCTTCGCCGCGCATGACCGGATCAGCGACACGGACGGCTCCATCGACGGGTCCTGGGCCAAGGATCTGGCAATTGGAACAGACTATGACGATTGCATCCGCACCTATGGTGGCGATGACGACGCTTATGGCGGCAAGGGCAACGACCACTTCTTCACCGGCAGTGGCGACGACTGGATGTGGGGTGGCGAAGGCAAGGACATCTACGTGTTCGAGTGGGACTCGGGCAAGGATGTCATCAAGGACTTCGAGACGAGATGCGACAAGATCGACTTGACGGATTACGGCATCGATAGCTGGAAAGAAGCCAAGAAGCTCATCAAGAAGACGGGCGATGGAGTCGTCATAAAGCTCGACGACGAAAACTCTGTCGAACTGGTGGGCGTTAAGAACCTCTCGAAGAACAACTTCATTTACGACAGCGATTATGACTACGGTATCGTCTAGCAGAGAGCCAATACGAATGGCTCTGCGCGGCACCGATGTCGACGCCTGGGTTGTGAAACCAAAGGCGTAAGCTCAGGCGGAAAATGAAAGTCGTTTCGGCGCTTTGACATGTTTGAAGAACCGAGGCACGGGAAATTATTCTGACATTCCAGGATGGCGCTGCCTGAGAAACGGTGGCGCCATCCAGGTTCGATAGTTTGCGCTATTTGAATGCGCACAAGTCATCAGGTCGGCGTAAATGGCATTCGTGTCGCACAAACCGGGCGACCGGTTGAGCAAGGTCCTGAGAGGGCTCGCTCCAAGTTTCATCTTCGTCGGTCTGCTCAGCCTGTTCTGCAATTTGGCGATGCTCATCGCACCGCTCTACATGTTGCAGATCTATGATCGCGTCCTCACGTCGGGCAGTCATGACACATTGATCATGCTGACCGTCCTTGCCTTGGGACTTCTGTTCATCAATTCCGTTGTGGAAGTTGCGCGGTCCCGCATTCTTGTGCGCATCGGCGCCAGAATTGACGGCGAGCTCAGCCCGAAGCTGTTCGAGTCGTCCTTCATCGCGCGACTGAAGGGACGTGACGGTTCGCCGGCTGAATCTCTGCGTGATCTCGACAGCTACCGCGCGTTTCTGACAGGCCCGGGAATCATTGCGATCTTCGACGCGCCGTGGACGCCGATCTATATCGCCATAATTTTTGCCTTTCACGCCTGGTTGGGAGCGGTGGCACTGGCGGGAGCCGTGGCTATCGCGGCGCTGGCCATCTTGAGCGATCTCGCGGTTCGCCCCGCATTGAGCGAGGCTGGCAAGGGCACGCGCAAATCGACCGATTTCACAGAGCTTGTCGGGCGCAATGCGGAAGTCGTGCACGCCATGGGAATGCTGGATGTGCTGACCAGGAGGTGGGCGCACACGCACGACTACGGCGTCAGCTGGCAGGCCGCTGCAAGCGACCGCTCCGCTGTGCTACAAGCCGCCGCCAAGTTCGTGCGCATGTCGCTTCAAATCGCCGTCCTCGGAGTCGGTGCGTGGCTGGCCCTGGCCGGACAGATTACGCCCGGTGTCATGGTCGCGGCATCGATCATCATGGGGCGGGCATTGGCCCCTGTCGAAACACTCATCGGGCAGTGGCGCAATCTCGTCACCGCGCGCCAGGCGAGAGAGCGGCTTCGCTCGGCATTCGCTTTTGTCGAAGAAGAAGGCGTCGAACGCACTGAATTGCCCCCGCCCGGTGGACGCCTCGAAGCAGACCGCGTCGGGTTGCGCCTGCCCGGCTCTAAGGGACCAATTCTCTCCAACATTTCCTTCCAGATCGACGCCGGCTCGAGCCTCGGGATCATCGGCCCGAGCGGTGTCGGCAAGTCAACGCTTGCACGGCTTCTGGTCGGCTTGATCGAGCCGAATTTCGGTACAGTCCGGCTCGACGGCGCTGATGTTGCGTCCTGGCCGAAGCGACATCTGGGAAACTACATCGGATACCTCCCCCAGGATGTCGAACTGCTGAGCGGTACGGTTGCCGGCAACATTTCCAGATTCGCAGAAAAGGATTCCGGCCGCATCGTTGAAGCTGCCAAACGCGCCAACGCTCACGAAATGATCCTGGCGCTTCCAGACGGCTACGAGACGCGCATCGGTGAGGGCGGCCGCATGCTTTCAGGCGGGCAGCGCCAGCGAATCGCGTTGGCGCGAGCCGTTTTCGGCGATGCGCGCGTCATCGTTCTCGATGAACCGAACGCCAATTTGGATGCCGGCGGAGAAGAGGCACTGCGCCACGCGCTCATCAGGCTGAAGAGAGAGGGGCGCACCGTCGTCATCATCACACACAAGATCGCGCTCCTGAATGTCGCCGATAACATCCTGATGCTGCAAGAAGGGACCGTTGGGATGTTCGGTCCACGCGAAGAGCTGTTCGAAGAGATCAAACGCAGGCAGCCCGTCAACTCCATGGGTCCACGCAATGTTGCTCGATCACCTGCATGATATTGCGAGGACGAAACCATGAGCCAGAGATCGCAGCACGACCCGTTTGATGACGAGGACGCTGGCGGACAGGGACTAAAGTCCCATCCCCCGCGGGCAATGGCCGGCGCCGTGTTCCTCGGCATTGCCGCGATATTCGTCGCTGCAGGTGGCTTCGGTCTGTGGGCGGCCACGGTGCCGCTCGACAGTGCGATTATCGCGCAGGGCAAAGTCAGCGTGGCTGGCAAGCGCAAGCAGATCCAGCATCTCGAAGGCGGCATCGTAAAAGCCTTTGCCATCAAGGACGGCGACGAGGTTCGCGAGGGCGATGTTCTGGTCGAGCTCGATCCGTTGCGACCCAAAACCCGGCTGGCGATGGCATCAACCAGCTACCTGGCCAACCTTGCCGCAGAAACACGGCTGACCGCGGAGCGTGACGGGCTGGACCAGTTCTCGTGGCCTGCCGAACTCGTCGAGGCCGCACCGGGCAATGCCGACATCGAGGCCCTGATACGAAGCCAGTTGGAACTGTTTCAGTCGCGGCGCAGCGAGCTGTTGGGGCAGTCGCGCATCCTCGAAAGCCGCATCGCGCGCCTCAAGGACCAGATTCGCGGGCTTGAGGCCGAACGCCTCGCTGCGAGCCGCCAGCTGACCGTCGCACGCGAGGAGCACCAGACGCTGAAGAGCCTGTACGATCGCAAGATGACGACCCGTACGCGCGTGCTGGCGATGCAGCGAGAGGTCTTCCAGGTCGAAGGCAACATCGGCCGGCTCGAGGGACAGATCGCCGGTCTCTCCAAGGAGATCACGGAAACCGAGCTCTCGCTCATACAGTTGCGGGATCGCCAGAAGACACAAATCCTCGACGAACTGAAGCAGCACCAGGCTCGCGTCGTCGAATATCGCGAGCAGATGCAGATCGTTCGGGGCGAGGCGCAACGCACGGTCATCAGGGCCCCGGTCAGCGGCACCGTTTTCAGTTCGCAGGTCCATACCATCGGCGGAGTATTGAAGCCGGGCGATACCATTCTCGAAATCGTGCCCGCAGAAGACTCCCTGATCGTCGAGGTGCGCGTGCGTCCGCAGGACGTCGACAATGTTCATGTCGGGCAGCCGACCACGGTGCGGGTCACGGCCTTCAAGCAGCGTACCCACATCCCCTTGGAGGGGCGTGTCGCCTTCGTCTCGGCCGATACGGTTTCCGACCCGCGCTCCCAAGATGCGTACTATCTGGCGCATATCGCAGTCGATCCCGCCAAGCTCAAGCCGCACGACGACCACAACAAGCTACAGGCGGGCATGCCCGCTGAAGCGGTCATCAAAACGGGAGCGAGGACCGCGTTTGCCTACCTTCTGCAGCCCCTGTCCGACAGCCTCAATCGCGCATGGCGGGAGGAATGAGGGGCGAGTGATTGAACGCGTGAGATGAACGAACGCGAGGGTGGCCCGCGGCAGGGTGGAGAGGCGTCTACTCGGGGCTACCAAGACGCCCAACCCATCCACGTTCGAGACGTTCCGAGCCGACCTTATCGCGGACGCGGAGAAGACCGCGCTTGCTTGTGCCCCCATTTCAGCCTGGAAACGCTGTATCGGAATTCGCGTCGTACAGGCCGCCGGCGGTGACTGCCATACCGCTTGGTTGCATCTACCTCATGCGGTAACTACTCACCCTAATCACCGCAAGTTGCGCGGTGTTGTTGCGTCAGCGATGATTGTCGCCTGTTATCACCGCGAAAAATGCGGTGATTATGATTTATATACACGAAAGACCGGACTGGCCAAAGTTCACCTGGGACGCCCAAGCGGAGGCTCGCATCCTTGCTGCCGTGCGGCACCGCCAGGGCCGCCTGTCGGGGCGCATGGAAGCGTTGGGCTTACCACTGCGTACCGAAGCCAGCCTCACCACCGTTACCGCGGACGTGGTCACTTCATCGGCCATTGAGGGGGAAACCCTCCCCTTGATGCAGTGCGTTCCTCCATTGCCCGCCGCCTCGGCCTCGACATCGGTGGCTACATCGCCCCAAGCCGCGATGTGGAGGGCATCGTCGAGATGATGCTCGATGCCACCCAGCGCTACGCCGAACCGCTCACTGCGGAACGCCTGTTTGGTTGGCATGCCGCTCTGTTTCCAACAGGCCACAGCGGCTTGCAGCGCATAACCGTCGGCGCATGGCGACCGATAGAAGCTGGCCCCATGCAGGTCGTTTCAGGACCTATCGGTCATGAACGTATTCACTTCGAAGCTCCCAACGCCGACCGCCTCGCGGCTGAGATGAAATGCTTCCTCGACTGGTTCAACCAGTCGCAAGACATCGATGCCGTCGTGAAGGCGGCGCTGGCGCATCTCTGGTTCGTGACCATCCATCGGTTCGAAGATGGCATTGGCCCTATTGCGCCTGCTATCGCAGACATGGCGCTTGCCCGCGCCGATGGCTCCAAGGAACGCTACTACAGCATGTCGGCGCAGATCGAAGCCGAGCGCCGTGATTACTGTGCACAGCTCGAAGCGCAGCAGCGCGGTACGATCGATGTCACCGCTTGGCTGCTCTGGTTCCTTACATGCCTCGACCGCGCTTTCGACCGCGCTGAGCGCGCGCTATCGCTCGTTTCGTACAAAGCCAAGCTCTGGGAAGTGGTCAACCGCGAGCCTGTCAACAACCGGCAACGCAAAATCATCAATCGCCTGACCGACGGTTTCCAGGGCAACCTCACCACATCGAAGTACGCCAAGATCGCCAAGTGCTCGAATGACACCGCACTGCGCGATATCCGCGATCTGTTGACACGCGGAATCCTGATCCAGAATGTAGGTGGCGGACGCAGCACGAGCTATCGCCTGGCGAGGTCGGAAGAGCTGCCTGCATAAGCTGCAACGCGTATCAAACCGTGAGCGCCGCGCGACCGCCAGAACTACTATTCTTTACGCAGCGTTTCGCAGTTTCCGTGTGAACGTCTTGTGCACGAAGCCGCAAAGTTCATCACTCAGACCGATGGCCACGTTCGACAAAGTCCCGTCCGGTTGCTGGCGCGCCCAAGTTCGCCGGTAGGGTTGGCACGCGTCCCGCTCCTCCCCGCTGACGTCTGAGGCCGATCCTGAGCCATTGAACTGAGCGCGCGGTGCAGAGTCTGTCAGCGCCCGTGACGCTCGATTGACGCTTCCCGGGAGGTTTTGTTGTTCACCATTCGGCAAGCCTATGTTGAGCGTGGGTCCGGCTCCGCCCTCCGATCGACCGAGCGCCCTACTACGAGGCCGTGCATCGGCAGCTCCAAGGAGAGTACCGAGATCGCGCCGACGGCTGCATCACGGGCTCCGTCCGGCCGTTCAGTGACGGTGGTGGATGTCGTCGGCGGCGCTAGGGCCGTTCCGGTTTTGATGGAATCGCGGAACGGCCCTAGACCTTTATTTTGTCGTGCTTCTTACCGGAAAACCGGTTCCCA
>CAZLHQ010000099.1:0-11569 GCA_964559355.1 uncultured Hyphomicrobiaceae bacterium
AGAGCAGCAGCCTTCCAAGCTGAATACGTGGGTTCGATTCCCATCACCCGCTCCATCCGACTACTTTTCGTGAAGTTCTGCACGAGCTGGGGCGCACGAGCTGGGGCGTTGCGGTGGCCGAACGGCCCGACGCTCCCGCGCCGTCTTGTGACGACGCCGTGGTCACGCTGAGGCGGCGGCTTTTTCGATCGAAGCGAGGAAGTCGCTGAAGCGCTCGCCTTGAATGGCGACGTGCGAAAACAGCCGCTGCGATGCCAACTCTGCGTCACCCTTCTCGATGGCCGCGACGATCGCCTCGTGCTCCTGTTGCGAGGTGCGCATCCGGTGGCGCACGCGCAGCTGCAAACGTCGAAATGGCGCGAGCCGCTTATGCAAGGTGAGAGCCTCGTCAGCCAGAAAGCGATTGCCGCTGGCCGCATAAATGGCGCGATGAAACCGCTCGTTCTCGTAATAGTAGGCGTCGGGATCGCCCGCTTCCAGCGCATCGCCGCACGCTTTCAGCGTAGTGTTCAAGCGCTCGGCATCCTCCGGCAATAGCCGCCGCGCCGCCAGCCGCGCGCACAGCGCTTCCAGTTCCGCCATCACCTCGAACATCTCGATGACGCGCCGCGGATCGGGTGCACTGACGACGGCGCCGCGATGCGGGCGGATCTCGACGAAGCCTGCCTCCGCAAGCTGCCGCAGCGCCTCACGGATTGGCGTGCGCGACACGCCGAAGCGCTCGGCCAGCGACATCTCGTCGAGACGGTCACCGGGCGCCAGCCGCGCCTCGACGATCTCGTCTTCGAGGATGTCGCGGATTGACGTCGGCTTTCCCTGAATAGCTTTCGATTTCATCGCCTTGCGGCCTGGTACCGAACTGGCGTGGTGATCGCGAAATCCGTCACGTTCCGCAGCGGGCCTTGAACGGATTTCGAGATCAAGACGCTTGTGAATGTATGCCTCATACGTTGGAAGTTACCCGCATTTCACGAAATTGTATAGCGCTCACCAGCAAATTGTATACAATTAACTTGACACCGCATACCCGACGTGATGTCCTTGCAACGCGGAGGGGCGTCGGCTCACCGCAATTCCTCAATGAAGAAACGGCCGCATCTGAGTTCGGCCCACCTTGGAGAGAACGCCATGCAAGCAAGTCGATCGATCGCGGGCCGGTGGGCCACCTCATTGGCGCTGTTTACAATCGCCACTTCGGTTGCAGCGACCGGCCTTTCCGCACAGACAGTGCTGAAGGCGTCGCATCAGTTCCCCGGCGGCAAGGGCGATCCGCGCGACGAAATGGTGCAGATTCTGGCGCGTGAGGTGAAAGCGGCCAACGTCGGTCTCGACATCCAGGTCTTCCCCGGTGCATCGCTGTTCAAGCCCAAGGAGCAGTGGGGCGCGCTGACCAAGGGGCAACTCGATTTCGCGCTGTTCCCACTCGATTACGCCGCCGGTCGCCATCCACAGTTCTCCGCAACGCTGATGCCCGGCCTTGTCGGCAACCACGACCGAGCAGTGCGTCTCAACGCATCGCCGTTCATGGCCGACATCAAGAAAGTGATGGAAGATGCTGGCGCCATCGTAATCGCCGATAGCTGGCTGTCGGGCGCATTCGCATCCAAGAAGGGCTGCATCACCTCTCCCGACTCGGTGAAGGGACAAGTCTTTCGCGCGGCAGGTCCGGCCTTCGAGCAGATGCTGGCGGCAGCGGGCGCTTCAATCAGCTCGATGCCGTCGTCGGAAATCTACACGGCCATGCAATCGGGCGCTCTCGATGCGACCAACACATCGTCGGAAAGCTTCGTCTCTTACCGCTTGTTCGAGCAGGTGAAGTGTCTCACCGCACCGGGCGAGAATGCGCTGTGGTTCATGTACGAGCCGCTGCTGATGTCCAAGCAGGTGTTCGACAAGCTCAACGATGCGCAGAAGAAGGCGGTTCTCGATGCCGGCAAGAAGGCGGAAACGTACTTCGTCGCCGAGGCGAAGAAGGGCGACGACAAGATGATCGAAGCCTTCAAGAAGGCGGGCGTCGAAGTCGTCGAAATGTCGAAGGCCGATTATGACGCGTGGCTGAAGGTTGCCGAGACGTCCGCCTACAAGAAGTTCAACGAGGGCGTCAAAGGCGGCGACGAGCTGATCAAGAAAGCCCTCGCGGTGAAATGATGGCCGGTTCCGACAATACGGCCGGCAAACCTGGGGCGGGCGGCGAAGCCGCCTCCCCCGATGCGGCCGTGATCGAAGCGCTGGCGAATGCGGGCGTTGAGATCGAAGGCGTCACACCAGCCATCCATGTGGCGACGCGCAGTCCCATTGTGCATGTCATCGAGGCAGTGACTTCAGCGTTCGGGTTCATAGCGGCGCTGTTGTTGATCTCGGCGACGGTCGTCGTCTGCCAGATGATTTTCGTCCGCTCGTTTCTCGGCTGGTCGACCATCTGGCAGACCGATTTCGTCGTCTATGCCGCGACGGCATCAATCTTCCTGGGCGCTGCCTACGTGCTGTCGCAGAAGGGGCATGTCGGCGTCGATTTCGTCCAGTCCGGATTGAAAGGCGGGGTGCGCCATGCGGTCGATCGGTTTGCAATGGCTGCGGGTTTCCTGTTCTGCGCCGTGATGGCCTATGCGAGCTGGCACTATTTCCACGAGGCGCTGACCGCGGGCTGGCGAACGGAAACTGTGTGGGCCATTCCGCTGTGGATACCGACGCTGCCGTTGCCCTTGGGGTTCGGTCTGCTGTGTCTCCAGTACATTGCTGAATTCATCAAGTATGAGGGGAGTCTGCGATGACACCGGTTGTTTCGGGCTCGCTTCTGATGCTGACTCTGGTGGTCCTGCTCGCCACTGGTATGCCGATTGCGTTCGCGCTGGGTCTTGCGGCGCTGGGCGGACTGCTCCTCGCCAAGGGGCCGGGCGTCACCGACGTTTTGGCTGAAACGATCTTCGGCGGCATTGCGAACCTTGCCTACGTGTCCATCCCGATGTTCGTGCTGATGGGCGCGGCAGTGGCGGCGACACCTGCCGGGCGCGATCTCTACGCGGCGCTCGATCGCTGGCTCGGGCGCGTGCCGGGCGGGCTGGTGCTTTCCAACATCGGCGCATGCGCGGTGTTTGCGGGCATGACGGGCTCTTCGCCCGCGACTTGCGCGGCGATCGGCAAAATGGGCATCCCCGAGATGATGAAGCGGGGCTATCCCTCTTCTGTTGCCACCGGTTCGATTGCAGCCGGCGGCACGCTCGGCATCCTGATCCCGCCGTCGGTCACGATGATCGTGTACGGCATCGCGACGGAAACCTCGATTGGCCGGCTGTTCCTGGCTGGCGTCATGCCCGGCCTGATGCTGACGGTCATGTTCATGGCGTGGGCGCTCTATGATTGCTGGCGCAAGGGTTATCGCTTCGATGATACCGGCCAGCGTTTCTCCTTCGTCGAGAAGCTCGCGACGCTGCCCCGCGTGCTGCCCTTCATCATCATCATCGTCGGCACGCTCTATGTGCTCTACGGCGGCATTGCGACGCCATCGGAGGCGGCCGGCGCTGGCGCACTCATCACGCTCGTCACGGTGACGCTCATCTACCGGCTGTTCACGCTGAAGCCTCACGTCAGCATTTTCCAGTCAACGATGAAGGAGAGCGTCATGATCATGATGATCATGGCGGCGGCCGAGCTGTTCGCCTTCGCGTTGTCGTCGCTTTTCATCACGCAGACCGTTGCGCAGACGATCGCGGGCCTTGGCGTCAATAAGTGGGTTCTGCTCGGCATCGTCAACGTTTTCCTGCTGGTGTCTGGCATGTTCCTGCCACCGGTCGCCATCATCGTGATGGCCGCGCCGTTGCTGTTCCCGATCATCACGCAGGCAGGTTTTGATCCCTACTGGTTCGCGGTCATCCTGACCATCAACATGGAGATAGGGCTTATCACGCCTCCGGTTGGCTTGAACCTGTTCGTCATCAACGCCATCGCGCCGACAGTACCGACGCGAGAGGTGCTGTGGGGGTCGCTGCCCTACGTTCTGGTGATGCTGCTCGGCATCGTGATCATGTGCTTCTTCCCTCAAATTGCGACGTGGCTTCCCGACTACGTTATGGGGCCGATCAAGTAATCCAATCGCTGGGACGACGACGATGACGAATACAGCGGGACCGCCAGACCCTAATGGTCCCCAACGAAATCTGGGTCATACCGGTGAAGGGTCCTCGCACATGAGCCCGACAACAGCGCTTGCGCTGGCGACAACGCCAGCGCCTGCAAAGTCCGCCCAGACGGCGTGGAGCGCACGGCAATGGATCGAGCATTTGCGATTTGCTGTCGGGCTCGGCACTGCGCCGGTCAGCGGGACCGGAAAAGAGGTGGGGCTTGCCGAGCGCGTGCGCCTGCTCGCCGATGCCCTGCTGTCGGAGCGTGGTGAGGTGCTTGGGACTGTGATTGCTCACGATCTCAACCACATCATCCGTTCGGCAAAGCCGCACGAGCTGCTCGAATTCCTCAATCTTGTTTCGCAGCGCTATGGGCCCGACGAAGCACGACTGGCCAACGCGGTCGACAAGTGGCGCGCCGCGCCGTCGCAAAGCACGCTCGCTGAATTGACTGCGGCAGTGGAGCCGCCGCGTCAGGAGCTTTTCCGCAGGCTCAATATGGCGCCGGGCGGAACCGCAACCCTGGTTGGCCTGAGGGATTTGTTGCTGAAGAACCTTAGCGCCAACCCGCAGTTCGCCCCCGTCGACGACGATCTGAAGCACCTGTTCGCGTCGTGGTTCAACCGCGGCTTCCTGACCTTGCGGCGCATTGATTGGAATACTCCGGCATCGATTCTGGAAAAGCTCATCGCCTATGAAGCCGTGCATGCGATCGCCGGCTGGGACGATCTGCGCCGGCGACTGGCCGCGGATCGGCGCTGCTTTGCATTCTTCCATCCCGCACTGCCCGACGATCCGCTGATCTTCATCGAGGTGGCGCTGCTCGATCATCTGTCGCAGAAAATCGAGCCGATCATTCGCGCTCCGATGGTGGCGGAGCAGGATTTCGCGAAAGTGGCCGCACCGACGACCGCGGTCTTCTATTCGATATCGAACTGCCAGCCGGGATTGCGCGGAGTTTCGTTCGGCAATTTCCTGATCAAGCAGGTGGCAGCCGATCTGGCGCGCGAATTGCCGTCGCTGACGACCTTCTCGACGTTATCGCCGATACCTTCACTGCGCGCCTGGATCAACGATCCTGCGACGCCGCTCGACCAGCATGTGGCGCCGAACGTCGCGCAGCTGGTTTTGTCGGCAACGCATGCTCCAAGCCTTGCTCAAGGCATCGAGCGGCTCGCAGCCACGGCAGAGGTGCAGGGCTTTGCCAACGCGACGCTTCTCAAAGACGTTCTGTTGCGGCTGGGAGCGCGCTATGTGGCGGGAGCCGGCCTCGACCGCGGCCCGCGCGATCCGGTTGCACGCTTTCATCTGGGCAACGGCGCACGCGTCGAGCACGTCAACTGGATGGCCGACATGTCGGCGAAGGGATTGCGAGAATCCTACGGTTTGATGGTCAACTATCGCTACGATCTGGAAACGATCGAAGCCAACCACGAGGCATTTGCAAACCGCCGTCCGATTGCGACATCGGAGGCAGTTGCAGAGCTTATCGGCCAAGTAGCGCCTGCAAGCCGCGCTCGGACGCTGCTGGGGCAAGTCGATGCCGCCATAGGAAGACGGGGATCTTGAGCCCAAACTGAGTGCATGAGACCGCCCGGCATTTTGAACCGCACATAGGGCGAGCCGCAGTCGTGATCGAACGGAATTGAGCCATGAACGCCAATCTCTACCAGCAAATTTGGTCCAACAACGCAGCCGCCGATGCCATCTTCGCGCATCTGCCGGGGGGGCGGACCTACACCTATCGCGACGTGGCCGAGGTGTCGGCGCGGTTCGCCAACGCATTGCGCGAGCTAGGTGTGGTGCCGGGCGACCGAGTTGCGGTGCAAGTGGAAAAGAGCATCGAGGCGCTGATGCTCTATCTCGGCACGGTTCGCGCCGGCGCCGTGTTCCTGCCGCTCAACACCGCCTACACCGCCGCAGAGATCGATTATTTCCTGGGTGATGCGGAACCGCGCGTGTTCGTTTGCGATCCGGCGCGTGCCAGCGAGATGGCGCCGATCGCGGCAAAGACCGGGGCAAAGCTCGAAACACTTGGTGTGTGGTCACCCGGTGCGCAATCGGCGGGAACCCTTTCCGATCGCGCGCTTGCGGCAGCGACGACATTCGAGACCGTGGCGCGCAGCCAGGATGATCTGGCCGCGATTCTCTACACATCGGGCACGACGGGCCGATCCAAGGGAGCCATGCTGACCCATGAAAACCTCGTCTCCAATGCGCACGCCCTGATCGAAACGTGGCGGTTCACGAGCAGTGACGTGCTGCTGCATGCGCTGCCGATTTTCCACACGCATGGCCTGTTCGTTGCGACCAACGTGATGCTTGTTTCGGGTGGGTCCATGCATTTCCTGCCCAAGTTCGATCTGGACGTCGTCTTCAAGGTTCTGCCGAACGTCACGACGATGATGGGCGTGCCGACCTTCTATACGCGCATGCTGCAAGATCCCCGGCTGACCGTGGATGCAACCAAGCACATACGCGTGTTCATCTCGGGATCAGCACCACTGCTTGCCGAAACACATCGTGAATGGAAAGCCCGCACAGGGCACGCCATTCTCGAACGATACGGTATGACCGAGACCAACATGCTGACCTCCAATCCCTACAGCGGCGAGCGCGTGGCGGGATCGGTTGGATTGCCGCTACCGGGCGTCAGCGTCCGCATTGCCGATCCCGAGAGCGGCGCACCGATCGCGACCGGTGAAGTCGGCATGATCGAAGTACGCGGCCCCAATGTCTTCAAGGGCTATTGGCGGATGCCGGAGAAGACGGCGTCCGAGTTCCGGCCGGACGGCTATTTCATCACCGGCGATCTCGGCAAGATCGACGCCAACGGCTACGTCAGCATCGTCGGTCGCGGCAAGGATCTCGTGATCACCGGCGGCTACAACGTCTATCCCAAGGAAGTCGAGGCGGAGATCGACGAAATCGAGGGCGTCGTCGAAAGTGCTGTAATCGGCGTGCCGCATCCCGATTTCGGCGAGGCGGTCGCAGCGGTTGTCGTTACGGATGGCAGATCGACGCTCGACGAGAAGACGGTCATCAAGCGGCTGGAGGGACGCCTGGCCAAGTTCAAGTGTCCCAAGCGTGTGATCTTCGTCGCGGCACTGCCACGCAACACGATGAGCAAGGTACTCAAGAACGAGTTGCGGGAAACCCATCGCAATCTGTTCGCGCGCCAGCAGGCGAGCTGAAGTTCGGCGCGGGCGAGGAGAGCGGGTGTCGTCTCAAGTCCCCGCGCACAGCACTCGTCGGGTCGGCGAGTTCACTATGAGCCCGCCTCATGGGGCGCAGTGTCGGTCGGTCAGACGCTTAGTGATCATTGCGGCGCAGGCCGCCTGAGATCGAGCGTTGCGGGATACTCGTTATTGGGTTCGAGCGGCGGCGTTTGCCACAGGCCGGGCGTGTGGCCGTGGTCCTGGAAGCGGGCGAGCCGCCGCGCCTCCGCCTCGTAGGAGTTGACCGGGAAGGTGGTGTAGTTGCGTCCGCCCGAATGCGCGACATGGTAGACGCATCCTCCCAGCGAGACACGGCTCCACGTGTCGAGCACATCGAACGTCAATGGCGCGTGCACGGGAATGGTCGGATGCAGGCTGGAGGCTGGCTGCCACGCCTTGAAGCGAACGCCGCCGACCGCTTCACCTGTCCGGCCCGTGGATAGCATGGGCACACGGCGGCCGTTGCAGCAGATGATGTGACGACTGGCGTTGAGGCCCTGAACGTGGACCTGCAGCCGCTCCACCGAGGCGTCGACAAAGCGTACCGTGCCTCCCGCAGCGCCCTCCTCGCCCAGCACATGCCACGGTTCCAGCGCCTGGCGAAGATCGAGATGAACCCCGCCATGCTCGACCGAGCCGTAGAGCGGAAAACGGAACTCCCGTTGGGCCGTGAACCATTCGGCATCGAGCGGATATCCAGCGCGCGCCAGATCATCGAGAACGCCGAGAAAATCCGTCCACACGAAGTGCGGCAGCATGAAGCGATCGTGCAGAGCCGTGCCCCACCGTTCCAGCGCGCCTGATTGCGGCTCGCGCCAGAACCAGGCAATGAGGGCGCGCAACAAAAGCTGCTGTGCCAGGCTCATGCGCGCGTCGGGCGGCATCTCGAAGGAACGGAACTCGACCAAGCCCAGCCGGCCCGAGCTGGAGTCGGGTGAGTAGAGCTTGTCGATGCAGATTTCTGCGCGATGCGTGTTGCCGGTGGCATCGACGAGCAGATTGCGCAACAGGCGATCGACGAGCCATGGCGGCGGCGCTTCTCCTTCGCCAGGGGAGGGGATCAACGACATTGCAATATCGAGCTCGTAGAGGCTTTCGTGACGCGCTTCATCGATCCGCGGCGCCTGGCTTGTGGGACCGACGAACAGCCCGGAGAACAGATACGACAAGGAAGGATGGCGCTGCCAATAGACGATCAAGCTGCGCAGCAGATCGGGCCGGCGCAGGAATGGACTGTCGGCCGGCGTACTGCCGCCGACCACGACATGGTTGCCACCACCGGTGCCCGTGTGGCGGCCGTCGATCATGAATTTGTCGGCGCCCAGCCGCGAGTTCCGCGCATCCTCGTAGAGTCCGCGGGTGATCTCTACGCACTCCTTCCAGGAGCTGGCGGGATGGACGTTGACCTCGATGACGCCGGGATCGGGCGTGACCTTGATGACGTTGAGGCGCGGATCGTGGGGCGGCGGATAGCCTTCGATGTGAATCGGCAGCTTGCGGTCGCGGGCCGCTGTTTCGACGGCGGAGAGAAGCTCCAGATAATCCTCAAGCGTTTCGACCGGCGGCATGAAGACACAAATGCGATCGTCACGCACCTCCACGGCCAGCGCGGTGCGGACCGCGGCGTCGATGATGTCACGCTGCGGTGAAACGATTTCGCGTGCATCGGGCTCGGCGAGGCGGCGATAGGCTTGATTCATCGCGTCGGGATCGGGCAATTCGCCGCGTTCGGCAAACGGGTCGGCTCCGACGACGTGGGGGCAGGCGGCAGCCGGCAGCCACGGGAGGGCGTTGAGCGGCAGTCGCAGGCCGAGCGGACTGTCGCCGGGCGCCAGATAGAGTCGCTTGCGGCGCAGTTGCCAGTGCTCGCTCATCCAACCGCCATGCGGCTTGGCGTTCCAACGCTGGATCGGCAGCACATAGCCGGTGGGAGCGGCAAGTCCATGCTCGAACACGCGTGCGAAGCGGGCCCGCTCTTCGGCGTCATCGAGTTTGGTGTCGAAAGGATCGACATTGCCTGGAAGCATCGATTCCTTGAGAATCCAGTGAGCAGGATCCTCGTAAGCCGCGACGGCATGATCGGCGCTGAGACCGAGATGTTCGGCGATTCCCGAAGCGATCGCCTGCGCGTCCTCGATGTTCACCGGCTGAGGTGATGCCTCGGTTGCGATCAGGCTTTGATCCTGCCAGATCGGTTTGCCGTCGCGCCGCCAGTAAAGTGCGAAGCTCCAGCGTGGCAGGCTCTCGCCCGGATACCACTTGCCTTGACCATAGTGCAGCAGGCCGCCGGGTGAGAAGCGGGCGCGCAAACGGCGGATCAGATCGTCGGCGAGCGCCCGCTTGTCGGGTCCGACGGCAGCCGTGTTCCACTCTGCGGATTGATAATCGTCGATCGAGACAAAGGTCGGCTCGCCTCCCATCGTCAGGCGAACGTCGTTGGCGGCGAGGTCGCGATCGACGGTCTCGCCAACCGCTACGAGCGCTGCCCACGCCTCGTCCGAGAACGGCAGCGTCACACGTGGCCGCTCGTCGATGCGCTCCACATGCATCTCGAAATGGAAATCGACGCCGGCCGCGTCGACCATGCCGCTGATGGGTGCTGCCGAAACGTAGTGCGGGGTTGCCGCCAGCGGAATGTGGCCCTCGCCCGCAAACAAGCCTGACGTGGGGTCGAGGCCGAGCCAGCCTGCACCTGGAATATAAACCTCGGCCCAGGCGTGCAGGTCGGTGAAGTCATGATCGGTGCCAGACGGACCATCGAGGCTTTTCAAATCCGGCTTGAGCTGGATCAGATAGCCCGAGACGAAGCGAGCGGCGAGACCCAGGTGCCGCAGGATCTGAACGAGCAGCCAGCCGGTATCGCGGCACGAGCCTGAGCGTACAGCGAGCGTCTCCTCAGGGGTTTGGACGCCGGCTTCCATTCTCACGACATAGCGGATGTGCTGATGGAGCCGCGCATTGAGTTCGACCAGATGTTCGACGGTGCGGTCGGCGCTCTTGGGTATGGTGTCGAGATAGGATTGCAGAAGGGGGCCGGCAGGTTCCGGCTCGAGATAGGCGGCCAAGTCGCGCCGCTGTTCGTCGGCGTAGGCGAACGGGAACGCCTCGGCCTGCGGCTCAACGAAGAAATCGAACGGATTGAAAACGGCGATTTCCGCGAGCAGGTCGACGGTGATCGAGAATTCGGTGGTCGTCTCGGGAAACACAAACCGCGCGATCCAATTGCCGTGCGGGTCTTGCTGCCAGTTCACGAAATGATTTTCGGGCGTCACCTTGAGGGAATAGCTCGGCACGCGCGTTCTGCTGTGCAGCGCAGGTCGCAATCGAATGAGTTGCGGCCCAAGGGCAACCGGCCGGTCATAGGTGTAGCGGGTGTGATGGTGAAGCTTGGTCAGGATCGGCATCGAGCATCCGGAGCTGTACGGCCTTGAGGAGAGTTGGCGTGCTCATGCATGCCATTGCTTGCGAGCGCCTGTAAGGGTGCCAGTATCGTGCCAGCGCCCGGGCGTGGTGGGAATGCCGGAACGAAGCGCGCAATTCTCGTCAAATCGGGCGTGACCAAGGAGCCGGTCCGCCTATTTGACGTGCGATGCGCCTAATTCGTGAGCGTTCCACCGGCTCCTGCATGCGCCGCGCATTGTACCAGTTGGCCCGTCTGGCGACTTGGCTGCCGGAAATCCGCTTTTGCAATCTCGGCTCGAAACAAAAGCCTTGCAAATCAGCTTGTTTGCTCGGACGCGCGGGGCGCGATTGACCGCTAGTGACCATTACCGCCGATCGGCAAGACCGTCGGGTGGTCCGATGCGGCCTCGAGCCTGATCGTCCGAGATGGAAACGCCAAGCGTTTCCATCGAGGGCGTGAAACAGACTCCCAATCAAGGACTTAGAGCAGGCCACCAAATCACGAGGCGATTCCATTTAAGTTGAACTGCTCTAATTAAGTTGAACTGCTCTAAGGGCGCCAAACACGCGTGAACCCTCCGCATAAAGCAACCGACGGCTTCGCTGCTGCTGCCTGGGCGCCGTCCGGCGGCAGGCTGGGCGCCTCGGGGGCGGCGGCTGGAACGTGACAAGGGGCTTGAAGGTGGCGGCTGCAAGCCTTAGACACTCGGGCACCGTGCGTTGACCGCGAAAATCGGGCGACGCAATGCATTTGTTCGCATTCTCAGGGACACACCATGGCGAAGGCAAAATTCGAGCGGACGAAGCCGCACTGCAACATCGGCACTATTG
>CAZLHQ010000100.1:0-11510 GCA_964559355.1 uncultured Hyphomicrobiaceae bacterium
GTTTTGTCGTGCTTCTTATCGGAAAACCGGTTCCCACTTTTCCGGAAGCACTCTATTGGCCGAGCACTTATTGGCCGAGCACCAGCAGCGCGCCCAGCGCCATACCGCCGACAATGATGCGCCACCAGCCAAACAACGCATAGCCGTGGCGGGCGACGAAGCCGAGCAGATAGCGCACCACGAACGCACCGCAAACAAACGCCGTGATGAAGCCCACCGCAATTCCTGTCACGTCGTCGACCTTGAGCGCCGACCAATTCTTGTAGAGATCGTAAGCGAAGGCGCCCGCCATGGTCGGCATGGCCAGATAAAACGAAAACTCCGCCGCCGAGCGCTTGTCAGCGCCCAGCAGCATGGCGCCGACGATGGTGGAACCCGACCGCGACACTCCCGGCACCATGGCGAGGCACTGGCACAGGCCGATCTTGAGCGCGA
The DNA here is from genome assembly GCA_964559355.1 of uncultured Hyphomicrobiaceae bacterium. GTDB lineage: Bacteria > Pseudomonadota > Alphaproteobacteria > Rhizobiales > Hyphomicrobiaceae > JAEUMD01. The sequence continues at coordinate 436 of CAZLHQ010000100.1, forward strand.
GTGAGGGCGAAAAATCCATGGCATCGTGATAGGCAGGCTTCAGCGGCAGCCGGTCGACCACCAGCAGCACGAACCCGCCCAGGATCAGCATCACGCAGATCAGCATCGGCGTCTCGAACAGCACGCTCTTGATGAACGAATGCCCCAGCGCACCGATGACGGCGGCGGGTAGAAACGCAATCAAGATACCAGCGACGAAGCGGCGCGCGCGCGGATCGTACCCAAGATCGAGTATCAGGCGGATGAGGCGGGCGGCATAGACCGTCAGGATGGCCAGGATGGCGCCGAGCTGTATCAACACCTCGAACGACTTGCCCGGCGACTTGAAGCCCAGGAAGTAGCCTGCAAGCAGCACATGGCCGGTGGAGGAAACCGGGATGAACTCGGTCAGTCCCTCGATGACTCCGAGCAGGATCACTTGCCAGATCGACATGGTCTTTGGTCTCCGGTTCGTCCTTAGAGCCTGATCGACTGAGGTGGAACCACTTCCGATTCCATCGAGGGCGTGAATCAGACTCTCAAACAAGGATCTAGAGCAGGCCACCACGGCCAAAGTGATTCCATCAAGATCGGACCTTCTCTAGTGCGCCCTGGTGGAGCGGGTCCAATGTCGGTTGCATCACCTCCGCAAGACGCGGCTGCACCACTCCTCAACTCGAGCGCCCGTTCGACGCACGCGAAGGAGGCGCCAGCCCCCTGCCTTTGGCAATCCGGCGGCCACTTCGTCGGAAAATGCTCTAACAGGATTTGCCGCAGGCATGTGCCGCTCCACGGCAACAGGTCGCGGGTGGAACGCCGTGTGATAGGCTCACGTCAAGGCTTGACGCAAATATCGCCAATGGCCAGCTCACACAATGAGACCCACGAGGAAACAGACATAGCCGCACATGCACATCCTGACGCACTTCAGGCTCTGTCCGCATTCCCGCTCGATCCGCATCCTGCTGGCCGAGCTCGGCCTGCCGTTCGAGCTCGTCGAGGAGCGCCCGTGGGAATACCGCCCGCAATTGCTGGCGATGAACCCGGCCGGCGAGTTGCCGGTGCTGCGGCTGGACACCGGGCCGGTGCTCTGCGGCAGCTACGCCATTTCCGAGTACGTTGCCGAAGAGTTGCGGCGCCACCCGATCGACGGCCGCGCCGTACCGCTGTTTCCCGGCAACCGGGAGGAGCGCGCCGAGGTGCGCCGTCTGGTGGACTGGTTTCACGGCAAGCTCAATCGCGAGGTGACGCGCGAGGTGCTGGAGGAGCGCGTCTATCGCGGCTACCGCAGCCAAGGCGCCAGCCCGCCGGACGCAGCGATCCTGCGCGCCGTCCGCGCCAATCTCGGCTACCACCTCAGCTATATCGGCTATCTGGCGCACGAGCGGCGCTGGCTTGCCGGCGATGAGATGAGCTTTGCCGATCTTGCAGCGGCCGCGCAATTGTCGTGTCTCGACTATTTGGGCGAAGTGCCGTGGGACGACAACGATCCAGCGCGAACATGGTATGCCCGCATGAAGTCGCGCCCGTCGATGCGGCCGTTGCTGGCCGACCGCATTTCGGGCGTCGCAGCACCGCTGCACTATGCCGACCCTGATTTTTGATGCACCAGATTGCGACCCCGCGAGCCAAGCGATGACACGCGCACCACCAAGCCAAGCCGCACACCGCGCGCCCGGCACAGCGCAAGAGATTGCCCTCCGCATCGAGCTGCGCGCCAACGAGCTTGGCTTCGACGCATTCGGCATCACGACACCGCAAGCCATGCGCGATCGCCCCATCGATGCCGCCGCCGAACTCGGCCGCTTCATCGAACTTGGCCGCCATGGCGATATGGACTGGATGGCGCGGGAGCAGGTGCGCAGAAGTGATGCGCTCGCGTTATGGCCACAGGCGCGCAGCATCATCATGCTCGGCATGAGCTATGCGCCCAGCCGCGATCCGCTCATGGCATTGCAAGACACGGCGCGCGCCGCGATCTCCGTCTACGCCTGCGGCAAGGATTATCATAACATCGTCAAATCGCGGCTGAAGCAGCTGGCGCAATCAGTGGCTGGGCAGACCGGCGCTGACGTCAAGGTGTTCGTCGATACCGCGCCGCTGATGGAAAAGCCGCTCGCCGCAGCGGCTGGTCTGGGCTGGCAGGGAAAGCATACCAACCTCGTCTCGCGCACGCATGGGTCGTGGCTTTTCCTTGGCGCAATCCTGACCACCGCTGAGCTTGCACCCATTGCCAGCGAGTCCGACCACTGTGGCTCGTGCCGTCGCTGCCTCGACATCTGCCCCACCGGCGCCTTCCCGGCCCCCTACGAGTTGGATGCAAGCCGCTGCATTGCCTATCTTACGATCGAGCATAAAGGCACGATTCCACGCAGCTTCAGAGCAGCCATCGGCAATCGCGTGTTTGGCTGCGACGATTGCCTCGCGGTGTGCCCGTGGAACAAGTTTGCCCGGACGGCGCGCGAAACTCGTTTTGCCGCTCGCCTTGAAACCGACAATCCGCCGCTTGCGGAATTGCTCGAACTCGACGACGCAGCGTTCCGCGCCCGTTTTGCCGGCACGCCGATCAAGCGCACGGGTCGTGACCGCTTTGTCCGCAACGTCGTGATTGCCACCGCCAACTCTGGCGACTCCGGATATCTGCCCGCCATCCGCAAACGCCTCGACGACACCTCACCACTTGTGCGCGCGATGGCTGTATATGCGTTGCATTGCCTCGCCTCACGCGAAGGGGTTAACGCCGAGGCGCAGCAGCGCTACGCTGGCGAGGTCGACGCGGACGTGCGCGCCGAATGGGCGACAGCGCTCGGATTTGCTGACGGAGCGCTGGCCGCTGACGAGTGATGAAGCAAGGAGACGGCATGCACTTGTTCTGTTTCGGCATGGGCTTCAGCGCACAGCATCTGGCCGCCAGCCTCGATCGCAAGGCGTGGACGATCGCCGGCACGGTGCGTGATGCGGACGCCGCGCAAGTGCTGCGTTTCGGCGGCATCGAGGCGTTCGTCTACGACGGCGCACAGCGCAACGGCGCTCTGGTCGCATCGCTGACGCGCGCCACCCATTTGCTGCTCTCGATTCCGCCGGGAGCCGCCGGAGATCCGGTGCTGCGCCACTATCGCGACGACTTGGCCAACGCTCCCGATCTCAAATGGATCGGCTATCTCTCCACCGTCGGCGTTTATGGCGATCATGACGGCGCCTGGATCGACGAGACCACGGCGTGCGCGCCAATCTCGGAGCGCTCGCGCCGGCGCTTTGCCGCCGAACAGGAGTGGCTCGACTTCGCTTCAACGAGTGGCAAACGTGTCGTGCTGTTTCGCCTCGCCGGCATCTATGGCCCCGGACGCAGCGCCATCGACACGGTGCGCTCGGGCCGCGCGCGGCGCATCATCAAGGCGGGCCAGAGCTTCAATCGCATCCACGTCGCGGATATTGCGCGCGTCTGCCTCGCCTCGATGCAGGGCCACGGCAACGCGCCGATCTACAATGTCGCCGACGATGAGCCAGCGCCGCCACAAGATGTTATCGCGCACGCGGCAACGCTGCTGAACCTGCCGCTGCCACCCGCCATACCCTTCGACGAGGCAGAACTATCGCCAATGGCGGCAAGTTTTTACGGCGAGAATAAGCGGGTCCGAAACAACCTGATGAAGTGCGACCTCGGCGTTACGCTCGCCTATCCGACTTACCGGGAAGGTCTCGCCGCGCTGGCGGCCATGGCCCGCGCTGCGGAGTGACGCAAGCGTCGCAGCCAGGCGTCGTTCACACGCCATTCAACCGCAATCCGCTTTGTTGCCTGAATTGTGTTCGAACGTAGCTTGGCGAACGGACGCGTGCGGGTCGAGAGCATTTCTGCGCACGTTCGCACTAAGGGGTTGGAGGCACTCATGTTCATCGTGCGCGGCACATGTTCGGGCATTCGAACGGCAAATCCGGTGTGGCGTCTCGCAATTGCCGGCCAACATCGCGGCTTGTCTCCAAACCGGAAATTCAGAGGCGGTACGCTCGTCGCCGGCCTTGCGGTAGCCGCAATTGCATTCGTCGCGCTTCCCGCCATGGCCGCGGAGAACACGGCCGCTGGCAAATCGGCGCCGCCTGCCGACCCTGCACACGAAATCGCCAATCGCTTTGCCGAAGGAGACAAGCCTGCCGCCAAGCGTCCGCGAAATGCGCAGAAGTCAGTTTCCGAGACGGAGGGTGCGCAGACCTCCAGCAAGCCGAAGTCGCCGGCGCGGCCGCCGATATCGCAGACGGCTCCAGCGCGTCTCGATCCAGCCGAGCGCGCGCCACAGCAGCCACCCACGGCGGGAACCTCCGCGCCTGCGGCGCCCGGCAAGACCGCCAACGAGGCCGACGGCCAATCGCGCGACGCCGAATTGCAGAAAGCCTACGAGGAAGAGATGCTGGCGCGCGCCAAGGCCGAGGCGGAAGCCCGTGCACGCGCCGAGTTGCAGCGCGAAGAACAGGTTGCGCGTGATCGCGCCACTGCACAGGCCAGCGAGAAGGCGGAACGCGAGCGCCAGGAGCGCGAGAAGGCAGCTAAGGCCGAGCAGGCCCGCCGTGCACTCGAGGAGGAGAAGGCCCGCATCGCCCGCGAGGACGAGTTGCAGCGCCAGCGCGACGCCGAGCGCAAGGAAGCTCAGGACAAGGCCGCACAACGCGAACAGGAATCCCGGCGGTTGACAGAGCGGCTGCGTGCTGCGCGCCAGGCCCGCGAAGAGGAGCGCGTGCGCAAGCAGGCTGAGGCCGCTGAAGCCGAAGTCCGCCACGCCGAGCAGGCCCGCCGCGCCGCCCTGGCCATGCGCAAGCGCGCCGACCATCTGGCCATGCGACTCGAAGCCAATCGTCGCGCGCGTCTGGCCGCAGCCCGCCAGCAACCTTTGCCCGCCCCTGTCATCACCCCCAATGCGACGAGCCTGATCGCCACCGGCTCGACACATGAACCTGCGCCCGCAGCAAGAGCCGCAGAAAGCACTGCCAGCTCGACCCGCGCCACCATCCTGATCGTGATGACGCCAGGCAACCGCGGCATCCGCCGCTGGAACAAGAATGCCGATCCGATGCTGTGTGTGGAGGAAAACTGCTACATCAGCCGTGGCGAAGAAAAGCCCGCCGATCGCATCTCGCGCAACAAGGGATTTGGCCCCGGCATTGCGCTCGGCAAACGCGCCGGCGCCTGCAGCAATCAGCTTGCATGTGTTTTCCGCGATGTCGATCTGGGTGGTTCGCGCGCCTGGATGCAGCCGGTCGACTTGCGCATCTTGCGTCACGATCGCCGGGAATCGCGCATGGTCGCCGCCGACCAAACGTGCGCGATAGAGCGCGGGCGGCTCAATTGCCGACAGACCGTCGAAAGCGATGATTACCGCGCCTGGATCGTCCCGGAAGCGGTGGCGCGCGAAGCCGGACCGGCCGCACTGCATGACGCACTGTCAATGGGCCTTGGCGTTTCGCACGCCGCAGCCATGCGCCAGGACTGAAGACGAATATCGAGACAGGCAAATGGACCGCGTGCGAGCGCGTGACGTGCTGGCTTGCCCGTCAATAAGGCCAATAGATGCTATCGGGCCAAGCCTCGCGCTGATCGAGCGGCCCTTTGCGTGCACGCACCTGCCCGCGCGGTTTCGACGATGCGGGGCCCGCAGCGGCGGACTGCAGCTTGCGCTTGGCTGCCAGCGCCGGCGTCGCCGTACTTTTCAATGCCCGCAATTTTTGCAACCGTAAAAGTGCGCCCGGTGTTTGATCGCGGGCCGCCTTATCGCCGGCAAGCGAGGCATCGCTCGACAGCAGCGCAACATCCGTGCGCGGGGTTTCAGTCGCCGACGGGCCGTGCCCATCCATCAGCACGATGGTGGTGCCCGCACGCAATTGCGAAGCCAATGTGGCTGTGCGCCCCTGGTCCATGAAGCGCACGCGCCGCAATGACTGCTCGGCGTGATGCTCAGCAACGTGCGGCGCCGTCGCCTCGTCATCAAGACCGACAGCCAGCCAGCGCGCCTCTCTCGCCGCGGCTGCTGGCTCGACGAGCATGACGGCATGGGTGCCCAGCGGCTGCGTGGGGTCCTGCACGGCGATCGGCAGCCGATCAACCATGCGACCGTTTCTCAACACGTATGCCGATAGATCGGCGCGCGAAACCAGCAGTGACGTGATCTCGCCCGCGCTCTCCGCGACCGCAGCGGTTTGCGAACCGGCCGGTGACGTTTTGGTTGCGCCAACAGATGGTGGAGTGGCTGGAACTGGCGGCTTTGCCTGATCGGCCTGCTTCAAACCGGGCATGGCAAACCGCGCAACCGAATCGATGCTGCCCGTCTCGATCGGGCTGACGAACGGTCCTGCGGCTTTGAACGTCTGCACTTGCGAACGCTGCTGTGCCACCACCAGAGTCGTCCCCCGATGGCTGGCCGCTTGCAACAGGGCTGCAAAATCATGCGGCACGCGGACTCGCTGTCTGGCTTCCCCAAAGTGCCGCGCCCCAAGCGCCAGCAATTCGGTTCCTCGCCAGTCTGGCAAGGCAGCCAGCTTGTTTCGCGCGCCAGCGCCATCGCTCCCCGAACCCGCAGCATCCGACATGCCTGACAGCAGGAATACACCTCCCGCCACGCTGGCATCGCCATCGATGATGGCGTTGGAAATGCCGATCTCCACGCCGCTGCGATAAACGTGCACCGACCGTTCCGCCAGCGACACCAGGATCGTCACCGGCCCGGACGGTGCAATCGTCGGGCTCCACACGAAGCGCCCAGGCGCCAGACCGGCAATATTCGCGTAGCGCTCGGCATGCAACGGCGCGGCTGGCAGCATGGCCAGACCGGCGAGCAGACATCCCAATAATGCGCGGCGCGAGGACATCGATCTTCCCGAGGCCATAGAGGAGCCGCTGCGATGGCAGCGAATCACTTGCGATCCTGGAAAGTATACAGCCCCGCATTCGGTCTGCCCGTGCAACGAGGGCACGCATGCCGGCAAACTGTCGTTTGCTCCAATAGAAAGCGATCTATCCGGCACCAATGTTGACGTGCCGGGTTGGCATCGTCGGCAGCCTCAACGTCTGGGCGTCATTTCAAAGGGTGACTGGCGCTTCAACATCATAAGAGAACAGAGCCAAAGAAAATGCCCGCGAGGCGAGCGCGGGCGTCTTCGTTGTGCAGATACAAATGCAAGCTGGATGACGTGCAATGCTGGCGCCGAGCGCCTTCGGTCACATTTGCCCAGCGGCCAAGACCAGCGCGCCTGTGAAATGCGCTGCGTGCGTCACCGGCGGCGATTACCGCCCGGCCCGCCGCCACCTCCACCAGGTCCACCGCCGGGTGCACCACCCTGTCCGCCGCCAGGACCGCCGCCAGCAGGGCCCGGCCCGCGCTGATCCTTGTGACGGAAATTGATGCGCCCCTTGGTCAGATCGTAGGGAGTCATCTCGATCGTCACACGGTCGCCGGCAAGGATGCGGATGCGGTTCTTCTTCATGCGTCCGGACGTGTAGGCGATCACCTCGTGGCCGTTGTCCAGCGTCACACGGCAGCGGGCATCCGGCAGCACTTCGGCCACCACGCCCTCGAACTCGAGCATCTCTTCCTTTGCCATTCCGTCTCCTCGCCGCGTGTCGCATGCGGCCTAGCAACTAGCACAACGGGAGCAGCTATCAGCCGCTCCCGTGAGGTCTTCGATTTATGAAGACACCTTGGACGATGAAGTCCTCAGATCGCGCGCAAGTTGGTCGCGGCGATCTTGCCGTTGCGGCCGCGCTCGGTCTCGAAGGAAACCTTCTGACCCTCGTGAAGCGTCGACATGCCAGCGCGCTCAACAGCCGAGATGTGGACGAACACGTCGCTGCCACCCTCTTCCGGCTGAATGAACCCGTAACCCTTCTGGCCGTTGAACCACTTCACAGTACCGTTCGCCATAGATGCCTCCAAGCAAGTGGCGTTTCCCAAAGGCGGAATTACCCTCAGGCCTCAAATCGCGCGTTGGAGACTTCTAATAACGGCAGTGCAGTGCAGGCCGGGTAGAGCAGACCAAAGCGTGTTCGATGCCGCCTTATATGGACGTTTCCCGACGGCAACGCAAGGCAAAGTGGTATTATGAAAGAGCGGATTATATTGCTCGACGGCAATAATAGAGCCGGGCAGACGTGGCTCGCGGCGCTGCTGTCCCCGGAGCGTCGTTCGTTCCAGTCGTCAGCAATCGAACAAAACGCAAACGTTTGCAGGGAAAGGGTTAGCGCCGGCCAACTGCTTTGCGGCGCCGCTCCTGCCCCGGATAAATCGGCCCTGTCGACCGAACCGGCGTGCGGAGTAGGCTTATTAGCGCCGCTACTTGCGATCGGCCGCGGCCAAGGCCAGCGCCACACGCCGGCGATAGCGCGCGGCCTTGACCTCGCCCCTGGGGGTGCACATCGGACAATCGCACACGCGCAGCGGGCGGTTTTTTGCCTCGGGCCAGTAGCGCCAGCCGACCGCCTCGGGCAGCACGCGCACCGCGCTTATTTCGCCCGGCTCGATGCGCCTCGGAACCATGATTTCGTAGCCACGCGGATCAACGGCAGCGCGAATTAATCCGCTGGCCTCGGCGGCACGCATCGGCATTGGCGGCTGGGCGAAGTGGCGCGCGAATACCACCTCGTCGTCGAGGATGCGAAAGGTGACGGCAACAAGCGCCGTGCGCCCCCAGCGCTTCAACTCGCGCGACCAGGAGTGCGTGAGCGTGTAGCTCGCCAGCACGGGGAAAGCCCACACCACGCGGTCATATCTGTCTGCTCCCAAAAATTCGGGAGGCACGCGCCGCGGCCTCAGACCATTGCGGCGAATGCGGGACGCCTCATTTTGCGGAGCGATGTGGACGAGAACGGGCATAGCATGCGATCCGGGTTGGCTCTGCCTGCGCACTGAGTCTTAGAACGGGTCGACAACGCTCGACGCGATGCCGCCAAAGTTGAACCTGCTCCAAGACACCATAGAGTGCGAACCAATCCGGTTGAACTGATGTAACGCATCAAGGACCACAACAGCGAGATGACGCCAGAGGAGATCACCATTGCCGGCATCGGCTTTCTCACCGCCGGGTTCGTCAAAGGCGCGACGGGCGTCGGCTACGCGACGACTGCGCTGCCGATCGTTGCGCTTGCAATCGGGCTCGACCGCGCGATGCCGCTGGTCCTCATCCCGTCGCTTGCAAGCAACGTGATGGTGATGCGCGCGGCTGGCGAATTCCGTCAAACCTGGGCGCGGTTCTGGCCACTCTTCGCAGCACTGCTTCCGGGCCTCGTCTTGGGGCTAACTGCCCTCGCCACGGTCAACACGAGCACGGCGGCGCGCATCCTCGGCCTCGTCCTTCTAGCCTATGCGCTCTATGCGCTGCTGCGGCCGCACGTCGTCATTCCGCCGCACCTGGAGCGCCCGCTCAATATCCCTGTCGGCGTCGTCAATGGATTCATCAACGGCCTTACCGGATCGCAGATCATGCCGTGCGTTCCCTATGCCCTGTCGCTGCGCCTTTCGCCAGATGGCGTGGTGCAACTCACCAACATCTGCTTCACGCTCTCCTCGCTGGTGATGTTGGCCGGCCTCCACCACATCGGCTTGCTCGATGCTGCAACGCTGACGGGATCGGCAGCCGGCATCGTACCCGCTTTCATCGGCGTCACGGCAGGCAGCCATTTGCGCACACGCCTGCCGCCAGCGGCATTCCGCAAGGGCGTGTTGCTGGTGCTGATGGCGCTGGCCGCGCTGCTGATCGTCGAACGATGACTTGTGGTTCAAAAGGAAGCCGATCATGACCACGACGTTCTCAAACCACTTCGGCAGCGTTGCCTCCACCTATGCCGCCGCCCGGCCGACCTATCCGGCGGAGCTGTTCGAATGGCTTGCCAAACAATGCGTGCGCCATGATCACGCCTGGGACTGCGCCACCGGCAGCGGACAGGCCGCAATGGGGCTTGCCGACCACTTCGCGCGTGTCACGGCCACGGACGCGAGCGCCGAGCAGATCGCTGCTGCGCATGCCTGCGAGCGCGTCATCTTCAAGGTGGCCAGCGCCGAGACGAGCGGTCTCGACTCCCACTCGATCGATCTCGTCACCATCGCCCAGGCGCTGCACTGGTTCGATCTCAATCGCTTTTACGACGAGGTGCGCCGCGTGGCGAAGCCGGGCGGCGTGATCGCGGCGTGGACGTATGGTGTGCAACAGATCGACGATGCCGCCATCGATGTGATCGTGCGCAGCTTCTATGCCGATACGCTCGGTTCCTACTGGCCAGCAGAGCGCACGATCGTCGAGCGCGGCTATCGCGATCTGCCATTTCCCTTCGAGCCGATAACCCCGCCATCATTCGTGATGGTGCGGCATTGGACGCTGGATCAGTTGCTCGCCTATTTCTCAAGCTGGTCTGCGGTGGCGCGCTATCGCACCGCGCGCGGTGAGGACCCCATCGCCAGCCTGCGCCCCGCGCTTGCGACCGCCTGGGGAGGCCCAGCCGCAACGCACACGATCACCTGGCCGCTGACCGTGCTTGCGGGCCGAGTATGAGAAAACCCTTGGAGTTGGGATCAGACTTCAATGCGCGGCTTCCCAGTTGTCGGCGGCCTTGGCGTCGACATGGATGGGAACCGTGAACTGCACCGCGGGCAGGCTCGCCTTCTCCATGACCTCGCGCGCCACCTTCAGTGTCTTTTCGATTTCGCTTTCGCGCGCCTCGAAGATCAACTCGTCATGCACCTGCAGCAGCATGCGCGCACTCTTCAAATGCGCCTTCTCGAGCGCGGCCGGCATGCGGATCATGGCGCGGCGGATGATATCGGCGGCCGAGCCCTGGATCGGCGCGTTGATCGCCGCGCGCTCGAGAAACCCGCGCATCGACGGGTTCCTGGTGTTGATCTCCGGGTAGTGCACGCGCCGCCCGAACACGGTCGAGACGAAGCCGTCGCGGTGGGCGGCCGCCTTGGTCGCCTCCATGTAGTCGCGGATGCCGGGGAAACGCTTGAAATAGGTTTCGATGTAGGCGCCCGCCTCCTGCTTGGAGATGCCGAGCTGGGCCGCGAGGCCGAACGCCGAGATGCCGTAGATGATGCCGAAGTTGATCGCCTTCGCCCGCCGGCGCA
>CAZLHQ010000101.1:0-11472 GCA_964559355.1 uncultured Hyphomicrobiaceae bacterium
AACCTGCAACCAGACGGTTATGAGCCGCCAGCTCTAACCGTTGAGCTACGGGCCCGCCAGCCCCGACGGGTGTGGCCGGTCGGGTGCGGCCGCCTCTATACCAGACAACGTGTGCGGGGCAAAAGGGAGGCTGTGAGGCGTGGTTCGTCCGTGATTGCGCTGCAAAAATCGGGTATCGAGAAAAGTGTGTGGCGCACGCCACCAAGCGGCAGCCTGGGTGACACGCCCTGAATTCCAGCTGGCGCCGTCATGGATGTCGGGTGTCACACGTGCTGGGATGGCATAACCGATTGGAGGCCGGCCCTATGAATTCGCGCGCCCAAGCAAATCCGAGCGACCGATTTGCCGAGAAAATGGCTGTGAGTATGTGTTCAAAGGTGGAAAGGGATGGCGTGGTGCGTGCAACTCGAGTTAACCCCATGATGCGGCACGGTGGAACATCCGCCACGGCGCTTGCCGCGCTTTCGGCGGTTCTTGCACTCATGGCCATGCACCTGACAACGGGGCTTACCGCGCCCGCCGCGGCACAGGAGAGAGCAATGCAGCGTGTTGTCACCGTGTCGGCCGAAGGCAGCATCAACGCACGCCCTGACATCGCCCATATCCAGAGCGGCGTCGTCACCGAGGCGTCCACGGCAGCGGCGGCGCTTTCGCAGAACTCGATGACCATGTCGCACCTCACCATCGGTCTCAAGGCATCGGGCATCGCGGATGCCGACATCAAGACCACTTTCTTCAACGTGGCGCCACGCTATGTCCACGCTCGCGATGGCAGCGCACCCACCATCGATGGCTATCGCGTGACCAACGACGTGCATGTGATCGTGCGCAACATTGCCAAGGTCGGCGATCTGCTCGACCGCCTGGTCAATCTCGGAGCAAACCAGATCGGTGGCCTGTCATTCGATGTCGCCAACGCAGAAGCCTTGAAGGATGAGGCGCGCAAGGCGGCGATTGCCAACGCGCGTCGGCGCGCCGAACTCTATGCGGCGGCGGCCGGCGCATCGTTGGGACCGGTCGTCACGATCTCGGAGGAAACCGTGCACGTGGCGCCGCGCGGACCGATGCTGGCGCGCGCCGCGGCCGCCGAAAGCGTACCGATCTCCGAGGGTACGCAAAAGATCGAGGCGCGTGTGACGGTGAGCTGGGAGCTGAAATAGTCGAACAAGCGCCGCAATCGCGAGAGCGGCCCGACGTTCGCTGTGTGCCGTCATCGGCCGGCTCTTCATCTGGCGCTAACCTTATTGATGGTGTGGGCTGATTGGCACGACTTTCTGAAAAATTGAAGCAATAGCATTAGGCCGCCATTAGTTCGTTTGCGAGCACACTGCCTCCGGCCTGCACTGGAGGAGTTTCCATGCCTTTTGCGAGTTGCGAGCTTCGTCGTGCTGTAGCGGCTGTCGGTAACGACATGAGCCGGCTTCCGCGTGACGATCGGGGCAGCATCAAGACTTTGACGGGCCTGCTTCTCATTCCGATCATCGTCTGCGTGGCCTATGCGATCGACTACAGCCGCGTGCTTTCGGTTCGCAATCACATGCAGAACGCCGCGGATGCTGCGGCGCTCGCTGCACATGGCACGGGGGCCGACGCTGCGTCGATCGCCCAGCAAGCCGCGGAAGCCTATGCAGCGGTCAACTCAAAACACCTTCTCGGCGTAACTGTCAGCAACATCACCGCCTCGCAGACCAGCGACGGTTTCAAGGTGCAGTTGATGGCAACGGTGCCGACACCTTTCGCGGCCGTGATCGGTTATCCCAGCACGAATGTGACGGTGGCGTCCGAGTCGATCTATGGCGGCCTCAACATGGAAGTGGCGCTGGTGCTCGACAACACGGGTTCGATGTCGGCCTCGATGGGCGACCTCAAGCAGGGCGCCAAGGATCTCGTCGAAGCACTGCACAGCGCCTCGAGCGGTTCCAGCAACCTCAAGATGGCCGTGGTCCCCTATGCGGGCACCGTCAACATCGGCAATGGCGGCCAGCAGATGGGATGGATGGACGTCAACGGGCAGTCCGAACATAGCGGCCGGGGCTTGAGCTGGCATACGGGCGGCTATGAAACGGGCTGCACTTATACGCCCAGTGGCGGTGGCGGCAGCGGCCCCGGAACCGGCACTTTCGGATCATTGATGGACAAATTACCGAAGTTTTCCGGTCTGGTGCGCTCTCTGTTGGGTATTGGCGATGCGCAAGCGGCAACAGCTGCGGATGTTCCGCCGGGCTACACCTTCGATCCCGACTGTTGGTATGCGAATCCCAGGGTGAACTTCTTCACCTTGTTCAACCAGTTGAATGTGCCCTGGAAGGGGTGCGTGATGGCACGCTCGAGCTGGAGCGACTGGGATGTTTCCGACGAGCCGCCGAGCAATGGTGATGTGAACACCCTGTTCGTGCCGTGGTTCTGGCCTGACACGGTCGATCAGACGTCAATCGATGCCAAAGGCTACGGCTGGGATACGGTCAACAACTACATCCCCGACCGCGATGACCTGCGCCTGGCGGCCGCGCCGAAGTTCAACGACGACTGGCTCGGTTGGCAGCACCACAACCTGTTCAAGTACGCCGTTGGCGCAGGCGTGGTCGTGGTTGACGAGAGCGGTCCAGATACCATGGGCCCCAATAAAGGTTGCCCCGATCCGCTGCTGCCACTCACCGACAGCAAATCGGACGTCATCAACACGATCGACGGACTGACATACTGGCATGGCTCGGGCACCAATACGGCCGAGGGCGTGGCATGGGGTATGCGTGTCCTGACCCCGGGCGAGCCCTTTACTCAGGGCTCGAACGATCCCTCCGTCAAAAAGGTGATGGTGGTCATGACGGACGGCGTCAACAACCTCAACCCTTCACTCGACGATTCGATCATGTCGGAGTGGTCGACCTACTCCTACCTTTGGGATGGTCGCATCCAGCCGGCGACGTTCGAAGGCTTCAAGAGCCACGTTAATGGACGCATGGCAAAGGCCTGCGAGATCGCCAAATCGAAGGGCATCGAAATCTACACCGTGCTCTTCAACGTGTCCGATCTGCAGACGGAAACGCTGATGAAGCAGTGCGCCACCAAGCCGCCTTACGCCTACAAGGCTTCGACTTCGCAGGAGCTGGTCGATTCTTTCCGTGAGATCGGCAAGAGCCTCACCGACCTGCGCTTGTCGAAGTGACCGGGGGTGTCTGGGGGTGGGCGCGGCTCACGCCTTCGCCTTAAGGCAACGCGTCTCAACGCAAATCGATGATCGAAACGCGTGCGCCGCTGGCTGCGTCGCGGGCGCCCGGTTGCTGCAGCCAATCGGTGAAGTTGCGCATTTCGCCGCCCGTGCGCAGTCGATGCAGGCGGGCAAAATCGATCGTCGCTGTCACCCAGCCCGGCGCGTTCATCTCGCCTTCGGCGAGGCTGCCGGTGTCGGATACGCCGTGTTCGGCGGGCACATAGATGCCGGCGGCGCCTACGTTACGGTCAACCGCGGGTGACCACAGCGCGTCGCCTATGGTGGGGCTCGTTACGGTCGCGACCTGATTTTCGAGGGCGCGCGCCACGGCACCCGTGCGCACGCGATAATGGCCCGAAATGCGCTCGGTGCACTGTGGCACCAGCAGCACCTCCGCGCCGTTCGCCACCATCGCCCGGGCGAGAAGCGGAAATTCGCAGTCGTAGCAGATGGTGATGGCGAGGTGGCCGAGCGCGGTTTCGAAGACGCGGATGTCGTTGCCCGCCACCATGTTCCAGTCGTGCTCGAACGGCGTCAGGATCAGCTTGTGCTGCTCGCCGATCGAGCCTCTCGGCGTGACGAGCTGGGCAGCGTTGACATACCCGCCGTCCGCGCGCTTGAGCGGGCCGCTGCCGACCAGAATGTGCACGTTGTGACGACGCGCCAGCTCGCAATGCAGGGCGACGCGCTCGCCGGCCAGATCGGCCACGCCATGCAGCGTCGCGGTCAGATCGCCATAGACGCCGGGGCCGAGCGCATGCGCCTGCTCGATGGCGGCGTACTCGGGGAACAACAACAGTTCTGCCCCCGTCGCAGCACCTTCCGCCACCCAACGGGCAATCTTGTCGCGCCAGTGGCCGAGCGTTTCGACGGCCTCGATCGGATACTGTGCGGCTGCGACCCGCAGTTTCTGAGGGCCCGCCATCACAGCTCCCGCTTCCAGAACTGCAGTTCTTTGACGGTCTCTTGGGTCTCGCCGATGTCCTTCCAGGCGAAATGCGCCACCAACCCTTCAGCCGGGGCATACCCACGCTTGCGCCAGAAGTCGTCGAGCGGACGATAGTCCTTGGGCTTCAGCGGGTGATCGGCCGGCCGCACGACCCGGCAGAAGGTCGACGTGTGAAAGCCTCCAAGCCGTCGGGCGTGCGCCTCGCGGCCGTCGAAGAAGGCATGGCCGACGCCGCCGCCGCGATGGCTGGCAAGCAGTACGCTTTCGCCGCAGTAGAAGACTTTGGAGATGTCGTGTCCCGCCGACCGCCATGGGGCACGGAACTCCTCGTCGGCTTCCGCCAGCGGCAGGCCGGTGGAGGCACCGACGATGCGAGCACCATCACGCGCGACGATGCACACAGCGCCAGGAGCAGCGGCAAACGTCGACAGATACTGCTGCTCATAAGCGAGAGAGCCGTCGTAGAGGTAGGGCCAATCGCGGAAAACGGTGATGCGCAAGGCCGCCAGATCGTCGAGCACGGCCCGGATGGCCTCACCGGTGAGCGAGGTAATATCGAGCTTCATGACTTCTGCTTCTCGATCTTGTTCTTGGCGCCGATGAGCACGATGGTGGGCTTGAATGCGCGCGCCTTGGGCTCCTCGATCTGCGCATAGGCGCAGATGATCAGCTTGTCGCCGACGCAGGCCTTGCGAGCCGCCGCACCGTTGAGCCCGATCACGCCGGAGCCTCGCTTGCCCTCGATGACGTAGGTGGCAAAGCGTTCGCCATTGTCGATGTTGTAGATTTCGACGCGCTCATTGATGAGCAGCCCCGCCGCCTCGATCAGCTTGGCATCGATCGAGATCGAACCCTCGTAGTGAAGATCGCACTCCGTTACGGTGGCGCGGTGCAGCTTGCACTTCAGCATCGTCACGAGCATTGGCGTCGTCCTATAGGGGTGTCGTGGAGGGGCCAAAACGCTGTTGCCTCAACCCGCAACCTGCGCGATCCAGTCGGTGAGATTGTAGTAGGTCGTCACCCGCGCGATTCTGCCGTCGCGAATGGCAAAAAAGGTGCCGGCGGGTAGCACATACTTCTGCCCCTTGGCCTCCGGCAGACCGGAATCGGTATTCAGATAGGTGCCGTGCACGTTGAACTCTGCCGCCGCGCGCGAGCCATCGTCGTTGACCAGAATGGCGATGCCCTCGAGCCGCTCCTTGTAGTGGTGGTCCATGCGGGCGTTGAAGGCCTCGAACTTGTCGAGCCCCTGCCGGCGCTCGCCCTGGTTGACGTCGTGGATCACGTCGTCGGTCAGGCAGGCGAGCATGCCCTTGCTGTCACCGGCATTGAAAGCATCATAATAGCGGCGGATGAGGGCTGAGGTTTCGGCGCGGCTCATGGCAATGCCCTTTCTTCGTTGGCGCTGCTGATCTTCCCTGCACGCCGAGGGACCGGCTGCCGGGAAGCGGAAAATTTGCCGCTGAATTAGCAGATCGTGGCCGCCAGAGCTACGCGATATCATGGCGACCTTAACGGGTGGGAGCCGTGCTGCCGCGGCGGGTGGCGGGAAATCGCCAGGGCTGGGCTGCAAGCAATCCGGGGCGAGGGGCCGGACACGAGGCTGCCCTCGCCTCAAAGCAAAACGGGCACCCGCCAGGGGTGCCCGTCGCTTCGGTGGCTGGAGGGCCAGCACCGAACAAACACAAAAGTGAAACTTACTTCTTCTTTGCCGCCGGCTTCTTCGCCGCGGGCTTCTTCGCAGCCGGCTTCTTTGCCGGAGCTTTCTTCGCTGCTGCCATGGTCGTTTCTCCATAGTGATCTGCAACACTTGTGGACGTTCGTTCGATTCGTGACTTTTGAAAATATGGGTCAAGCTCTGTGCGTGCAGACAAATGTGAATGAGGCCGTAAAGCCACATGTCGAGAGGCGAGGAGGAACCATCCCAAGGAAGCTTCTGCACGAGTTCAACGCCGACCGAGGGGAACGCTCGGGGTCATGCCGCAGCGGGCCCCAGGACCCGCTAAAACGGCCGTTTCCAAACCGGCCGCGGCTCAGCGGTCCCACAGCAGGCTTGCCGCTCACGGCGCCAGGGATTAATTCGTCAGCCATGTCGAAGACATCAGAACAAATATCTGTGGCGGCGCTGTACCGGTTTGCCAGCCTGCCCCATTACGAACGTCATCAGCACGCGCTCTACGAGTGCGCGCGCGAGGCGGGCGTCAAGGGCACGCTGCTGCTCGCCAGCGAAGGCATCAATGGCACCATCGCGGGAACCGGCCAGGGTCTCGGCACGGTGCTGAGCGCCATCCGGGCGATTCCCGGGCTCGAAGAGATCGACGTCAAATTTTCGCAAGCCCGCACCATGCCGTTCGGCCGCCTCAAGGTGCGTTTGAAGCGCGAGATCGTCACCATGGGGGTGGAGGGTGTCGATCCGCGTCGCAGCGTCGGCACCTATGTCGCGCCACAAGACTGGAACAGCCTGATCGCCGATCCGACAACGCTGCTCGTCGATACCCGCAACGCCTACGAGGTCGGAATTGGCACGTTTAGCGGCGCCGAAGATCCCGCCACGCGATCGTTCCGTGAGTTTCCGTCGTGGATCGAAAAGCGCCTCAGCGAAGGGCAACGGCCGGCGCGTATCGCCATGTTCTGCACCGGCGGCATCCGCTGCGAGAAGGCCACCGCCTATGTGAAGAGCCTCGGCTTCGAGGACGTCTATCACCTCAAGGGAGGCATTCTGAACTATCTCGAGCACGTGCCCGAGCACGCGAGCCTTTGGCGCGGGGCCTGCTATGTGTTCGACGAGCGCGTCGCGGTTGGTCATGGGCTCGGCCAAAGCGCATTCAAGCTGTGCCACGCCTGCGGCTCGCCGGTTGCAGTCAATGGCGACAGCGAGGGCGGAGGATTCATCGACGGCATGTGCGCGTGCTGCCAACACCCGCAGACGGGTAAATGATGGCGAAGCGCTCGGGAAAGCAGCGCATTTCACTCGAGCCGCCGTATCTGCGGCGCGTGTGGCTGGAAGCCGAGCGCGTCCCCGACCGGGCGGCCTACCCCTATTGCCTGCCCTTCCTGACGGACGACTTCGAGCTGACGTTCGATAAGCCGATCACCATCATTGCCGGTGAGAATGGTGTCGGTAAATCGACGCTGCTGGAAGGCATCGCGGCGCTGGCGGGCTTCGATCCGGCCGGAGGGGCGTCAGGATACCGGCCAGTCGATCACGAACAGGCACGCGAGACCAATGGCGATCTGCTTGCAGATGTATTGCGTGCGGCGTGGCGTCCGAAGATCACCACGGGCTGGTTTTTCCGCGCCGAGAGCTTCTTTTCGGTGGCGCGTTATCTCGATGCGGCCGGCAGCACGACGGCTGATTTCCTCTCGCATTCCCATGGCGAGGGCTTCATGCGCTTGTTTGGCGAGCGCTGCGATGATCAGGGGATCTATTTCTTCGACGAGCCCGAGTCGGCGCTTTCGCCCGCGCGCCAGATCGAATTCTTGCGGCTGCTTCAGCGTATCGATGATGCAGGTCTCTCACAGGTGGTGATGGCGACCCACTCGCCGCTTTTGATGGCCTTCCCCAAGGCGCAGCTATTGCGGATGACGCTGCGCGGCCTGGAGCCGGTGACACTCGAGCAAACCGACCACTTTCGCCTGTTGCGCGAATTCTGCGGCGATCCCCACGATTTCATCGCCGAGGCACTCGCTCGCGAGTAGCGGCAGCGCTCAGACCAGCCGGTCATGCGGCGCTTTTCCGGCAAAAAACGCATCGAGATTGTCGAGCGCGCGAAAGCCCATCGCATCGCGGGTCTCGCGCGTTGCCGAGCCGATATGCGGCAGCAGGAACACGTTGTCGAGCTTGGCGAGCTCGGCATTGCCGCCGGGCTCCGTCTTGAAGACGTCGAGGCCAACGGCGGCAAGCTGGCCGGACCGCAACGCCGAGATCAGCGCCGCCTCGTCGATCAGATTGCCGCGCGCGGTGTTGACGAGGATCGCGCCTTTCGGCATCAGCGCCAGCCGCCGTTCATCGATCAGGTTCACGGTGTCGGGCGTTGCCGGGCAGTGCAGCGATACGAAATCGGCATGGGCAAGCAGATCATCGACGCTGTCGTGATAGATCGCTCCGGCCTCCAGATCGGCCGGCAGGCGGCGGCGATTGCTGTAATGCACCTGCATGCCGAGCCCGCTGACGATGTGGCGAAAGGCTTGGCCAACGCGCCCCATGCCGATGATGCCGAGGCGCTTGCCGGTCGCCTGCGTGCCGACCATGAACGACGGGCTCCACGAGGTCCATTGGCCGCTGCGCACCAGCCGGTCGCCCTCGCTGGCGCGACGTGCTGCCCCCAGCATCAGCAGCAGCGCGATCTCGGCGGTGGCGTCGGAGAGTACGTCGGGCGTGTTGGTGACGGCGATGCCCTTGGCCTTGCACGCGGCAAGATCGCAATGGTCGACGCCGACGGAATGGTTGGCAATGATTTTCACGCGCGGGGAGAGACGCGCAACGACGTCGGCCGAGAAGCGCTCCGAATGGCACGGCAGGATGGCATCGACGTCGCTGCTCATTGCGACGATTTCCTCAGGTGAGAAGACACGGTCCTCGGGGTTCAGCAGCGCGTCGTAGTCGCGCGACGCCCGGGCTTCGGTTGCGGCGGAAAGTTTGCGCGTGATCCAGAGGACGGGCTTGGCAGGCATGGCGCAACCTCATGTGAAAACGGTGACGAGTTGGCATGTGACCACGGCGGTGCGCAGTTCCACAACCTTCTCGTCGCCTCGACCGGCAGATGAGCGTGCTCAGCGGGGCAATCAGGCTGAACTGCAGATGAACGCCGGGCTCAGTCTGCATTCAGCGGCCGGCCGCCAGTATCGCCTCATCGAACAACGCGAATGCACTCCCACGAACCCGGAGCCCCGCCGATGACCCTGCCGTTCAAGTCCTTCGCCATCGCAATCAGCCTGGCCGCCGCGATTTCGGCGCTGTCGCGCCCGGCAGCCTCGGCATCGTTCAGCTGCATGGCTTTGGAGGACTTGAGTCGCGCCGAGCAGGCCGTATGCACGCATGACCGGCTTGGCGCACTCGATGAGCGTCTCGACAGCTGGTATCGGCGGGCGCTGGTGCGTGCCGGCTATTTCGATCAGACAGACACGGTGACGCAGCAGCAGCGCGCTTGGCTCGGCGAGCGCGACGCCTGCGGCGCCGATGTGGGCTGCCTGCGCCGTCTCTACCGGACCCGTATCGAGGCGCTGCGCCGCTACGTCGAGCACGTTTGATCCGCCTGCGTTTTACGCTCGTTCTGCCACTGTCGTTTTCACTTCCTCCCAAGCGTCCCCTCGACCGCCCGATTCCCCCTCGGGCGGTTTTTTTGTGGGCGCTGTTCCCTTTTGAAGTTGATGTGCGCGTGGGGCCGTCACTCGACGCGCATCTTTTAGGTGGCGAACGGTGCAAGCCGGGTGCTTCAACAAGGGTGCCCGACGAAGGGTTCTGTTGTTGCCAAACACGCCTGCTGCTGCGTGTCGATGCGCCAGGACGTGACGCCAGCGGCATTCAAGGAGAGGGGAACATGCGCCACATCATCCGGCCGTTTGCGCATCATCTGAAGTGGCCGATACGCCTGGTCGCCTTCACCGTGCATCTGATGCACCATTTGGCGGCCTTCTTTGCTTGGGCCTGGATGCTGGTGCATATGGCCGGCACGCTGGCGCAGGCCGGTTTGCAAGCCGGCAAGCTGTGGGAAACGCAAGTGCTGTCGGACATTTGGCGCGACGGGGTATCCTACTTCACGACGGCGGGCGGACTGGAATGGCAAAAGGCGCTGGCGCTTGCGGTGGTGCCGGCGTTCCTGGTGGCGCTACGCAATGCGTGGGCTACGTATGAGCAGTTCCGTGCCTGGGTCCACGATCACCATCGCCCACTCGATCCGCCCAGCGTCCCTTCGTGATCGGGGTGGTCTTTACGACAGCTTCACTGCGTCGCGGCGCCGGCCGCGTTGTCTATCCGGAAAGCTGATATAACGCAGTCGCTCGTGTGTTGATCGAGACGTCCGGTCCACACGTCGCGGCCGGGTTGCGAGGCGGGTTTCTCGATTCCGGCACGAGCGTCAAACGGGCAAGAGCAGGACAGCCACGCGATGGCGGTTTCAGAATTCAGCTTCTTCGGCGGCATGCTGCTGGGCTTTGCATCCGCGCTTCATTGCTCAGGCATGTGCGGTGGCATCGCCACCAGCCTGACGCTGATGTTCGCGCCCGCGACAACGGCGGCCCGCGTGCGCGTGCTGATGGCTTCGCAGGCCGGCCGCGTCACGTCCTACATGCTGGCGGGTGGTGTGCTCGGCCTGTTCGGCTCCGAGCTATATACGCAATTCGACCGCGCCGGAGCGTTTCGCTTGCTGCAATGGTTCGGCGCCGTGGTGTTGATCTGGCTCGGCCTCACGTTTGCGGGGCTGTTGCCGATGCCGGCCGCTGCGGATCGGCTGGTGGCGCGCGTGTCGGCCGCGATTGCGCGCATGTTGGCGCCGTTGCGCCGGTCATCTGCGGGGCCCTACGTCGCCGGCCTCACCTGGGGCATCATTCCCTGCCCGATGGTCTATGCTGCCTTGTTCACGGCCATGTTGACCGGCACAGCGCTCGGCGGCGTCGTCTTCATGGCCGGCTTCGGCCTCGCCACCATGATTCCCGTGGGGCTGACAGCGCTTGGCGTCACCTCGCTTGCGGCCATCGAGCACAAGGGACGCGCGCGCATCGCCATCGGCATTGTGATCGCACTGTTCGGCGCTTCGACCATCATCCCCGGAAGTCCCACCAACGGTCTCATCTGCACGCCGCCAAGCGCCGGCTTGAATTCCGCGCGCTGAGCCGCTGCCGCCGCAGACCTTTTGTCGTTTTGCGAATCCATCTGAACGTTGTTTTCCCCGCATCGTGCGATCGTAACAAGAACACATTTAAGAAAGCAGCATTATAACAGCGAGTTACAATATTGTAGACAACAGGAACAAATCATGTACATTAAGCATAATTGCACCAACCGAGCCTTCATGAAATAAGGGGTCGAACGATGGATATGCCGCAGCTCAGAGTGGTCGAAGGGGGCGTTATGGACAAGCAGAAGGCGCTAGAGGCAGCGCTGGCGCAGATCGACAAGAACTTCGGCAAGGGCTCGATCATGCGCCTTGGCCAGAACGACAAGTCGATCGATGTGGAGGCAATATCGACAGGCTCGCTCGGGCTCGACATCGCCCTGGGCATTGGTGGCTTGCCCAAGGGGCGGGTCATCGAAATCTATGGGCCGGAGTCCTCCGGCAAGACGACGCTCGCTTTGCAGGTGGTGTCAGAAGCC
>CAZLHQ010000102.1:0-11389 GCA_964559355.1 uncultured Hyphomicrobiaceae bacterium
GTTTCGTCGTGCTTCTTATCGGAAAACCGGTTCCCACTTTTCCGGAAGCACTCTAATGCAACGGCCGACTGCGGCTGATCGTGGAACATGGCTCCATCCAAGCGAATGCCCGCCGCAGAGGACTGCGGCGGGCATTATGTCTTGCCGGCATCGTTTCCGAGTGCCCGAAAAATCAGCCGCCAAACTTCAAGCTGACGCCGACCTTGATCGTATCGATATCCACATCGACCTTTGAGGGCACCTTGAAACCACCGCCACCGCCGAACGAAAGCTGATGCGTCTCCTCGCCCAGATCGATGTGCGAGTATTCAACGCGAGCGATGATGTTGTTGGTGATTGCATGCTCAAAGCCGAAGCCCGCTGTCCAGCCCATGTGCGTCTCACCGCCCTTGAGCGTGAAGAGGCCAAGTCCGAGAAAGTCGACGCTCGTGTCAACCTCACCCCAGGCTATGCCGCCACGGCCATAGACCATCGAATGGCCGAAGGCGTAGCCGATACGTCCTTCTGCAGTTGCCAGCCACTTCACATCGCGGCTGCACTTGAAGACGACGACGCATGTGTCGCTGCCGTCGATGTCGGCCGCCGAGTACGTGCCCTCGAGGCCAAGCACCATGTTCCCCATCTGGTGATTGAAGCCGATGTGACCACCGTAGAGAGCACCGCTCAGGTTATAGTCGGATGTGAGCAGGTTGGAGAGCGGCGCCGGGCGTTGCACGCTGTCAACCAATTGGGATTCCCCATACCAATCGTATTCAGGCATTTTGACTCTGCCGGTCGTTTCGCCAGTCGCCAGACCGGCATGACCTCCGACATAGAAGCCGCGCCACGTAAAGGCGGGCTCGACGGGAGGCGCGTCCTTTATGGAACCTTGCTCGTGGCGTCCCCAAAGGTCGGCAGCGCTGACGGGAGTCGGCGTGATTGCGGTTGCGGTGAGGCAGCCCAGCAGCACAGCGGCTGCCGATACTCGGGAATAAGACATGACAAACGCCCCTACAAAAACTCATTGAACTAACAAAAGCGTGTCGCTCCGCTGCAGCCGCATTCAAATCAATGCACGCAGAACGACCCTCCACGACAACTTGTATGTCAGTCGTAGAAGCTTTGCCGTCGCAACGAGGCAACAGCCGGGGCCAAGCCGAACAGAATGCTCATAACGAGCACTTTATGTACATTTGTCATAGAAGGCATAACATTGATGTTGCGTGATTTTTTTCGTTGCCCGAAAGATCTTCAAGTATTCATGAAGCTGGCGGAATATATTCGTTCGCGGAAAAAGTTCATCGCCGTGGCGAAATAAGCTCACGTTAAAGGAGAATTTGCGCGCACGAAAGCATCGCTAGCGCGCATCGGCGAGCAGCAAGGGATTTCACAAGAAGTTCAAACTCGTAAGTTCAATCCTGCAACGCTAATTGCCCGCTCCCAGGGCCATCATGCCGTGCAGTGGATCGCGCGCGGGGTGGTTGGGGCCCGCGGGGATCTGATCGAGCCTGCGCTGTATTTCGGCTGGATCAAAGCCCGTGTTACTGGCGACCGCGGCGGGTGCCGACTGCTGGTCGAGCACGCGCGCCAGGAAATCCTCGCCGATCCGCTCTTGCGGATGCTGCGGCGCCGAGGGGGCCGAGTGCACATTGTGTTGAGGCGCTGCCGACGGCGCCACACGTTCGGGCTTGGATGCGGCTTGCGCATCCTTTAAGGGACTGCCAGCATCCGGCGGCTCAACGAGCAGTCGCTGGCCGATGGGCGCGCGGTTCGCTGTGGCTGGTCGCGCGCGCGCCTGAGTCGGCGAAGCAGTGGGCTGGCTTGGCGCCGGTTTCTGTTCCGCACCCGCGACTGCCGTCGCCGCAACGGCCTTCTTCTCCCGCACCGCTACCAGCGAACGCGACTTTGGCGCGCGCTCGACATGCGAGCTCGTCATCGCCGGACGCGGCTCCAGCCAGGGCAGCGTCTCGCGCTCCTGAGTTCGCGCCAACGGCGGATCGCTGCTGCGCGCGGCGATGAATTCCTGCGATGACGTTCCCGGTAGCGCGGCCGGCGTCTTGCTCTTGTGAGCTTCCAACATGACATCATGCCAGATCTCAGCCGGCAAATTTCCGCCCATGACGCGGCGCATCGGCGTGCCGTCGTCATTGCCGATCCAAACTCCTGTCGTCATGTGAGCGGTGTAGCCGATGAACCAGGCGTCACGAAAATCCTGTGTCGTACCGGTCTTGCCTGCTGCCGGATGGCGCGGCAGCGCCGCACGGCGACCGGTTCCCGCAACCAGCGCGGCATTGAGCATGTCATTCATGGCGCCGACGTTCTCGGTCGCGATCAGCCGCCGCTGCGTTTTGGCGGCGCGGGCGTAGAGAACTCGGCCGGTGTTCAATCTTACGCGGCGAATGACGTGCGGCTCCACCTCGGTGCCGCCGCTCGACAACACGCCATATGCCTGCGTCAGCTCGAGCAGCGTCATTTCCGATGTGCCCAGCGACAGCGATAGATCTTCGCGAAGCTCCGACTGTATGCCAAGCCGGCGCGCGGTATCGGCCACCTTCGAAATTCCGAAATCGTTGCCAAGCCGCACGGCCACCGTGTTGACCGACTGAGCGAGTGCTTGACGCATGGTCAGCGCGCCGACGTGCTGGTTGTTGTCGTTGCGCGGCGACCAGCCGTCGATCGTCAATGGCAGATCGTAGGTAACGGTATCGGGCTTCATGCCACGCTCGAGCGCGGTCAGATAGACGAACGGCTTGAACACCGAGCCCGGCTGACGGCGCGCCTTGGTGGAGCGATTGAACTGGCTGTCCGCATACGATTTGCCGCCGATCAGCGCGCGAATGGAGCCATCGGCGTCCATGGCCACAAGTGCGGCCTGCGAGGCTTTTAGAGCCTTGCCTTTGTCATCGAGGTAGCTCTGAACGACGGCGTTGGCGCGCCGCTGCAGGCCGGCATCGATCGTAGTCTCGACGATCAGCTCGGCATGCTCGGCGCCCAGCACTGGCGGCAGCTTTTCCAGAATGAGGTCGATCGCATAGTCAAAGCCGGTCGTCGCACGTTGCGCCTTGAGATCGGAAAAGCGAACCTTCTCTTGACGCGCCCGCTCGAAGTCGGCGGCAGCGATGAGACGTGCATCGCGCATTTTTGCCAGCACAGCTTGGCCGCGTGTGCGTGCGCCATCTGGGCTCGATGTCGGCGAATACTTCGAAGGCGCCTTCAGAAGACCCGCTATCAGTGCCGCCTCGGCCAGCGACAACGCGCGCGCTGATTTGTCGAAATAGCGTTGTGCTGCGGCCTCGATGCCATACGCGCCGCCGCCGAAGTAGACGCGATTGAGATAGAGTTCGAGAATCTCTCGCTTCGACAGTCGCACTTCCAGCCAGACGGCAAGCGCCAGCTCGTCGAGCTTTCGAGATACGGTACGCTCTGATGTGAGGAACAGATTCTTGGCGAGCTGCTGTGTCAGCGTCGAGCCGCCTTGCACATAGCGGCCGGCGCGCAGGTTTGCGAAAGCCGCACGCGCCATGCCGGCAGGATCGATGCCGCCGTGCTGGAAGAAGCGGCGATCCTCCGTCGCAACCACGGCGTCGATCAAATGCTGGGGCATCATATCGATCGGCATATAGTCGTGCGCCGCGCCACGGTCGGCCAGCAGCGTGCCGTCGAGCGCAACGATGCGGATCACCGGCGCGCGCTCCTTGGCACGCACGGCCAGCGGATTGGGAAACACGATCGTGTAGTAGACGAGCATGGCGCCAAGCCAAACGATGCCGCCTGCCAACAGCGCCGCGGCACTGTAGCCTACCGCCTGCACCTTCCACGAAAAGCGCCCCGACAGACGACGTTTGGCAGGCTTGTTTGCCGATGCGGGCGATTGGGACGCCGGCGCGGCCTGGCCTTGTGCAGCGCCCGGCGCGGCAGTTTGCTGCGCACGATGCGGAAATGGCAACTCAGGCTCGACAGCGGGCTTTTCGCCCTCTGATCGGCTGAAAAAACGCATCTTCCCCTACCCTCGAACGCGCGACAGCACATGCCCTGGCGATGATCGCCACATTTCGTGACAACAGTAATCGGACAGGCGCTAAGAGAGGGTTAACCACGTCAAGCCGGCGCGCCAACGCGCGACGGGAAGGAGCCTATTTCGATTCCCGCCACACCACGATCGGGTAGGTGACGATCGACAAGGCGACGCGCGCAACGATCGTGAACAGCATGAAAACGAGCTGACGTTCTTCCAGCAGCACACGGATCCAATTGTTGTATTCGGTCGTGATGCCGCGACTGATCAGCCACGTCTTGAAGCTGCCCGCCCAGTCGAGGATCGACGCCATCGTCTCGGGATACTTGAGGAACACGAAACCGAACAGCAGCGCGCCCAAAACCAGGGAGACGACGATGTTGCCAGTCGACAGCAGGATACGAGTCACGATTCAACATCCTCGAACTCGGGGCGACATGCCACCGCTTCACCAATTGGGCGCCTGCACGGCACACGCTTATTGTTCAGGTCGAGACGTCATCCTCGCAACCCTGTTGAAACATAGATCGCGCACGCGCCGATCATCATATGAACATCCGTGCTGGTCCACCCTGAAGTGACGTCTGACGCAAAACGCCTTTCGCCAGAATGCATCAATACTGGTGCTGTCAGACTGCTCCAGCGCCGTCTGCTCCGGCACCATCGGCTCCAGCACTGCTCTCCTTTTTGCCCAGGCTCGCCGACCGTTGCGCCATTGCCGAGTTGCCGATCCACCATGCAAAATCTGCTTGCCCGCCGCTTCCGTCGCCGCCGATCGGATCGCCCTGCGGCCTGTATTCTACTCACGGCGGCCGGAAAATCGGTCGCGACCCGGCCCAACGTGGCCGTACTGCCACATAACCGCTCGCTTCGTCTTGCACCTGCCCGCCAGGCATTGCGATTGCTCTTACCACCGAGCACTGTGCTTCGTCTCAAACAGGATTCCACGTGCTTCGCATGAGCAACTTCGCACCGCTGCGCGCACCACTTTGGCAGGGCTTGCGGCATTCTCGTGTCAGCGACAGTTTGCGCGGTCTGGTGGCGTACGGGCTTGCGGCGATGCTGGCCTTGTTGGTGCCTGTCGCGCATAATTCGGCCCTCGCGGGCGGCGGCGGTTTCGTGTCGGAGATCAAAGGCGGCGTGCTCGCCCATGATGTGCCAGACCTGTGGAGCGGCTTTCAACTCGAGACCGACGCACCCGATATCAACGTCGAGGTGATTTTCGCCCGCTACATTCCGTTCTTGGGCGGACGCCTTCATCCGGCGCTCGGCGCATCCATCAATACCGGCGGGGGCACCAGCCATGCCTACCTCGATGCGCGCTGGCAGTTCGACCTGACACCGTCGTTGTTCATCGGGCTTGGCATTGGTGCCGCGGTCCATGATGGTGAAACAGGGCCAACCGAACCCGATATGAAAGCGCTCGGCTCGCGCCTGCTGTTCCACTTCCCTGTCGAGGTCGGCTTCAGGTTCGATCCGCATAATTCGATATCGGTCTATTTCGAGCACATCTCGAACGGGTATACGCAGGACGTCAACGAGGGCCTCGACCGCCTCGGCGTGCGCTACGGCTACCGCTTCTGACGCCGCGCTCCGCTTGAGCGTCGCCATGCCTCAACGGCCGCGCTTCAGATCCTGCACCGCCTGCTCCAAGGCTTGCAGAAAGCGCGAGCGGTCTTCTTTCGTGAAGCTGGCATTGTAGCCCTTCGATTCACCCGTCTCACGCAAGTGCTGTTGCAGGTCTCGCATGGCAAGCGCCGTACCGATGTTGGCATTCGTGAACGGCTTGCCGGTCGAGCCTATCACCTTGGCGCCGGCTTTGAGGCAGCGCGAGGCCAGCGGGATATCGGCGGTGACGCAGATGTCCTGTGCGGTGATGTGATCGGCGATCCAGTCGTCGGCAACATCCGGCCCATCTTGCACCACGACGCGATGAATGTTCGGCCCATCGGGGAGGCGCATGTGGGCGTTGGAGACGAAGTGGATGGCGAGGCCATGGCGCGCCGCCACCTTCGCCGCCTCTTCCTTCACCGGGCAGGCATCCGCATCGACGTAGATGGTGGTCATGCCCACATTGCCCGATCAGATCTCGACCTGAGTTCCAATTTCAACGACACGATCCGTCGGAATCTGGAAGTAGTGGGAAACGTCCTCGGATGTCGCGGCGAGCCACATGAACAGGCCCTCCTGGAACATCGGAAGACCCTTGCCGCGCGTCGGCTTCAACGAACGCCGCGACAGGAAGAACGATGTCGCGCCAATGTCGACGTTCAGATTCTTGCGACGGCAATGCTCGAGAATCTTTGGAACGCTCGGCGTCTCCATGAAGCCGTAGCGCGCCACCACGCGGATGAACGTGTCGCCGACCTTGTCTACTTCGACGCGCTCGTAACGCGGCACGCGCGGCACGTCCTCCGTCTTGATCGCCATGATGATGTTGCGCTCGTGCAAAACCTTGTTGTGCTTCAGGTTATGCATGAGAGCAGTCGGCGCAACATCAGGCGCCGAAGTCAAGAAGACAGCCGTACCGGACGCTCGTGCCGGCGGCTTCTCCTCCAGCTTTCTCGCCAGCCAGTCGAACTCGCCACCGCTCTTGTGAGCGTGACGGACCAGAATCTTGCTGCCGTCCACCCATGTCATCATGACGAAAATGGTGAACCCGGCAAACACCAGCGGCACCCAGCCGCCATCCACTACTTTGAGTAGGTTCGCTGCGAAGAAGACCTGCTCGATAAGCACCAGGGGAAGGATCAGCGCCACCGCTTGCCACAGACGCCAACCCCACAGCCGCCAAACGACGAAGAATGCCATCACGGAGGTAATGACCATCGTTGCCGTCACTGCAATGCCGTAAGCGGTCGCAAGATTGCTCGACGTCTTGAAGAGGAGAACGAGGAAAATCACACTGGCAAAGAGCGTCCAGTTGACTCGCGGCATGTAGATCTGCCCGCTCATGCTCTCCGATGTGTGTCGGATCGCAAGCCGCGGCAGAATGCCGAGCTGGATCGCCTGCCGGGTCAGGGAGAATGCACCCGTTATGACCGCCTGACTCGCGATGATCGTGGCCACGGTCGCCAACACCACCATCGGAATGAGAGCCCATTCCGGATAGAGCCGATAGAACGAGTTCTCGATCGCATGCGGATCCGCCAGGACGAGCGCACCTTGGCCGAAGTAGTTGAGAACCAATGCCGGCAGTACGACCGTCATCCAGGCAACTTGTATCGGCAGTCGCCCGAAGTGTCCGAGATCGGCATAGAGCGCCTCGGCGCCCGTGACGGCGAGAAAGACCAGCCCGAGCACCGTCAGGCCGATGATGCCGTGACTGATGACGAAGGAAAGCCCATAGCGCGGATCGACCGCCATCAGCACGCCGGGATCATCCGCAATGTGGATGATGCCGCCGACTGCGAGTGCGATGAACCATACCACCGTGATCGGCCCGAACAGCCGCGACACGCGCTCGGTGCCATGCGATTGCATCCAGAACAGCAAGAACAGGATCACGATTGCAATCGGAATGACGAGCTTGGTGAAGCTTGGATGGACGAGCTTTAGTCCCTCGACCGCCGAGATGACCGAAATAGCCGGCGTGATCGCTGCATCACCATAGAAGAACGCAGCACCCGCCATGCCGAGAATGGTGAGGAAAGGAGCACTGCGTTTGGCAACCCGCTGACTCAATGCCATCAGCGCGAAGGTTCCACCTTCACCGTTGTTGTCGGCTCTGAGAAGAACCACAACGTATTTGAAGGTGACGATCAGGAACAGCGCCCACAGGATCAGGGACAAGACGCCGAGCACGACCGCCCGGTTGTCGATCCCTCCACCGCGCGCAGCAACAACGGCTTCGCGGAAGGCATAGAGCGGACTCGTGCCGATGTCGCCATAGACGACTCCGATCGAGCCTAGAACCAATGTCCAGAATTTCTGCTGCAGTTCTGCGCCGGGACCATGCTTGTCGGTCGCACGACCCACTGTGTAGGGTTCAGCCATTCAGGCTACCTTCAACGACGCTGCAATGCAGCGGACTGGGGCCTGCTATTATTCCTGTCGCTGCGACTTTGCTAGAGCGTTTCGCATCAAGGCCACACACGCGCCCGAGCAAAAGCATTTCCAATGACACCCGGCCAATCGAAATTTCACCCAACGAATTCCGCCCATTAGCCAGCGAATCGGGGCTGGCGGGATCAACGCCCCTGCGAATTTAGGGTTGCGGCTTCTCGCGGCTCGCAAGCTCAATAGGTAAGGTGAATAAGGCGGAGCCACGCGGAAGGGCGACCAGCACGGTGCGCCTTGCCGGCATTTTACATTTTCCGACGAAGTCGCTGCCGGTTCGTCGTCGATAATGCGACAAACCAACTGTTCACGAACTCACCTCGCCGTCTCGAAGGTGTCGAGTTCGGCAAAAAACGTCTTGTGATCGATGTAGTGCGTGCCGTCGCATGAGAACGTCATGTTGATCATGCCGTCGATGAGATTGACCGCGCCGTTGCGCAAATAGACCGTCTCGTCCGTCAATCGCAGTCGCTTGAACTCGGCCAGCAGCTTTGCAATGTCGTTCGCGCCGATCAGCGGCGCGCGCCCGGCCAGGTCGTTGTCGAGAAAGCGATCGATGAAGCCTGCAGCCAAGGCTTCCTCACGCACGAACTTTTCGTAGCAAAAGGGATCGCGCGCGAACCAGCAGGTGAGCTGGTTCGACGAATAATGAATCTTGGCGTGAAAAACACCCTTTCGCGTCAGCAACGCCTGCACGATGCCATGCACGTCGTCGATACGTTCGTCGAACAGGCTTTGCGCGCGGTTCTGCTCGAACAGGAACCTCCTGACCGACGGATCCCCCTTGATCTGCAACCACCGCTCGGGCATGGGCGCTCACTCCAATTCTCATTCGAGGGTTCCCTCCCCCGCTCACTTCTCCCTCTCCCTCTCCCCTCGGGAAGAGGGCCGGGGTGAGGGGGTGCTGCAAACGCAATCGATCCTCGTGTTGCGCGCCCCCTCACCCGGCGCGGATCGAATGCCGTCTGCAATCACGAGCGTCCCGGCCGCGCCGACCTCTCCCCAGGGGGAGAGGCGGCCTGACGCCCCCCATCGCGCTCATCGCGACCCGGTCATAGCGTGAGAGGGTGATGCGGAACGAACAAGACTCTCACGCAATTATGCCCTCCTCCGCCCTGCGGGCACCTACTCCCATAGGGAGAAGGAAAGTAGCTCACACATCCAGGTTCACCACATTCAGCGCGTTGTCCTGGATGAACTCGCGCCGAGGCTCGACGACGTCGCCCATCAGCTTGGAGAAGATCTCGTCCGCCTCGCCGAGATCGCCGATCTTCACCTGCAGCAGCGTGCGGCTTTCCTTGTCGAGCGTCGTCTCCCAAAGCTGCTCGGGGTTCATCTCGCCTAGGCCCTTGTAGCGCTGCAGCGACAAACCCTTGCGCCCGGTTTCGTAGATGGCATCGACGAGATCGCGCGGGCCGTTGATCGCAATCGAGGTCTCCTTGCGCTTCAACACCGCAGGCTTGGCATAAACTTCAGCAAGGCCCGAGCGCCGCTCATTCAACCGCCGCGCCTCCAGCGATGCAATCAGTGCCCTGTCGAGCGCATGCACTTCCGTCACGCCGCGCACCTCGCGCCGGAACAGATAGCCCTCCGCACCGAAGGTTCCCGTCCAGCCCGTCTCGGTCTCCTCGGCGATGGCGTCGAGACGCCGCGCAATTTCGCTGGCGATCGCTTGCGCGGCGTCGGACTGAGTGAGTGTTGTCGCATCGAAGGCGCCGGCGATGGCCGCCTGCTCGACGATGGCGCGCGGATAGCGCGAGTGCATTTCGTCGATCACACGGACGATGCCCCGCGCGGAATCGACAACCTCACGCAGATCGCGACCAGCGCGCGGCGCCCCGTCTCCAGTGATCAGCACGGCATCTTCGAGGCCCGATTCGACGAGATAATCCTCAAGCGCCTTCTGGTCTTTGAGGTAGGTCTCGGACTTGCCGCGCGCCACCTTGTAGAGCGGCGGTTGCGCGATGTAGAGGTGTCCGCGCTCCACCAGTTCCGGCATCTGGCGATAGAAGAACGTCAGCAGCAGCGTGCGGATGTGCGCGCCGTCGACGTCGGCGTCCGTCATGATGATGATCTTGTGGTAGCGCAGCTTCTCCAGATTGAAGCCGCCATCCTCGCCGCGGCCGATGCCGGTGCCGAGCGCGGTGATAAGCGTGCCGATTTCCTGGCTCGACAGCATCTTGTCCATGCGCGCGCGTTCCACGTTGAGGATCTTGCCGCGAATAGGCAGAACCGCCTGGAACTCTCTGTTGCGCGCCTGCTTGGCCGAGCCGCCAGCCGAGTCGCCCTCGACGATGAACATCTCGGTGTTGGCTGGGTTGCGGTCCTGGCATTCGGCGAGCTTGCCGGGCAGATTCGCCATGTCGAGTGCGCCCTTGCGCCGCGTCAACTCGCGCGCCTTTCGCGCCGCCTCGCGCGCCGCTGCCGCCTCGACGATCTTGCCGACGATGGCCTTGGCTTCCTTGGGATGCTCCTCGAACCACTGCGCGAGAAATTCCCCGACCACGCTCTCGACCACGGGCTTGACCTCAGAGGAGACAAGCTTGTCCTTCGTCTGGCTGGAGAACTTGGGATCCGGCACCTTCACCGACAGCACGCAGCACAGACCTTCACGCGCATCGTCGCCGGTGAACGAAACCTTCTCCTTCTTGGCGATGCCGCTCTCTTCCGCGTACTTGTTGATGACGCGCGTGAGCGCACCACGAAATCCCGCCAGATGCGTGCCGCCATCGCGCTGCGGGATGTTGTTGGTGAAGCACAGCGTGTTCTCGTGGTAGCTGTCGTTCCACCACAACGCGACCTCGCAACCGATGCCATCACGCTCGCCAGACACCATGATCGGCTCGCTGATGAGGCCGTTTCGCGAACGATCGAGAAACCGCACATAGGCGGCAAGACCGCCCTCGTAGTGCATCACCTCGCGCTTCTCATCCGCATGGCGCGCATCGACCAGCACGATTTCCGCGCCCGAGTTCAGAAACGCCAGCTCGCGCAAGCGATGCTCCAGCGTGCCATAATCGAAATCGGTCATCGTGAAAGTCTCGGTGCTCGGCAGGAATTTTACCTGCGTGCCGCGCTTGCCCTCTGGCGCAGGGCCGACGACCTTGAGCGGCGCCTCGGCCTCACCATGGCGGAAGCGCACGAAATGCTCTTTTCCCTGCCGCCAGATGGTGAGCTCGAGCCACGTCGACAACGCATTGACCACCGTGACACCGACGCCGTGCAGACCGCCCGAAACCTTGTAGGGGTTGCCCTCCTCGCCGCTCTCGTTGAATTTTCCACCGGCGTGCAGCTGGGTCATGATGACCTCGGCCGCCGACTTGCCCTCGCCCTTGT
>CAZLHQ010000103.1:0-11312 GCA_964559355.1 uncultured Hyphomicrobiaceae bacterium
AACCCCTGACCTCTACAATGCCATTGTAGCGCTCTCCCAACTGAGCTACAGCCCCGACCGGTTGGGAAGGCGCCGGAGACCGGCGCCTCGATAGGACCGCCTGCATAGGGCGTTCGCCCTCAAACTGCAAGCGGGAAATTAAGCTTCGCGCCGCACCTTACCTCAGCTTGGCGCCTGGCGTTCTGTGACGGGTTCGATGCTGCGTCCGCATCGCTGCCCCGGCAACACTCAAGGCTCCTCATCCCCGTCGCGACCGCCACCGACGATGTTGTTCATATCGCCGCCATCCTCCTCCTCTTCCTCCAGGAAGGTATCATCGGCCTCCTCGCCGGCTGCGTCATCGCTCTCGATGTCGGCGATCTCCTCGCCGGCCTCCGCGACCGCTTCATCGTCCTTGACGACGGCCTCTTTCTTGGCTCTGCGCGGCGCTTTCTCCTCGTCCTTGAAGAGCACGCCGACGGGCCCCGAGGCGATCTCGTAGATCGAACCGCAGATTGGGCACACGATCGGTGACCGGTTGAGGTCATAGAAGCGGGCGCCGCACTCGTCGCTCTGGCACGTCCGTTTGGTACCGCGAGCCTGCTTTGCTGCCATGAAAGTAGCCTTTGAGCTTGGGAAAATCGAGGCAGCGGTCTGCCACAGCCCCAGGGCCTTGTCAAAACCTAATCACCCCGGACCGCGCAAGCCGAACGTATGCCGAATGGCGCGCCGGCAACGATCTGCGGCCAAATGGCCAGCCTGCCACAGCCATTGACAGGGGGGGGCGGCGGCGGCTGAATGCGCGCCGATCCCGCCCGGGTGCCGGCCCTTAAGTGCCGCGCCGCCACGCAGCCCTCCAGCCATCCGCCAGGCCTCCCCTTGTCGCACAGCACGCCACGCCCGCTTTCAACACGCCGCGCAACTCGTCTCACCGGCCGCCTGCGCGTGCCCGGTGACAAGTCGATCTCGCACCGCGCATTGATTTTCGGCGCGCTCGCCACCGGCAAAACGCGCATCACCGGTCTGCTCGAAGGCGAAGATGTCGTCAATACCGCCCGGGCCGTGACCCAGCTTGGCGCCAAGGCAGAAAAAGTTGGCCAGCAGTGGATCGTCACCGGCCGCGGCGTCGGCGGTCTTGCCACGCCGAGCGTGCCGATCGACTTCGGCAATTCCGGCACTGGCACGCGGCTGATGATGGGTGTCGTTGCCGGCAATCCCATCACCGTCACCATGACCGGCGACGCCTCGCTGTCGAAGCGGCCGATGCGGCGCGTGATCGGACCACTGAAGCAGATGGGGCTCGAGATTGCCGAGGATCGCGAAACACTGCCCTTGACGCTGACAGGCTCCGATCAACTGGTGCCGATCGTCTACGAGCTTCCTGTTCCCTCGGCCCAGGTGAAAAGCGCCATCCTGATTGCCGGCCTGCATGCGGCAGGCGAGACGACCGTCGTCGAGAAGGAAGCAACGCGCGACCACACGGAGCGCATGCTGCGCTTTTTCGGAGCGCAGGTGACGGCGACCATGAAGGATGGAAAGACCCACATCACCGTGAAGGGCGATGCCGAGCTTGCGGGCCGCGACGTGACGGTGCCCGGCGATCCGTCGTCCGCGGCGTTTCTCATCTGCGCGGCTTTGCTGGTTCCGGGCTCCGATGTCACGGTGGAAGGCGTGCTGGTCAACGAGACACGCACAGGGCTTTACACGACGCTGCAAGAGATGGGCGCCGATCTCAGCCTCACCAATTTGCGCGAGGAGGGCGGCGAGCCGATCGCCGACATCCGCGCCCGCCACTCCTCTCTCCATGGCGTCACCGTGCCGGCCGGGCGTGCGCCTTCGATGATCGACGAATACCCGGTGCTGGCTGCGGTTGCAGCCTTCGCTCGAGGCGACACCACAATGCTGGGCCTTGCCGAGTTGAAGGTAAAAGAAAGCGACCGGCTGGCCGCCACCGCTGCAGGCCTGATCGCCAACGGCGTCAAAGCCACCGTCAACGGCGACACGCTGATCGTACATGGCACGGGCGGCAAGGTGCCGGGCGGTGGCGTCGTCGCAACCCACCTCGATCACCGTATCGCCATGGCGTTTCTGACCATGGGGCTCGCCAGCGACAATCCCGTCACCGTCGACGATACGGCGATGATCGCGACGAGCTTCCCGGAATTCCAGGGGCTGATGGAGTCTCTCGGCGCCGCTTATCAGGCGGCACCCGACCGGCCGTGACGACAGCAGACCAAAGGGTCTCTCATGTCATTGTTCGACACCCTCTACGCCACGCTCGCCGCCAATCAGTTCCTTGCCGGCGGTATCGGCACCATCGCATTCGGCTCGGCCATGTATCTGTTGCGCGCGGTGCCGGAGAAGGCCCTCGATCTCGTCGACCGCACCATCTGGACCAAGGTGTTCGTGGAAAGCCTGTCGAACGAGTATCGCGACGTCGACGCCTACATCGAAGGGCGCCGCTTGAGCTTCTTCAGCCGCTCCCTCGAGCTGAAGGATGGCAGCCTCAAGACCGGCTTCGGCCGTGGCTGGGGCACCTATGACGGCACCCTGTTCCGGTACTCCAAGACCAAATCGACCCAGCAGATCGCCCCTTTTGAAACGATCATGGTGTCGTTTCTCAGCCGTGATCGCACCGTGGTCGAGCGCTTCATGCAGGATTGCCGCCCCGAGGATCACAAGAAGTCGATCCATGTCACACTCTATAATGCCGGCGGCTCGGCGGGCGGGTTGCGCCGTCGCAAGCGCGGGCTCGACACGGTGTTCGTCGATGCGGCCATCAAGCAGCGCCTCGTCGAGCGCCTGACATGGTTCCTTGGCGCGGAGGAGTGGCACACCTCACGCGGCATTCCCTGGAAGCTCGGCATCGTGCTGCACGGACCACCCGGCACCGGCAAGACCAGCCTGATCCACGCGCTCGCCTCCGACTTCGGCTTCGACATCAAGTACATCAAATCGCTGCATGGTCTTGGCGCCGCATTTCTTTCGGGCACCAAGAACGATATGTTCGTGATCGAGGACATCGACACCATCGCCGGTGCATTGAACCGCGAAGGCAACATTGGCAGAGACGCTGCGGTCGCTGCCGGCGATGGAACTGCACGCGGCTCGCCCCTGCACGAGATCTTGAACTCCATGGATGGCATGCAGACGCCCGATGGCCTCAAGTTCATCGTCACCACAAATCACATCGGCCGGCTCGATCCGGCGATCGTCAGGCCCGGCCGCATCGACGAGGTCATCGAGGTGGGACCTCTGTCGCTCGATAGCGCACGCGCGATGTTCAAGGCCTTCTATGGCCGCGACGGCATCACCAGCTATTCCCCGCGCACCGGCGCCGAGTTGCAGCAGATGTTTTCCACCATGACGGCGGAAGCCGCCGAGTCGGCACTGGCCCGCACGGCAACGTAATGGTGGCCCGCGCCCCGGTGGTCGTCTAGGCCATCCGTTACGAGCTTCGAGCTCATTGCACCTCGTTCACTCGCCGCCACATGACCGGCTGTCGCTATGCTCACCAGCAAACGCGATGCGCAATGTTGAACGGTCGTCCGGCAACCAACGATTGTGCGACACACAATCAAAGATGCTGCGACCGCAAAGCAATTGCATGGTGCCGTGCGCGATTCTGTGACATGGTTAGAAAAAATTTTCATTGCGCCGTGCATCGCCAGCGACAACGCGCTTCCCCTGTCGCCTGCAGCCCGCATGTGCGCCCGAGCGACAAAATTGCTTCTGCTTTCGTCCTCCCTATTCGGGGGAGTGACGCCTTGCGAACCACGCTGACGAAAAAGCACGCACGCATTCACGCTGACGCATACACACTGGCATATCCACACTGAAGCATTCCATGCTTCTCGACTCCGGGGGGACTTCTGATGGTCTATACGAGGCGACAACCGGCCGTCTTTATCATCGGTCTTTTGCTATTGGCACTGGGCTGGGCGGCGAGCACCGGTCAGCTCGACGGGTTTTTGAAAACAATCGGCGCGGAAAAAATGAAGGGTGAGATGAGCTATCTCCCCTATGTTTTTGGCGTGCTCGGCGTGTTGATCGGTCTGTGGCAACTGACGGGCCCGCACAAGCCCGGCAACTTCGACTACTTCACCTCGGCCATCGGCGGCGGCCTGTTCGTGCTGCTGGTCGCCATGATCGTGCGCTGGTTCGCAGATCCGATGGTCGCCACCTTGAGCAAGAACGCAGGCCCGATCTTCGGCGGCAAATACATTCATGATGTCTTCGGCCTCAATTATGTCGTTCTCGGCATTCTCGCCGGCATTCTCATCGTCAACGTGACCGGCATACCAACCTGGGCGCAGAACGGCGTGCGGTTGTCGCGGCTCGGATTGAAAACCGGCGTCATCCTGCTCGGTACGCTCTACTTCCTGCAGGAAATCCTGCATCTGGGCACCGCATCGTTCACGCTGATCGGCATCTTCGTGCTGGGCTCTGTCGGTCTTGTGCTGCTGATGGCGCGCATGATGCACGTACCCAACTCGATGGGCGGCGTCTTGTCGGCCGGCGTCGGCGTTTGCGGCGTTTCTGCGTCGGTCGCCGCAGCTCCCGTCGTGCAGGCAAAATCCGCAGAGATCGCCTACACGATCGGCACCATCCTGTTGTGGGGTGTCGGCTGCATGTTCCTGTTTCCCACTGTCGGCAAGCTGCTTGGCCTCGGCCATGCCGAGTTCGGCGCATGGGCCGGCACCGGCATCCTCAACTCGGCGCAAGTTGCAGGCGCCGCACTGGCCTACCAACCCGATGGCATCGAAACGTTGAAGGTTGCGGAAATCTTCAACATCACGCGCATTCTGTTCCTGCCGCTGATCGTGGTGTGGCTGGCCATCTGGTATGTGAAGCGCGAGACGAACGTCGCCGCGGGCGCAACGAGCGCTGGCGCCATGGCGGTGGAGCCGCAGCGCGTCGATGTCACCAAGGTCATCATCGACAAATTCCCGCTGTTCGTGATCGGCTTCATTTTGATGTTTCTGTTGAACCTCACCGGCATCTTTCTGCCCAAGGGCGTGACGGCCGACCAGCTTTGGAAGGGTCACTACTTCGACGCCAACGTGAAGGCTGAAAAGCTGCTGACGGATAAGGATCTCGCGCTTCTCAAAACGGATCTCGCCAAGGTTCAGCGTGCCGACCACAAGAAGGCGCTCGAAGCACTCATCACCAACAAGAAGGTGGCGAGCATGGCCGAGTACCATGCGCTCGAGGGCCTCGCACAGTCAGGCGTGCTGTCCAAGGACGCCAAGAAGGCCGTCTCGAGCGCGGGAAAGGCGGTGCTGCACACCCCCAAGATCGTCGGCTGGTTCCGCGATTGGATCGTCTGGCTGTTCGCCTTTGGCCTCACTGGTCTCGGCATGCAGATCACGATCGCATCGCTGAAGCAGGCGGGCGGCGAACCACTCATCATCGGCGGCGTCGTCGGCACCTTGAAGGCCATCGGCTCGCTCATATTCATCTTGTTGTTCGCCGGCATGCTCGGCCTGCAGACGCTGTGAGGGAGGACGACACGTCATGGATCGCAAGACAAGTCAGGGCATCGACATCCACAGGACCGAATCCGGCTTCGAGTATCATCGCGGCTCGGCGCTCTCGGTTTTCAAAAGCGACCGGCGCGAGGATATGATCGCGCTGATCTTCGCATTCCTCATCGCCATGGGCGTGTGGGCCCACGTCAACCTCGGCTGGGGGCTGTTCAAGTGGCTGGGCCTTGCGTGAGTGAACTGTAATGGGCGTCGTCAATCGCCTCTGGAACGGGACACCGCAGCAGGACGGAGCGGCAGTGACGCCGAGTGAGGGAGCGGCTTTCGGGCCGCGCCCTCTCCCACTCGCTGCGCAAAGCGTGCTGCTTGCATGCCATGGCAGCGAAGGCGCAATGCATGCCGCCAGCACGGTGATTGCATCGCTTGCGCCGGGCGCGCGCCTGCACCAGTGCGTCGTCGTGCCCGAGTTCTGGCAACACATGTCGGGCGATGGCTGGCGCATCAATGCCAGCACCGAGGGCCTCTTCTGCGACTATCTCGAGGGCCAGATCGAGCGCGAGACGCTGGAGGTGCTGGAACGCGTCCACGCCCAAGCCGCTGCCCGCGGCATCGCTTACTCCGCCAGCTCGTGTTGCGGAGACCCGGCGCGCTCCCTTATCGCGGCGGCAGCGGCGGGCACTTACGATCTCGTCGTCATTGGCGCGCCGCGACCCAAGGGGATGCGCGGCTTGCGTTCGCGCATGGACGTCGAAACTCTGATGCGCGGGCTGCAGGTGCCGCTCGTCGTGGTGCCCCATCCCAAGGCGCGGACCGCGTCGTGACGAGGGAGTACAGCCTCGACGGAGGCGATGACGTTGCGCCGCCGGTTGCGGGCACGGATGCAGCCTGGGTCATCATCGAGACACCACTCAGCGCCACCGATCTGTCGGCCTTCCTTGCCGACATCGAGCGGCTGTTTCGCATCAACCCGCTGCTCGAATTCGACACCTTCGAACGCCTCGGCCCAAACCAGTACCGCCTCAAGGCGCGCAATCTCTCCAATGACCACGTTATCGATGTCGCCTTTGCAGTCCACGAAAGGCCCGATGGACTGCGCATCGACTATGCCGGCGGCCTCAAATCGCACACGCGCATCACCATCGACGCCGCGCCGAATGGCTCCCGCCTCGTCGTCAGCGACCACTACGAATCCGTTCCGGAGCAAGATCGCCATCAACGGCTCGCCGAGGTCGATCTGAGCCTCAATGCCTGGGGCCGGGCGCTCCACGACTATCTGAGACGGTGGGCGCGGTGGCGCTGGCTTCCCCCGTGGCGCTGGTACATGACGCGCGTCTGGCAACCGATGCGGCCGTCGGCGCGACGCATCGTCTTTATGATCTGGATCATCTCACTGTTCGAGATTGCAACGCTCGTCGTCATAGGCGGCCTTCTGATGGCAGTCGGCGGCATCGGTGGCGCAAGCCCGCGCCCATGAGACGCAGCAATCCGCCACCCCTCCCGTGCACCCTCACGCGCACTCGCTCATCGACTTCACCGGGCTTGGCGCAGTTGTCCGCTGCGCGACGGGCTCACCCTCGTGGAACATCCACAATGTGCCGGGCGGCATCTGTTCCCAGTGCTCGTTATCGGTCAACGGCTGCGTGGCGATGACGGCAACGCGATCATTCGGCGTCGTCACATCGGCGAAATCGACGGTCACGTCCTCGTCCTTCAAATGCGCCCGGCAGAATGGCGCACGCCGCACGATGTAGGCGAGCTCGGTGGAGCAATGCGCGAAGAGGCAATCTCCATTTGACACCAGGAAATTGAAGATGCCCATGGGCGCCAATTCGAGCGTCAATTCATGCAGCGCCTCGAACAGCTGCTCGCGTGACGGCGCCGTCATGCCAAAGCGGCTTTTCAACTCCTGCATGAACCAGCAGAAGATCAACTCGCTGTCGGTATTGCCGACGGGCACGAAGCTGCCTGAAAGCTTAGGCGTGAACTGTGGCAGATGACCATTGTGGGCGAAGATCCAGTAGCGCCCCCACATCTCGCGCATGAAGGGATGCGTATTCTCCAGTGAGGTCGGCCCCTGGGTCGACTTGCGGATATGGGCGACGACATTCAGCGACTTGATCGGATAGCTGCGCACCAACTCGGCGATCTGTGAGTGCGCCGAGGGCGTCGGGTCGAGGAACATGCGCACGCCCTTGCCCTCGAAGAAGGCGATGCCCCAGCCGTCCGAATGGTGATCGGTGCCGCCGCCGCGCTGCCGGAACCCGGTGAACGAGAAGCAGATGTCGGTGGGGACGTTACAGTTCATTCCGAGCAGTTGGCACATGGTCGCAGGTCTTGTCGTTGCTGTCGCAGGCTGGAAGTCTAGCAGCGGCAAATGGCCCATGCACGTCTTCTGGCCTTAAATTCGTCGCCGCTGAGCGTTGCTTGTGCGCCCGCGCTTAACCATCCGTCAGCCAGCAGCCGCGTGTTCCGCAAGTGACTGACGTTTCCTTGGCATGCGGGCAGGGTAGTGCCGACACAGCGCTGAGCCGGAGTGATATACGATGCAGGACCTATCGAACCAGTTGCTTTCCATCCTCGCGAGGTATGCGGGGCGTCGTGGCTGGACCGCAGGCGAAACGACGCTACTCGCGACACTTGGGATCGACGACCTCGACATTCCGATGATCCTGCTCGATGTGGAAGACCGGCTCGGATTGCCCATCGATACGGCCGTGGCCGCCGGTGAAATATCGACAGCGGGCGACCTGATCGCGCATGTCCGTCACGCAGTAGCGCAGGCACGCAGCCCGCGACGGTTGCCGCGCAAAAAGAGCAACTGGATGTCTACCAACGCCCGCGCCTGACACGGACCCTCTCGCGCCGACAGTTGCGCGCCCCCACTTGACCCCGGACCAGGCCTGAGGCACTGCCATCTGCAGAGCAGGCGTGCGCATCCCGCGCGTGGAGCGGTTTGGCGCAGGTCGCATGCTCGTTCCAGGCGCGCGGGGGGCAGTACGCACATGATCATCGCCATCGACGGACCAGCCGCCTCCGGCAAGGGCACGCTCGCCCGCCGCATCGCCGCCCATTTCGACTATCAGGTGCTCGACACCGGCCTGATCTACCGCGCCGTCGCCCGCGACCTGCTCGCCTCTGGCCAATCGCTCGACGATGAAGCCGCAGCCGCCTGGGCCGCAAAATCGCTCGACCCCACCACGCTCGACGATCCCGGCCTGCGCCTGCCGGGCGTTGGCGAGGCCGCCTCCGTCGTCGCCAAGTTCCCGACCGTCCGCACCGCGCTGCTGGAATTCCAGCGCAATTTTGCCGCCCAGAAACCGGGCGCCGTGCTCGATGGCCGCGACATCGGTACTGTGGTCTGCCCGGATGCGGACGTGAAGCTGTTCATCATCGCTGATGTCGAAGTCCGCGCGCGCCGCCGCTACGAGGAATTGAAGGCGCGCGGTGAGCCCGTCACCTACGAGCGCGTGCTGGACACGATCAAGGCCCGCGACGCCCGCGACGAGAGCCGCACGGACGCCCCAATGGCCATCGCCCTCGACGCCCACGTCCTCGACACCACGTCGCTCAACGCCGATGCCGCCTTCGCGGCCGCTCTGGCGCTGATTGAGACACGCACGGACGCGAAGTAGCAAACATCAACCTGCTGGCACCCATCGTTCGTCGCGACAGGCCGCAGCCATTGAATCGGCAGGCGTCGAGTTCGTGGCGGCGCAATGCGGCGAAGGCGCCTATTGCGCCGGGCTTCAGGTTGAAATCTTGACCCTGAGCGAAAGCCTTACGATCAAATACATGATGCCCAGCAGCACCGCAGAGATCACCCATAAGATGAATTCGTGCGGATCGGGCGTCGCCGATTGCACGGGTATCGTGATCAATTTGCGCAGCACCACGACGATCGCCACCTCGACGAACGTGTCGAGCGTCAGCGGATGCCCTTTGAGATAGCGGATCTCCGCCGTGATCAGCGCCGAGACCGTCCACAGCAGCATGAGCGTGCCAAGACCGTGCAGGAAGCCCTGCGCCATGTTGTCGTGACCGAGGCTCCTGCGGACGTCGTCGATGAAGAGCCAAGTAAACAGGAACACAGAGGCAGTGAGCGCAAATCCGAGCACAAGATGCGCAAAGCCGTTGATCCAAGCCATCCAGTGCAGGACCGCGGCATTGAAACGGCGGAACAGCGGCGGCATTGATTTCTCGTCGGGCAGGCCGGTGTGCTCGTTCATCTCGATCCCTTCATCGCCCCGGCCGCAATACTGCGCCCTCGATCACCCCACGGCGGCCCACGCTCATCGATCTGTAATAACGTCTCGAGCATACCCAGCCATGTCGTCGGCGATCGATACCGCCAAAAGTCAAATGGAAGTCATCGATGAGCCGCAAGTCCCGCCTTGTTACTGCCTTGTAGTAGCTCTTTCGGCCCGTCCGGCCCTGGTCCCGCCGCTGCCGATGCTGCGTCCATCGTCTCGCTCGCAGGTTTCGTCACAGCGCACGTTACGACAGGGTTTATCCGCTCACGCCATCTTTGTCGCTAGCGCCCACCAGCCCCCGCTGCCTGCCCCCGCCCTTGCGCCCGCCCCGCTTCTCCGCTAGAACGCGCCCATTCGACGCCGCTGTCGGAGCGATCAAGAGGAAGATCGGCCAGTCGGCCCCGTGCAATCGCGGGGCAAATTTCAACTGGCGGGGCGCACCCCCATCCAGCGGCACGAGCCATCACAAACCTGACGCCGGCGGAACCCGTCCGGCCGCCTCCCCTGACAGGGCCGCGGCTGGCCAAAACCGTTTTCCGGCATCTTTAGACTTGAACCGCCGGTACGGCCAAAGCGCCGCGCCCGGCTCACCATCCATTCCCGCCGGCTCAGCCGGCTGGCCGCCAAACAAGGAGCACGAATGTCCGCTGAAGTAGCCAA
The DNA here is from genome assembly GCA_964559355.1 of uncultured Hyphomicrobiaceae bacterium. Classification (GTDB taxonomy): domain Bacteria; phylum Pseudomonadota; class Alphaproteobacteria; order Rhizobiales; family Hyphomicrobiaceae; genus JAEUMD01. The sequence continues at coordinate 10,376 of CAZLHQ010000103.1, forward strand.
AGACATGAACCCCACGCGCGACGAGTTCGCAGCCATGCTGGCCGAGAGCCTCGCCAAGGACGATCTGGCCGAGGGCGAGGTCGTCAAGGGCCGCATCATCGCCATCGAGAAGGACCTTGCCGTCATCGACGTCGGCCTCAAGATGGAAGGGCGCGTTGCACTCAAGGAATTCGCGGTCGCCGGCAAGCCGGCCGATCTGAAGCCCGGCGACACCGTCGAGGTCTACCTGGAGCGCATCGAGAATGCGCTCGGTGAGGCCGTCCTGTCGCGCGAGAAGGCGCGCCGCGAGGAGAGCTGGAACCGCCTCGAGAAGCAGTTCGAGAAGAACGAGAAGGTGACGGGCGTCATCTTCAACAAGGTCAAGGGCGGCTTCACCGTCGATCTCGACGGCGCCGTGGCGTTCCTGCCGGGCTCGCAGGTCGACATCCGCCCGGTGCGCGACATCGGCCCGCTGATGCATCAGCCGCAGCCCTTCCAGATCCTCAAGATGGATCGCCGTCGCGGCAACATCGTCGTTTCCCGCCGCTCGGTGCTCGAGGAGACGCGTGCCGAGCAGCGCGCCGACATCGTCGCCCGCCTCGAGGAAGGCCAGGTCATCGACGGCCTCGTCAAGAACATCACCGACTACGGTGCGTTCATCGACCTCGGCGGCATCGACGGCCTGCTGCACGTGACCGACATGGCCTGGCGCCGCGTCAACCACCCGTCCGAGATCCTGAACGTCGGCGATACCGTCAAGGTGCAGATCATCCGCATCAATCCGGACACGCAGCGCATCTCGCTCGGCATGAAGCAGCTGCAGGCCGATCCGTGGTCGGCCATCGAGGCGAAGTATCCGGTGCAGGCGCGCTTCAAGGGCACCGTCACGAACATCGCCGACTACGGCGCGTTCGTCGAGCTGGAGCCCGGCGTCGAAGGCCTGATCCACGTCTCCGAG
>CAZLHQ010000104.1:0-11200 GCA_964559355.1 uncultured Hyphomicrobiaceae bacterium
TCCGGCGTCACCATGACCTACAAGCTGCTGTTCAACGACGCCGTGGCGATGACCGGCGGCCAGCATCTCGACGGCGGCATGACACTGGCGCAAATGGCGCGACAGTTGCTCGGAGAAGGCGCCAAACGCGTCGACGTCGTCACCGACGAGCCAGATAAGTACAAGAGCGGATCGCTGCCCGACGGCATCAAGGTTCATCACCGGCGTGACTTCGATGCCGTACAGCGCGAGTTGGCCGAGATCCCCGGCGTCACCGTCTTGATCTACGACCAGACCTGCGCGGCCGAGAAGCGGCGGCGGCGGCGGCGCGGCACACTCGCCGATCCCGGCGTACGCATTGCCATCAACCCGCTGGTCTGCGAAGGCTGTGGTGATTGCGGCACGATTTCCAATTGCGTCGCCGTTCTTCCGCTCGAAACCCCACTCGGGCGCAAGCGCACCATCGATCAGTCGGCCTGCAACAAGGACTTCTCGTGCATCGAAGGGTTGTGCCCGAGCTTCGTCACACTGGTTGGCGCCACGCCGCGCCGCACGCCAGCGCCCGGTGTCGACGTGGCGCTGACGCATGTGCCCGAACCGCGCCGTGAGCTTCTCGACCGCACGCACGCCATCGTCATGACCGGCATTGGCGGCACCGGCGTCGTCACTGCGACAGCCGTGCTCGGTCAGGCGGCCCACATCGCCGGGCTTGGCTTTGGCGCCATCGACGTCACAGGCATCGCCCAGAAAGGCGGCCCCGTCGTCTGTCATGTTCGGATTGCGCCCAAGCCCGGTGACATCAACGCCATTCGCGTTGGTGTCGAGGGGGCAGATGTGGTCATCGGTGGCGATCTCGTCGTCACCGCCGCCAACAAGGTGCTGGAGATGGTCGCGCCGGGGCGCACGGCCATGGTGGTCTCGAGCCATGCCGCCACCACCGGTGACTTTACCCGCGCGCCCGATCTCGAAACACCTGCGGCGGACCTGACGGCAGCGATCACAGGCCGCGCCGGCACACTTGCCCCGCACCTGCTCGACGCGCAGGAGATCGCCGCACGACTCCTCGGCGACAGCATCTACGCCAACATGTTGCTTGTGGGATTTGCCTACCAGAAGGGCCTGCTGCCGGTTGCTTCCGACGCCATCGATGCCGCGATCCGCCTCAACGGCGTCGATGTGGAGGCGAATGCGCGTGCCTTCCGCCTTGGCCGTCTGGCCGCGCATCACCCCGGCGAGATCGAACGCATGTTGCCCCACGATGGCGTTCAGTTGGAGCATGCCGCAACGACTGCTCCACGCACGCTCGACGAACTGACGGCCTATCTTGCCGCCGACCTCGAAGCCTACCAGGACCGCGCGCTTGCCGATCGCTTCACAGCGCGCATCGCCGCTCTGCGCGCACTGGAAACCCGCAGCAACCCCGCCAGCGAAGAATTGAGCCGAGCTGCGGCGCGCGCCTATCACAAGGTGGTCGCCATCAAGGACGAATACGAGGTGGCGCGGCTGTTCACAGACGGCCGCTTCGCCGCACAGATCGCGCGCGATTTCAGCGGCGTCGAAGCGATCCACTATCATATGGCGCCGCCGCTGCTGGCACGCATCGATCCGTTGACCGGGCGGCCGCGCAAACGCCGCTTCGGCCCTTGGCTGCTTGCGGCGATGCGTGTTCTCGCGAAGGGCAAACGCTGGCGCGGCACCATGTTCGACGTGTTCGGCATGACGCGGGAACGCCGCGCCGAACGCGCGCTGACCGCGAGCTATGAGGACGATCTTGATTTGATCGCTCGCACGCTGTCGCGCGAGACGCACGCCGCTGCCCTGCAACTGGCCAAGCTGCCGCTGTCCATCCGCGGCTTCGGCGTCGTCAAACAGAAGGCGATGGAGGCAGGCGACGTGCAGCGCCAAGCTTTGCGCAAAGAGCTCGAGCGCGCATCATCCCCTTCGCGTCTGGCCGCGGAGTGATGCCTGCAGCGTTTATCGCGCCGCCGTCATCTGCCCGCGCAGCCACGCTTCCACCTGAACCAGACAGCGCTGCCCATGCAGCACGCGCAGCGTCTCGTCCGCCTCGGGCAGCGGCGCAATCGGCCGCAGGCGAATATCGCGCTTGGCGCCATCGGGCATCACCAGGGCATAAAGCCCCACCTCGGTGCCGACGTCGGCTGGCCATGCCACCGTCGCCGAGCCGACCGCGAACTCTGCCGCACCGCGTTTTTTGGATTGCACATTGACGACATTGATTGCCAACGGCCGGCCGGGAGCGGCACGCATCAACTCGAGGGGCACTCCTTTCTCCACGCAAACGTCGCCACCGGCTTCGATCGGCACCCGCCGCCAGGAGAACGCAGGCGGAGTCGCGGCATCGGGCACATACTTATACGCCCGCGTCGCGCTCGCCCCTTCGCCGCTGCTCTTTGGCGCCATCGATCGCACCGCGCCGATGGTCGATTCAATGGCCTGCTTCTGATTGGCGACGAGGCGCTTGACGTCGTTCCACAGGCTCTCGTTGATGGCCTCGCCTTTGCCGAGATCTGCCACCATGACCTTGACCGGTCCTTTGAGCTCCTGCGTGCGACCCGACGGCATCATGACCCGCACGCGCGCGCCTGAAGGCACGTCGATGGTCTTGTCGTTGCCGAGCACCGATCCCGCCTTGATCGAGGCTGCATTCGACGACACGACGATGACGTCGGCATATGCCGGCGCATAGCTGGCGGCCGCCAGCATCAAAATCATGACCGCCCCTGATCGCCCAACGCCACGCACGGCTGCAGTCCTCATCACTCGATCCTTTTCATGCAGGGCATGTCCTGCTCTGCGTTGGCGCAAATCGAAATTGCCCGAACATGCGGTTGGGCGCTCAAACTTTGGCATAGCTTCTCGCCAGCCGGCCCGCCATTGCCGCAACGACCAGCGCCGCAACGATCGCGGCAACCGGCACAATCGCCTTGAATTGCCACAATACGAAGGCGCTCACCGCCATCACGAGCACCGTCCCGCAGCTTATGAGCAGCGTCAAGACGAGACGGCTGCGGGCCGCATACCAGCCGATCAAAGTGCCCAGGAAAGCGGCGATGCCGCCGAGGGCGGCGACCGCTGGCATGTCGAGATCGCTCAGCGTGCGCTGATCGAGCAGACCCGCCAGAATCTGAGCGTGGATGGCTACCCCCAGCATGTCTTCTGCGGTGACGAGCGACAGCGGCGTGGGATGGCGATCGCGGCCTTCCAGATCGGCACCGACCAGGACGATGCGGCCGTGAAGTTGCTGTTCCAGCGCACGAGCCATCACGCCATCGGGGTCCTGATCGGCCGCCAGAACGGCATCGGCATCCAATGACACGAACGTATCGGCGCCATCGGAGGGAGCCCGCAGCCAGGGGATGCGTCGGCCACTCACGATGTCTCCGGCGCCCGCGCGGCGCGCCAAGGCTTCGGCAAAACTCATTTTGAACTCTGAGCCCGCATATGGGGATGCTCGATTGCGCACCACATGCGTGGCAGCCGCCTCGCGCACGTCGTATCGCAAATTGAAAAAACCGAATGGCTGACCCGCGCGCGACAGAAACGCGCTCTGCCATTGCCGCCGCCGCGGCGAGAGCGCCGTGCGTTCGTCCGCACCGCCCAGCACCAGCGGCGCGCGCGTGAAGCGGAACGTCTCCAGCAATTGCGCGTCCTTGTCCGGCTCGGTCGGCTGGTCAAACAGCAGATCAAGGCCGATGACGCGCGCGCCCAACCCATCGAGGGCCTTGACGATACGGGCGACGAGCCCGCGATCAATGGGCGACACATAGGCAAGATCGGCCAGCGTATCGTCTGTAATCATGACCAGGGCAATGCGCGGGTGCGGCAGCGCCGGACGGTCGGCAACGAGAGCGACTTGAATATCGTTCGAATACTCGAGAATGTGCACCAGTTGACTCGGCATCCATCCGGGCGCCAGCACGCGCGCGTGCCAATCGTCCGGCAGGCGCGGCAGCAGCAGAGCGGCAAGCGCCGCCATGGCACCCGCCAGCAACACACCAAGGTTGCCGGAACGCCCCGAGCCACGCCACAAATAAGATGCGCCGGCGCTTGCAGATTGACGCGCCTTCACGCCTTCTTCCCTCCACCCCAAGACACAACAGCTCTGACGTAACAAAGCTTGGCCGAGGAAAAATCGACCCAAGCCAACGCCGCTCCGCCGCGACGGCCGCAATTAGCATCGCAGTGGCGAAAACTCAGCACACAGCGCCTCTCCTCCCGCGCACTCTGGCATGCGGCCAACGCCCCGGCAAATTCTGACTAACTACGCGACAATCAATCGATTTTATTCACCGCCCCCTTGGTGTACGATGATCGCAAATTTAACCGCTCGCGTGGTGGCCACCGCTGACAACGGTTCGGCAGGCCGCGTGAGTGGTTGTCTGCGCCGCCGGTATTTACCGATTGTGTTTGCTTTTCTCGATCCGGAGCGCTCGGCTCGGGGAACCAAGGAAGAGAGCCGTCATGAACGCGACATCGCTCGATCAATTGCGCACCGCGAAGACGCCGCGCGACGGACAGGACGAAAAAATGGAGCAGATCCGTGATCTGCTTATCGGCGATGTCGTGCGCCAGACCGAGCGGCGGCTGGCAACGCTTGAAAGCCGCATGCACGATCTGGAAACCGGCATCGGCAGCCGCCTCTCCGCACTGCACGCGCGCCTGGAGGCGCTGGCCGGTGAAGTCGGCGCCGAACGGCGCTCCTCGTTCGACGAACTTTCCAAAAGCGTGCTCGAACTCGGCGAGCGCATTCGCAAGATTTCACGCGAGTAGGCCTGAATCTGCTTTTGAGTACGCGGGAGACAGGCAGGATGTCCGAGGGCGCGATGTCGCATGGAGTAAGCAAGCTCAAGGAGCTGCTGTTCGACACCGAGGCCGAGCGTCTGGACGGTTTGTCGCGTCGGCTGGACGCACTGAGCGCACAGACCCAGGACACGCGTCGCGCGCTGAGCGAGCGCCAGGCCTATGAGGAAGGCGCACGCGCGGAGCTGGCCCGCCGCATCGATGCCGTGTTCGAGCGCGCCGGCTCCAACGAGCGACTGACCCGCTCCGTCGCCGACGTTCTCGACAACGCCTTCCAGCGCGCCGAAACCGAGCGCCACGACGCACTGGCGAACGCCGTGGCCCCGGTCGTCGTCAAAACCATCAAGACCGAGATCTTCAATAGCCGCGACGATCTGGTCGAAGTGCTCTATCCGATGACCGGCCAGATGGTGAAGGCCTACGTCGCCAGCGCGATGAAGGACCTCGTCAACCAGGTCAACCGCAGGCTCGAGCAGAACCCGTTGATGCTGCGCATCAAGAGCCTCACCACCGGCCGCTCGATGGCCGAGCTGGCAATCGCCGAAAGCCAGCGGCTTGAAGTCGACGAGTTGCTGCTGATCCGTCGCGGCACCGGCGAGCTGGTGGCACGCTGGCCGCAACGCTCAGACAGCAACCACGATCACGTCATGAGCGGCGTGCTGACAGCGATCAATTCGTTTGCTTCTGAAGCTCTCGACAGCAACGAGGCCGTGCTGCGCCAGATCGATCTGGGCGCCTCCCAGGTCTATCTGCGTGCCTCGCCCGCTTATTTGCTCGCGGCCAAATGCAGCGGCACTGCGCATGCTGCCATTGAGCAGACGATCGACGAGGAATTCCTGGAGACCGTCAAATCGCTGCATGGTGATCACGATGCGGGCGCGTCGGCCAAAGCCGGCCTCGAAGCCTTGGGGCCCCGCCTCAGCAAGCGCATCTCCGCACAGCATGAAGAGGCGGGTACCGCAGCCCTGAGCATCAGCCCGGTGAAGCTGCTGGCGCTGTTGATTGGCGTGCCGCTTGCCGCATGGTTCGCGTGGTCGACCTATGTCACTCACGAGACCAATCGCGTGCGCCAGGCCGCCAAAGATATCATCGAGACGAGTCCTGAAATCCGAGGCTACCCCACCACCATTACGGTGACACCGCGCGGTCGCGCATTGATCGTCACTGGTCTCGCCCCTTCCATGGCCGCCCAGCAGGCCGTGACCGAACGCCTGACCAGCGCTCTACCCCGCACCACCATCGACAACCAGATCGCCGTGGTGCCACAGGGTGCACGCGATGCCTCGCCCGAGATCGCCGCATTGCGCAACGAGCTCAAGGGTCTCAACGCCGATATTCCGCGCCGAACGAGCTTGAGCGCCCTGTTTCGCGCCCGCTTGGGCTTGTCGCAGTCGCTGGTTCATCTCTCCCGCCTCGAAGGCATGGCGGGCATGGCGACCGATGGCGCCGGCAAACGCCTGAAACTCGCCGGTCAGGCCATCGCCCCTGTCAAACAGGCCGAGGATGCCGTCACCAAAGCACGCGACATTCTCGATAAGGGACTGCCTGACGCCAATGCGCTCGCAGCACTGGCAGCCACGCTCAACTTGCGTGCCGTCGAGTTGGAGACGGCGATCGACAGGCTTGCCCAGGAAACCGACATCGAAACCCTGGCGGGCGGCGCGCCAGCACGCACCAAGCCGCGTCCGGATACCGCGTCTGCCACCTATGTCGAAAGCGCCGAGCACCTCGCCGAGTTGGCCCAGCGCCTGCGCCTCATCACCGTTGCCCTGGTGCAGGCAGAGATCACGCGGTTGAGCATTCCAAAGCCGGTTGCGCCGCAGCCCGCGCCTGTCATCCCGCAGCCAACAGCCTTCGAGCGCTTGCAGGCCTTCGTGAAATCCAATGCGGTGTTCTTTGCCGACAGCACCGACTACCGCGACGCAGCGGTTTCCGACCCGCAGTTGGATCAACTGGCCAATTTGATGCGCGAAACCGGCGCGCTCGTGCGCGTCATCGGCTACACTGACGACCGTGGCTCGTCGAGCCGCAACTCGTCGCTGTCGCAGCAGCGCGCAGACAAGGTACGCGATGCGCTCGTGATGCGCGGCGTTCCGGCCGAAAAACTGGTCTCGATTGGCCGCCATATGCAAATCGATATCTCACCCAACACCGGTACCAACAGCCCCAATCGCCGCGTCGAGTTCGAGGTCGGCTTCAAGGGCGAAGGCGCACGATGAGCGCGCGCAAGGTGATGTTGCTTGGCGAAATCGGCGTCGGCAAATCCTCGCTGGTGCGCCGGTTGGTATTCGATCGCTTCGAGAACGACTACAAGCCGACGTTGGGGGTCGACGTCTATCGCTACGACGTGCCGGCCCAGGCGGATACGCCCGCGACCACGTTGATTGTGTGGGACACTGACGGCAATTTCGGCGAATCCATCTTCCGGCACGTCTATATGAAAGAGGCATCCGCGGCCTTCATCATCGGCGATGTCACGCGCAAGCAGACGCTGGAGACGATGCTTGCGCTTTCAAAGGGGTTTCGCGAGAATTTTCCCGGCCGCTACGAGGCGCTGATCGTCAACAAGATCGATCTCATCGAAGCGGGCGACCCGCAATTGCCACCCGAGCTTTCGGCCGATCGCTCCGGCGTCTTTCATACCAGCGCGATGACCGGGGAGAATGTGCAGCGCGCCTTCCACGAGGCGGCGGCGACAATCATGCGCCGTAGAATGTAGCGTGGAGGCGAATGAGCGGCGCGGATGACATACCACTGCCTTCGCCAAGCCCACTGGTCGCAGCCGGTCGCCTGCTGGCCGAGCGCGGCGTCTATGGTCTCGTCTGGTTCGATGAGAACCTTCGCATCACCGCGCGTTACGGTCGGTTGGCTGAATTCGCCGAGGTCGACGAGTTGCTGGTCGATGCCTGCTTGCCGCTCTACGGGTTCGAAGACGAAATTCGTGCCTTGAGGAATGCGCCAGGCCGCGTGCTGGACCTGCCTGCGGTCATGATGGTGACGAAGGGCGAGGCGCTACCCCGCGTCAACCTCACTGTGTTCTGGCACGAGGAGGGGCCCGACTATGTCATGCTGGTTGCGCGCGCCACCTCGCGCTCGGACACCGACAACGAGTTGTCGAAGCAAATGCGTGCGCGGCTCATTGCCGAAGTCGAGGTTGCGCAAAAATCGCGCGAGCTGGCGCGGGCCAATGTCGAGCTGGAACGCGTGAACCGGGATCTTGAGGATTTCGCGGCCATCATCTCGCATGACCTGAAATCGCCTCTTCGCGCTCTGCGCTACACCGCCGAGGACATGGCCCGCCTGCTCGACTCCGGTGACATGGTCGCGGCGCGCGAACGGCTGGATGAAATCGGGCAGCGCTCGCGGCGCATGTCCGACATGATGTCGTCATTGCTCGATTATGCGAGCGTGGGGCGCAAGTCCGAGATCGCCGAGTTGGTCGCAACGCGCGCCGTCGCCGAGGCGGTCACGCGCTCGCTGAAGCCGCCGGCCAACTTCGAAATCTCCATCACCGGCACCTGGCCTCAGATCCATACCGTTGGAGCAGCACTCGATCTGGTCCTGCGCAATCTGGTGCAGAACGCGATCATGCACCACGACCGCGAGAACGGCGTCGTCGTCATCGACGCCAGAGAGGAGCGCAACAAGCTGCTGATACGCGTCAGCGATGACGGCCCAGGCATCGATCCCGCGCACCACAAGACCATTCTGCTACCGTTCCGCAAACTGTCGACCAAGGCTGGATCGACCGGCATGGGACTGGCCTTCGTCAACCGGACCGTGGAGACCATGGGCGGCGAACTGTCGATAAAGTCCGATCCCGTCAACGCGCGTGGAACGACATTTTGCCTGATCTGGCCGATGGGCTCGCCCGACTGAGACCTCTGTCGCCATCGATACCGCTCGATCCCCGCCGACCACGCTGGGCAAAATCAGGGCTGCGGTTAACCAGCGCACGGCGAAAAGCGCGCCGCGTTTAGTCCATTCCACTTCCCAACCCCGACTCCCCGCATTAAGCGTTGACGTCGCATGTGTTTCCTAACAAAGGGACATGCGGTTACTCTGTTTGCGTGTTGTTTTGCGCCCGCGCGACAACATTGCAGGGGCGGCCTTCATCACAAATCTCTTGTGCTTCCGACCTCGCCTGGAAAACAATATACGTCGTTCATGACGCGTCGGCGTTGCGGGCCGCTGCAAAGATCGATAAGTGCTCAAACGGCATCATTAAAGAAGACTGGATTTCGGCAACGATGGCTGGCTCATCCAACAAGACCGGCGGCGATTATCTGGCCAAGCGAAGTGGCGTGACCAAGTCGCGCGCCGATCTTCCAGGCATCTCGGATATCCTGATCGTCGAGGACGAGACGTTCGATGCCGATCGGCTCAAGGCGACGCTGCATTTGATGTTCGGCTATGACGTCGAGATCCGCCGCGCCGCAACCTTGGGACGGGCCCTCGACGAGGTCATCGCGCGCCGACCCGAAGTGGTGTTTCTCGACGACGTGCTGAAGCCGAGCGACAATGCCGCACAAACCTTGCCGTTTCTGCGCCGCGCCGGTTACGACGGCCCGGTCATCGTCGTCAGCGGACAGGTGACGCGCAACCGCAAGACGGTACTGATGGAAGCGGGCGCCGCCGATGTCATTCACAAGGACGACGTCGATAGCGTGCGCGTCGCAGAGGCGCTGCACCGCGTGTTCGACCAGAAGCCGCCCAAAGCGTGACGCTACGCCTCGCGAACCACTTCGCCTAACCGGACTTAGGGCCGCCGCACGAACGCATGCCGCGAGGCGTGTGTGATCGACACGATGAAATCGTGCACGGCCCGCACCGATTGCGCCACCACGACATCGCTATGTGAGACGATCCAATAGGTTCGGGTGAAGCGGATTTTCGGCAGCACCAGCTCGAGCCCGGAGTTCTTGTCGATCGCATAGTCATGCAGCAGACCGAGCCCCATACCACTCGCCACCGACTGCAGTTGTCCAAGCACGCTCGCGCATTGGAACTCGCGCGCGCCCGCGATGCCCAATTCGGCCCGCACGTCCAACGTCTGCGCAAACAGCAGATCGGGCACGTAGCTGACGAACCGATGCTGGCGCATATCCTGGCGAGATCGCAGTGGCGGCGCCTTGGCGAGATAGTCGCGGGCCGCATAGAGCGACAGCGTGTAGTCGGTCAGCTTGCGCACGGTGAGCCGCCCTTCCAACGGCCGCTCGACTGTAATCGCCACATCCACCTCGCGCTTTGACAGCGAAAACGAGCGCGGCAGCGGCACCAGCTGCACGTCGAGCCGGTCGTGCGCTTCGATCAGAGGCACGAAGCGCGCGGCCAGGAACAGCGTGCCGAAGCCGTCCGGCGCGCCGACCCGCACATTGCCTTCGATCTTTTCAGATGCATGCGACACGGACGCCTCTAGCCGCAGCACCTCGGCCTCGATGCGCTCGGCCCGCTCCAGCAGCTGGGCACCGGCCGCAGTCAGCGCAGCACCGGTCGTCATGCGGTCGAACAAGCGAACCGCGAGCGCGGCTTCGAGTGCACGCACTCGCCTTGTCACCGTCGCCTGATCGAGCCCCAATCGTCGCGAGGCCCCAAGAAACTGACCAGCGCGCGCCACGGCAAGAAAGATCCGTAGCTGATCCCAATCGAAACTGTTCATGCTTTTATGCATAGCGCTTCTGGTTTTATGGGAATTGCCGCAGAACGTCAAAGGGCGCATCACAGGGCTGGGCCGCGGTGCGCTTAGAGCAGGTCCGATCTTAATGGAATCGCTTGTGTCCCGGTGACCTGCTCTAAGTCCTTGTTTGAGAGACTGATTCACGCCCTCGATGGAACCGGAAACGGTTCCATCTCAGTCGATCAGGCTCTAGTCGGCCGGGAGGCGCCGCCACGCGGACGTTCGCCCATCGGGGTGGCATGCAGACGAGGAGAGATACGATGAGTTCGCAGCTTGGACATTTCATCGGCGGCCGGCGCGTGGCCGCCACGTCTGGCCATTTCAGCGACGTCTACTGGCCGATGACCGGGGAAATCTCTGCTCGCGTCGGGCTCGCCTCAGTGGCCGAGGTCGATGCGGCAGTCGCCAATGCCAAGGCGGCACAACCGGCCTGGGCTGCCACCAACCCGCAGCGGCGCGCGCGTGTCATGATGAAGTTCGTCGATCTCATCAATCGAGACATGGACAAGCTCGCCGATGCGCTCGCGCGTGAGCACGGCAAGGTGATCCCGGACGCCAAGGGTGACATTCAGCGCGGGCTCGAGGTGTGTGAGTTCGCGTGCGGTATCCCGCATCTGATGAAGGGCGAGTACACCGATGGAGCCGGCCCCGGGATCGATATCTATTCCATGCGCCAGCCGCTCGGCGTCGTCGCCGGCATCACGCCGTTCAACTTTCCCGCCA
>CAZLHQ010000105.1:0-11152 GCA_964559355.1 uncultured Hyphomicrobiaceae bacterium
CGCGCGCCGAGGTCTCCGACGTCGCCACCGCCGTTTTCGATGGCGCCGATGCGGTGATGCTGTCGGCGGAATCGGCAGTCGGCCAATATCCAGTCGAGGCGATCCAGATGATGGACCGCATCGCCATTCAGGTGGAAGGCGACCCGAGCTACACCTCGCTCGTGCACGCCACGGCCATCCAGCCGCAGCCGACCCCCAATGACGCCATTGCCGCGGCCGCCCATGCCGTCGCCGATACCGTCAAGCTCGCGGCCATAGTCTGCTTCACCGCCACCGGATCGACCGCGCTGCGGGTGGCGCGCGAGCGGCCGGGCTTGCCGGTGATCGGGCTCACTCCGGTGCACGCCACGGCCCAGCGCCTGACGCTGGTGTGGGGCATCCATTCGATCCTGACGTCCGACCCCGACCGCATTCAGGATATGGTGAACAAGGCCTGCAAACTCGCCTTCGACCACGGCTTCGTGCGCGCTGGCGAAGGCATTCTGATTACGGCAGGCGTGCCATTCGGCTCACCCGGCACCACCAACATGATCCGCATTGCTTACGTCGACGAAAACGGTGCGACCATTAACGGCGGTTGACGACATCGCGCGGCATGTGCACGCAATCGGATGCGGACATTACGCGGCACGGCCGGTGCCGGTGACGATGGATACGCTGTCCAGCTCAGATCCCGTCGCCCTGGATCTCGCGCTTCAATTCCTCGATCGCTTCCTTGGCGTCGTCCCAATGGGGATGAACGTCGAGTAGGCGCTCGTAGGTCTTCAACGCGGACTTCTTGTCGCCTTGGTCGCGCAGGATCTTGGCCATGCCGTCGAGCGCCTTGAAGTGATTTGGCTCGAGCGCGAGGGCGCGGTGCAGGGCATTGAGCGCATTCTCGCGATCGCCGCGCAGGAAGCTGACCAGCGCCCGCCGGTTCCAGCCTTCGGCAAAACCCGGTTCCAGATCGATGATTGCGTCCGCGAGCTTGCCCGCCAGCTCGAGCTTCTGCTCAGCCACTGCCTTCATGACGCGCTCCATCAGCACGTCGATGGTGTCGGAACCCGAATACAGCCAAAGCCGCTCGATACCGGCGACCAGCGGGGTCGTGGCTTGCGCGCTATCGGTGGCGGCGAGATGGGCATAAAGATCGTCGAGGGCGCGGCGGCGCTGCTGGGGGGTATCTGGTGCAGGTGCAGGCGCCGCCGCCTTCTGCTCCTTGGGTTCCTCGGGCGTCACAAGCGCGCCAGCCTCACCCGGGCTCGTGGCAGGAGGCGGCTGTGCCGGCGCTGTTGGTTTTCTGGCTTGCGGCTTGCCGGGCGCGTCGCGCTCAGGCAGCGGGGCCCGTTCGGGCAGCGGCCGCTGCGGCTCGATACGATCTGACCGGCTCTTGTCCGATTGCGCCAACGCGATCGGCGATGGCATTATGGCGTGTAGCGCCATGCCAACGGCGGCGAGGACGGCCAGCGAAACCTTATGCGCTCTCATGGGCATCAAAATAGGATGCGCGCCAGCAGCCGTCAAAGCTGTGGCGCGCAATAAAATTCAGCAAGCCCGCGCCGCGGCGCATCAACCACGGCGATCAGCACGCAGACTGATGCGATCAGCCCTGACGTGCCTTGAACTTGCGCTGCGTCTTGTTGATGACATAGACGCGGCCCTTGCGGCGCACCAGGCGGTTGTCGCGGTGACGCGAGCGCAGCGACTTCAGAGAATTGCGGACCTTCATGGCATTTCACCTGTTTGTAACGCCTGACAAGCGGCAAGCGGCCCGCGTGCCCGCTGCGAGAAGCAGCGATGCGGGGCCGGAAGCCACCCTGGCAAAAAGATCGGCGGAACCTACCGGCGCTCGAGGGATGTGTCAATTGCCGCAATCGCACATGCGCCGGCCACAACCCGAAGGCGGATAAACAAGCAATGCAGTGCAATCAGCCGGGTTCAAGTTGCACTTGCGCCCGATGGCGATGGGTCCGGCAGGGTTGATCCGCAAAATGCTGATTGGATGCCAAGTTGCTACACTATACGGCGAACTCCCAATTGCGGGAGCCAGTGCCGACAGTTAGATCACTAGAATGCTGATGTGGCACCGCTTGCCAAGGCGATTGCTGCATCCACTGTTTATGTGCGTTGTTTGTCTGCGTCAGGAAGGTGCCGCGTGATGCGTGCAGCGGCGGATGGCCACAGGATCGGCCTCACCGTGTGTGCCCGGATGGGGTGCGCCTCGTTGTTGGCGGCCATCGCCGGCATCTGGCTGACGCTCGCGCCTGATAGCGCCCGCGCTCACCAGCAACCCTGCAGGGCGCCGGCCGAATTGGCGAGCTTTGTGGCCCCTACGCCGCGGCTGGTGCGCTCGTTTGAAGCCAACACGACGATCCGCATCGTGGCGCTAGGCTCTTCAAGCACAGAGGGGACTGGCGCCAGCAGCACGGCTCACAGCTATCCCTCCCAGCTCGAGCAGGCGTTACGCCAGCGCATTCCCAACCGCCATATCGAGGTCATCAATCGCGGCAAAGGCGGTCAACTCGCTGCCGATATGCTGGCGCGGCTGGAACGTGACGTGATCGCCGAGCGGCCGACGCTGGTGATCTGGCAAACCGGCGTCAATGACGCCATTCGCAACATCGACGTCGGCCGGTTTCGTGCCGAGCTGGAAACGGGCATTGCGCGGCTGAGGGCGCACGCGATCGATATCGTTCTTCTTGACCTCCAGTATTACCCGACGGCTGCCAAAGTGCCCGCCTATCGGGCTTATCTGGACGTGATACGCGACATCGGCGTCAAGTTGGACGTGCCGGTGTTCCGCCGTTATCAGCTGATGACCCACCTGATCGAGAGCCGCCAATACAAGGCCGAGGATCTGCTGGCGCCCGATCTGTTCCACCAGAACGACCTCTCGTATGGCTGTCTAGCCACGGCGATGGCCGACGCTTTGGGCGCGCGCCTGCCCGTCAGGCGATTGCCAGCGGCGGATACGCTGAAGTCGACGGGGGAATCGAGCACGGCAACGAACACGACCAGTGTGCGGTAAGTCGTGCTAGTGCCAGGAGCGTGCCAAGAGCGCGCGGCCACGCCAGAAAGTCGTACTTCATCTGCATGAAGGCAGATGGTGGGCACTAGAGGGATCGAACCTCTGACCCCTACCATGTCAAGGTAGTGCTCTACCGCTGAGCTAAGTGCCCGTTCGGGCGCCCAGGGCGCCGTCGGAGATGGCTCGTATAACGAGATTGCAGCGGAAGGGCAAGACGGTCTTTACGGGGTCTTGAGGCTCCCATTGCGGCACCGCCAGCTCCCTTCTCGCACATTGCCGGCTGGCGCTTCAGGCCGCTAGTACGCGTTCAACCTCGCGCACGAGATCCTTCAAGTGGAAGGGCTTGGACAATACCCGCGCCTCCTTGGCGGCGGCCACGTCACAGTTCAGCACCACGGCAGCAAAGCCGGTTATGAACATGATCTTGAGTTCGGGGTCGATCTCGCTGGCTTTGCGCGCCAGTTCGATGCCGTCCATGCCCGGCATCACGATATCGGTCAGCAGCAGCGTGAATGGCTCTTGCTGAAGCCGGTGGTAGGCCTCTTCGCCGTTGGCGAAGCTGGTCACGTCGTAACCGGCGCGAACCAGGGCGCGTTCGAGGAACCCGCGCATGGATTCATCGTCTTCTGCCAGAAGGATACGCTGCATGGGCAGGTGCGAGGGCTTCAGTGTCATGGCGATGATACTACCGACTTTGTGGACGCAACGGCCATTTTTGACGAGATGTCATTTAAATCTGTCGCCAGGATGGTAAATGGACGATGAAGGCGAGACAGTTTTTTTGCACGATTGGTTTGCGCGACCACAAGCCAGCCGGGCACAACGACGCTGAAGATGTTAGTGTAGCGCATCTGACGTTTGGTCCCCATTGGCAGCCAGTCTCGAAACCAAACGTCGGATGCGCTACACTATAAACATTGACTTGCTAGTGTTCCTTTGGGCTCCAACATTTGCTCTCGAACCTGCCGCCATGGGTAGCAAATGTCGGAGCCGAAACACTAGTGTGCGCCAGCACGGCTGACGCGACAAGCATCCAGGCATGCAAAAAGTTGCAATCGGCGCGATGCGTTAAGCCACAGTCATCGATTGTCCGCACCATCGTCCGCATCGGCGTTACACACCACCACGAGTTCAAGGCGCACTGCAAATCAAGGAAGCCTGCACGAACATGCCCCTACGCGAGCACACCGGCATTGCGCAAGAATTGAACCCGGCCTTCACGATTTTCTCGCCCCGCGAGCAGTTGGCGCCGTTTGTCTTCTGCTCGCCCCACTCGGGGCGCGTTTATCCGAGCCATTTCATCGCTCAGTCGCGGCTCGATCCGCTGACGTTGCGTCGCTCGGAAGACTGCTATGTGGATGAGCTTTTCCAGATGGTGCCCGACCTTGGCGTGCCGCTGATTGCGGCGCACTTTCCCCGCGCATTCCTGGATGTGAACCGCGAGCCCTACGAGCTTGATCCGACGCTCTTTCGAGAGCCGCTTCCAGAATATGCCAACGCCCAGTCCGTGCGTGTGGTAGGCGGGCTTGGCACCATTGCGCGCGTCGTTGCGGATGGCGAGGAGATCTATCGCGAGCCATTGTCGCTGGCCGCCGGACTGGCGCGCGTCGATCGGCTCTATGTGCCGTTCCACCGGGCGCTCGGCGGACTGCTGGATGGGACCCGCGAGCGATTCGGCTACGCCATGCTGATCGACTGCCATTCCATGCCGTCGGCATCGATGAGCAAAGGCATTGTCTCGCGGCCCGACTTCGTGATTGGCGACCGCTATGGCGCATCCTGCGACAATCGTCTGTCGCATTTCGTGCGCGATGAGCTGCAGGCGATGGGCTACGACGTGCAGATGAACCGGCCTTACGCCGGCGGCTACATCACCGAGCACTATGGGCGGCCGCAGCGGGGCTGGCACAGCCTGCAGATCGAGATCAACCGCGGCCTCTACCTCGACGAGGTTTCGCTGGAGCGCACCGAGGGCTTCACGCGGCTGCAGGAAGACATGCGCGCTCTCGCGAATGCGTTGTTCGTCGAGCTGCCAGAGCGATTGGCTCGCCGCGCCGCAGCCGAATAAGCAACCGACCAGTCCCACGCGCACCGCGCTCAGGCCGCATGCGGTCTGCGCCAAAGAAAAAAGACCGTTCGACCAGCGAACGGCCTTTCGAGTCTGGGAGGAAACACCCGGATCGGGCGGTCGGTACGGGCATTACCCGCGACCAACTGCAGACAATCTATGTTGCAGCGCAGCAGATCGCAAGTGGACCTTGGTCGAAACTCGTCCCCCACGGTAATCCTGATGTGCCGACTCGACGATGCTGGTGGCGCTGCCAAGCAAGCTACCTTCTTGCTGCAACTCACATTTGCCGATCAGAAACCCAGCCGGCCGGCACTGCGAAATGCGACGTTTCGGCGCGGATTTTCGGGAGATTCTTGGGGGTGCGGCCGTCGTGAGCCATGATCCACGCCGCCCAGTGGGACAGGGCCCAGAAAAAGAAAAGGGGCCGTTCGGATGCCGAACGGCCCAAGTCTAGGGAGGAAACGCCCAAGGAGGGCTACGACAGACGAGCAGGGCTCGCCGATGTCGCAATGCAATAATTAGGGATGCGGCGCACAATGTGCAAATGCATTTTTTGCAGAGCTGCCCCCCCTTCAATGGGCAGCTCTGCGGATACTCGAAATTTCAAGGCCGTAGGCTGATGTCGCAGCTCGAAACTCGACGCGCATCGTTGCTCAACAACGGGAAAATCGGACGGAGAGACGGCGGCATGTGATTTTGCGAGAGTTCGCGCCACACGACGCGGACCGGAGCACGCACGATCTCAGACCGGAACAGGCCCGCAGCGGCAAGATCGCTCCGATGCCGGGCCGATGGCGCGTCCAATCTGTATGCTGGGAGAGCCTTGATATTGGGAGGGCCTTATCGATCAGGTGTCGATCGGGTGCCGATTCGGGCGGGAGCGACCAATCAGCTTGGTCTGAACCTCCGCACGCCCCAACTCATCATGCGGTGCATGCCGGCTGATGTAGTGCACGTCAGGCAAAAAAGGAGGCCGCTCGTGAAGACGAACGGCCCAAGTCTAGGGAGGAAACGCCCAAAGTGGGCTGTGGCACCGCCGGTGAGAACGGCTCCACAATTCAAAGATGTGTGCATTCGCTCCTTTTCGCAATGCGTCGAAGCGACTTGTGGCAAATGAGTAGTTAATACGATGCAATACTGACACAGCACTTGGACTGGGACATCGCGCGCAGTTCAAACTGAATATCCGAGCCAGTAGAACCAAGCCATTGCTGCACCAGCATCATTGCGCGCAAGCGCGGAAGGGCTCGAGGTGACGAAGCGCAATCCTGAATCATTCAAAGCATTGCTGGATTTTGCACATCAACTGGCCGACCAGTCGGGTCCGGTCGTGATGCGCCACTTCCGCAAGAAGATTCCGGTCGAGAACAAGCTCGCCGGCAGCGGCTTTGATCCTGTCACCAGCGCCGACAAGGGCGCTGAACGCACTATCGCCAAGGCGCTCAAGGCCGCCTATCCACACCATGGCTTGATCGGCGAGGAGCATGGCAACCACCAGGAAAGCGCGCGCTACCGCTGGGTGGTCGACCCCATCGACGGCACGCGATCGTTCATCATCGGCTCGCCCATGTGGGGAACGCTGATAGGCTTGCTCGACGGGGCTGAGCCCGTGCTCGGCATGATGGATCAGCCCTACACCGGTGAGCGCTTCTGGTCGGCGGAGCGCGCGAGCTTCTGTCGCGACGTCAAGGGCAAGGTGACGCGTCTCAAGACACGCCAGTGCACTTCGATCGGCGAGGCAATCGCAGCGACGACACATCCCGACCTGTTCGCGACGGGAACCGAGCTGAAGACGTTCATGCGCTTGAAATCGCAAACGCGCATGACGCGATATGGCGGCGATTGCTATTCCTATGCGCTGCTGGCGGCAGGCTTCATCGACATCGTGATCGAATCCGGTTTGAAGCCATTCGACATCGTCGCGCTCATCCCAATCGTCGAGCGCGCGGGCGGAATGGTGACGACCTGGGACGGCAAGCCGGCCACTAGCGGCGGTCGCATCCTCGCCACCGGCGATCCCCAGTTGCACGAGAAGGTGGTGGCGGCGCTGCGGGGATGAGGCGGCGCACGGTCAAGCCGCTGCGAGCGCGTCACCCATGTAGGCGTCGAAGGCGGCCCAGAAGCGCTGGCGCACCGCATCGCTCTCTTGCAGGATCTCGTGCAACGCGCCCGGCAGCAGCAGATGCGAACCGATCTTCAGCTTGACGCCCAGCTCTTCGATGGCGCGCGTGGAAACGATGTGGTCCTCGCCTGCCGCCAGCATCAACACCGGCACCTTGACCGTTTCGGCGAACTCGGGCGCCGTCAGACGCGCGCAGGATCGGAATGCCGCACGCAGCCAGCCGATCGTTGCAGCGCCGAGACCCAGATCGGGTGCCGCCTCGAGCACCGCCTTGGTGCGCGCCCAGCGCTCTGGATCGGAGGTGAGATCGTTACCCTCGAATGGTCCCAGCTCGACTGGCACCGAGGAGCCGCCCGGCACGAACATCGAGCCGAAACCCGACATCGCCACCATCTCCGCATAGCCGCGCGCCAATCCCTGCGGCACGCCGATCTTCTCGTCCGCAATCGAAACCATCGGCGCCGACAGCACCATGTGCGAGAACAACGAGCCGCGCTCGGTGGACGCCCGCAGCAGGATGTTGCCGCCCATGGAATGAGCGAGGGCAAAATAGGGCGGCGGGCAATCGGGCAGCACCACGTCCTTCATGAAGCGCACGAGGTCTTTGTCGTACTCGGCAAAATCCTCGATGTGAGATTTGCGACGGTCGGGAAGCGGGCGGTGCGAGCGACCCTGCCCTCGCCAGTCGAGCGTGGCGACGGCAAACCCGCGCCGTCTCAAATCGGCGATGGTCTCGAAATACTTCTCGATGAATTCCGCGCGCCCCTGGAACAGGCAGACGGTGCCGCGGCGCGGCGAGCGTGTCGGCTCCCAGCGCGCATAACGCAACGGGGCGCCGTCGTAGCCGGCGAATGCGCCGACGACGGCGCCGCTCGGCACCGGGTTGCGCGCCAACGACACAAGCTCCATGGGGCTGCTGCTCACTGTCTCGAAACCCTGCTGCGAACGGACGACGAATCCCGTGCCGGATTTTATAGCACCAGCAAGACTACGCCGACAGCGGCCGTGCTCAAAAGCAGTTCACACAGCGGGGCGATAAACTTCGTGCGGCGAAAAACAAAAAGAGCGGCAGAACCCGTCGGGGGTTCTGCCGCCAGTCTGGTCATCAGTGTGATTGCGCACTCATCGCCGAGCGCATTACGCCAAGTCCGTACGTGTAGCTTCAGTACCTGTAGCTATCGTAGGGACGGTATGAGCGCTGCGCCCAGCGATGCCAGCGCCTCTCGCTATAGTCACGCCAGCGGCGCACGCGCTCATAGCGCGGAGGTCCGATGGGATCGGCGCGCACCACCTCGCCCGAGCAGCGATCAATGCGAAGCTGGAACGGCCGGCCGGAATTCCGCCTGCGCGCTTCCACCACCACGACCGGTCCGCGCAGATCAGCATGATTGAGATCGACCCATCCGTCGCGTTCCAGCCGGTCGCGCACGACGTGACGGGGAGTACAGCGCTGATCGTAGCGATCCGAATAGCGCTCCTCACGCTCCTGGTCGCCCCAATAGTCCTTGTAGGCTCCATAGCGCGGATTGTCGTCGAGATCGGCGGCGGCAGCCCTTGGGATGGTGGCGATCGAAAGCCCGCCGGCCACAGCGAGCAACGCGCCCAGTTTCGCAAATGCGCTCATCGAGAGCATGACAGTGATCCTTCATCGCTGGTGCTTGATGTTTGGATAAGGGCCGCCTCCTGCCCTGCCTGCCAAACTGCTCGCCGGCAGATGAACGGCCGATGAACTGGAATGCCGTGGCGGCACCAAATAGTTATGCTCAAACAGTGCTTTGAGTGGATTGATGGAGCGCATGCTCGCCCCCCTTGGGCCGCCGCCCTTGAACCAGCGGGAAACCTTCCTAAATCCGCACAGTACACCGGCCTCTTGAGAGGGGGTGTGCAAGACACAGGCGGGAACTTGGCCTCACGTTACGCGTTACGCATGCAGGCAAGGGAACGCTCACATGTCGCTTCATCCAGGAGGATATGTTCATGCGACACTACGACTTTGCTCCGCTTTATCGCTCCACCATCGGTTTTGACCGCTTCGCCCAGCTGCTCGACAATATGACCGGCGTCGAAGAGGGCGGCTATCCACCTTATAATATCGAGCGGCTCGGTGAGAACGACTATCGCATCACGATGGCGGTGGCAGGCTTTTCCGACAGCGAGATCAAGATCGAAGTCAAGGAGCAGTCATTGACCGTGCGCGGCGACAAGGCCGCCGAGGACAAGGAGCGCCACTTCCTGCATCGCGGCATCGCGGCCCGCTCCTTCGAGCGCCGCTTTCAGCTTGCCGACTATGTCGAGGTCAAGGGTGCCGATCTCAAAGACGGCCTGCTGCACGTCGACCTGCAGCGGAATATTCCTGAGCGCATGAAGCCGCGCACCATTCCGATTGGCGTGGAAAGCGAGCAGCAGCGCCTGGAGGCACATTCTTAAAGCGCCGGCGTTTCCCCCTGCGCCCGGCGCGGCGCGGCTAGCCCTCCCGCCCAAGGGAGGTCACCGCGCCTGCCTCACCGTCTCCCCCGGCGGTGAAGCCAGAGCGGATGCCCCGAGCGGCATCCGCTCTTTCTATTTGTGCCGCAGCAGCGAGCCGATTGGACATCCGGCGCTGGCCCTCCGGGACGAGCCTGCAACGGCGATGGCGCATCCCGGAAACCCAAAAAAATGCAGCCCACTCCTACCCGCCGGGCCTTGTGCCGGGTGGGGAAATCTGCCATGTTCGGCACAAAAGGACAGCATTGCTGACCTTTATCCCAAATCCAGTGCCAATGACGCGTCCATTGCCGGCTGACCGCCGCGGGCGCAGCGGCGCTCGACGGGATGTGTGAAACTCGGATCAGGCGGCAAACACTGTCGCCGACCGGCCGGCAACTTGGAGGCCATTCGCGTGTTGTTGCTCTCAGCGCCGCTGGCTGCCGGCCCGATCGCCGGCCGTGCACAACATATCGGCGATCAGCACGCCGCTGTCTCTGCATGCGGCTCGCTGTCGGCCCTCGCAGCAAACCGGCCCGCGACACGCACGGCTGCCCGAAAACGCAGCGGCGTGCCTGGCCGCTGAACAGGCCAGCAGCCAGAGCCCTCTCCTGCTTGCGCCATTGCTGCAAAGGCCCGATGATCCGGCCGGCCGCCCCTGACAAACCACTTGCGACATAAAAAGCTCATTGCCCTCGATGGCTTCCAAGGACGACACATGACCGATAACCCCATGCAGCACTCCGCGATCGACGCTGCCGAAGCGCCGCTTAGTGCCCAAAGCGCATTGCCCGAGAAGCAGGGTTTGTTCGATCCCGCGCTGGAGCGGGATGCGTGCGGCGTCGGCTTCATCGCCGATATGAGGGGGCGAAAGTCGCACAGAATCGTCTCGGACGCCTTGCAGATTTTAGAAAACCTCGAGCATCGCGGCGCCGTCGGCGCGGATCCCAAGGCGGGCGATGGCGCCGGCATCCTGGTGCAGATCCCGCACACGTTCCTGGCGCAGGAATGCCAGGTGCAGGGGTTCTCGCTGCCCGAGCCCGGCAACTATGCGGTCGGCCACATCTTCATGCCGCGCGACGAGCGCCTGCGCGCCTATTGCGAAAAGGTGTGGACGCGCATCATCCGCGAGCAGGGCCTCAATCTACTCGGCTGGCGCTCGGTGCCGACCGACAACCGCTCGCTGTCGGAGATGGTGATCGGGACCGAGCCGCTGCATCGCCAGGTGTTCATCGGCCGCAGCTCGTTGGATGGCGACCAGCAGGCGTTCGAGCGCCGGCTGTACCTCGTGCGCAAGATGGTCTCCAACGCCATCCAGGCCGCCTCCAAGGGCCGTGACATCGGCCACTACTGCGTGTCGCTGTCGACGCGCACCCTGGTCTACAAGGGCATGTTCATGTCCTATCAGGTGAAGGCGTACTACCGCGATCTGTCTGATCCGCGCTTCACCTCGGCGATGGCGCTGGTGCATCAGCGCTTCTCGACCAAC
>CAZLHQ010000106.1:0-11139 GCA_964559355.1 uncultured Hyphomicrobiaceae bacterium
AGTGCCTGCACGAGCTGAAGCTGATCGTCGACCTGATCTACGAGGGCGGCATCGCCAACATGAACTACTCGATCTCCAACACCGCAGAGTGGGGCGAGTACATGTCGGGGCCGCGCGTCATCACCCCGGAGACAAAGGCCGAGATGAAGCGCATCCTGACCGAGATCCAGACCGGTCAGTTCACCAGCCAGTGGATGCAGGAGTGCAAGGCGGGGCAGGCCCGTTTCAAGGGCATCCGCCGCGTCAACGACGCCCACCAGATCGAGGCGGTCGGCGAGAAGCTGCGCGCCATGATGCCGTGGATTGCCAAGAACAAGCTGGTCGACAAGAGCCGCAACTAAAGCAGGTTCGTTTTTTGGGTCTGATCGCGTTGAACCACTGCGGCCTGCGCGATGTCGCTGATCGAGAGTCTATTTCACGCCCTCGTTGGAAGCGCCCCGCGTTTCCAACGAGGGCGATCAGGCTCTCGAGGTTAGCAATCACAAGTTCATATCTTGAAGGGGCTATGCAACCAATTCGTGCGCGGGTGAGGCTTTCATGTCCTAGCGCGCGCCGCGTCCACGCCGCATAGTCGTCACCGCAGTTGCGTAGTGACGATGGAGTTCAATCGCGATGTCGATGCGTATGTTTGCAGCGATTGCGCTGGCGCTGGCCGTTGGTTTCGCCGGTGGTGCCGCGGAAGCGAAAGACAAGGCCGGCGGCTGGCCCGCGGCCAAGGCCGGCAAGGGCGAGAAAGTCTGCCGCTACAAATTCCCGACCGGAGAAAAACGCGCCTGGGTCTGCAAGAAGGAAGAGCCCTGCTGCGCGTGGGATGCGATCAACTACGTCAAATGCGGTTCGACGGTTACCGGCTGCCTGTGATCGCTTGGATCGAGTTCGGCGGCGCGCGCTTGCGCTAAGTCCGAGCGCTTGATCCGTTGGGATCGTGCTGCCGTTTCGTGCTCGCTGCGGCGAGCTGGATTCGGCCGGCGCGACTGGTCGAAGTCCCGACAGAGTTCGGGTCGAGCGTGGCTTGGGAAATGAAAGTCGGCTCGGGTGCTGACGGGCGAGGAGGGGTACCGGAAGACCTGCAAAGACGCTGGGGAGGGAGGTGTGTGGCGGTGCGCCAGTGCAAGCCTTCCGGCAGTGACCCGCTTTGACGTTTGAGGTGGAGGCTCTTGCGTCATCGCGAGGTTTGGGTGGGGCGACGGGGAAGCGGGGAACCCCGCCGCCCGAAATGCCGCGGTGCGGCACAGGGCCACTCGAAGCTGAAACCATAGAGGGGCTCCAGGACGCGGATCCTGGATGGTCGCTCAGATTCACGCGGCCTTTCTCAGAGGCGGTCCCGCAGGCAAAGCCAGCGTCGCGGAACGCGACGGATGCGAGACCGCCCAGTTCACAAGGCGGCGGGATCGCCGATGAATAATTCTGGGCTGGTGGCTTTGGCGCGCGAGCAGGTGCGGCGCAGTCGTGTCGTGTTGGCCCCGTGCATCTGTTCCCCCTGAGCGATGCGCCTCTCAGCGTCTTGCGGACGCCGCGAACGAAGCGTCATGTTTCGCTTCGCTTGTGGGAATGATTTGACCGTTGGATTTTGGCGATGGAGCGGCAGATCTGCGGCGAGCTAAAGGTAAAACGCTTGAAATGACGGCAATTTAGCGATTTTTGATGAGTTTCAAATGTGCTCGAAGCGTGAAAAACCTTTGGCCGAAATGCAGTATAACCAATTGCCTGTTGCCAATTGAGATATGCGTTGCAGAGCCCAGTCGTGCGAGGCGCGTCGTGCGCCGAATGCCGTGTTTCCACGATCGGAAATGAATCTTGGGTTTGACGTGGTCGGCGTCAACCTGCGCACGGCCACGCGCGGCTGATCTGCGCGAACTGTTGCTCGCGCGTCTTGTCCCTCAGCATGGGCAAGCGGGTGTTCACGATCACGCTTGGAAGCTCAGAAGCTCAGTTGAAGAACAGCGTCAATCCGGCGCGCACCGTGGTGACGTCGGTGTCCACCGAGACCGGTCCATCGGCAGTGTCATAGGTGCGCTCGTCGAACCAGTAGTGCAGCGCCTCGAGCCGCAACGCCATGCGCTCGTTCAATCCGATCTCGACACCGCCTCCCGCAACAAGCCCAAGGCGCGTGTCGCTTTTTGACCAGTGTCCGCCAGCGCTGTCGGTGCTTGCTGAAAATCCGGCCCACGCGCCACCACCGGTGACGTAGAGCAGGGCGGGTCCGACGGTGACTCCCAGGCGTAGGCGGGCGCTTGCCAGAAAGTCGTTGTCGGCGATGAACGTGGTATCGCCTGCCAGTGCGCGGCTGTCCGAGACGAGGCTCCAGCCGGCATCGATCTCTCCACCCACGACGAGGGAGCCCGCGCGCATCAGATAGCCAAGGTGGGCGCCGATGACGGCGCCGCTCAGATCGAGGTTGCCGATGTCGGGATGCGAGGTGTCGAATGTACCCCAGCCCGCGCCACCGTTTATTCCCGCATAAAGCCCGCTCCAGATCGGCGCCAGCATCGGCACGCCATCGTACGTCAGGGCGGTGGAGGGCGGTGTGGGGCTGTAGCGTTCGTCGCTGCTCGCGCGGGTGTTCCAAGTATCGCGGCGATAGCTGCCGTCGAGGGCGCGGCGTGATGGATCGCCATAGTAGGTGGCCGTGCTGCGCGGTTCTGCTTTCACTTTGCCGGCAAGCGTCGGAATCACGGCGACGAAGAGAGCAAGAAACACAGACCGAAACGGCAGGTGCATCGACACGTCCTACGCAGAAAGCTACACATCCACACGCAACCGGACTGAACGAGTTCGGGCGCAATGAAAGTCTTTGCTCGGTTAGGTTAACGAAGGCTTAAAGCCGCGGGGCCATCGACTGCGCGGGCCGTCGCGCCGCCGGGAGCAGCGCCCGCCTATTTGTGAGCGGCGTGAATGGCAGCCACGTCGCGCGAGTGACGCAGGAAAATGGGGGCTTTGCGCAATGCCGTTCGAGGGGCCGGGCGATATCGGGGATGCGAGCCCGGGAGAGGTATTCGCGGTCGAGCAATGCCGGCTACGGGTCAACGATTTTGATTGGCCGTTCGTGTCGCAGCATGGCGCGGCAATCGATCGGCATTGGCAGCAAAACACGCGAGACAATCCCGCGCTGTTCGATGGCCAGGTGCTGATGGTCAGCCAACTTAGCCACGTTGGCTCGGTGCTTGATCTGTCGTTGTTTGCCACGCGGTTTCGCAACTATCTCTATTGGCGCCACACGGGGTTTGCCGACCACAGCGTCATCGATGGCTTCGGGTCAGGCGTGATCCGCGCGGCTGATGGTGCCTTGATGCTCGTTCGCCAGCGGCCCGGGTTCATCAATGAAGGGCTGTTTTATTTCCCGGGCGGATTCATCGACCCGCGCGACGTCGATGCGTCAGGGATGGTGGATATTGCAGGTAGCGTATTGCGCGAGGTCGGGGAGGAGACCGGTCTTTTGGCTGCCGACGTCGAGCGCATCGATGGCTTCATGGTGGCGCGGCGCAGGTCGCAGATTGCCATCGCCGTCAGCTTCCGCTCCAATCTCGAGGCCGAGCCGCTCGCCCGGCGCATTCGCGAGCACTGCGACCAGCAAGCCGATGCCGAGATCGCGGAGGTCATGGCTGTGCGCGGCGCCGCCGACGTGGCGGGAGTTGAACTCGCCCCCTACTGCCGGCTGCTGCTGCCGCATCTTCTGGGCGCGGCGTTTTTTCGCGGGGCTTGAGCATTCCGCTTGGAGGGTGCCACCGTTTAAGGCACATTGCCGCCGCGAAGAAGTATGGGGCGGGGCATGCAACTCGATTACCACATCATCGACGTCTTCACGGATCAGCCGTTCAGCGGCAATCCGCTGGCCGTCGTGCTCGATACGGCACAGCTTTCCGCCAGCACGATGCAGGCGATTGCGCGCGAGTTCAATCTATCGGAAACGGTATTCGTGCAGGCGCCCGAAAGCCTGATGCATGCCGCCAGGATGCGCATTTTCACGCCGAACAAGGAATTGAACTTTGCCGGCCATCCAACGGTTGGCACCGCCGCCTTGCTGGCCGATCTGCGCTCGCCAACCGTCAATGGCGAACGCGATGCCATCATCGCACTAGAGCAGCCGATCGGTACGGTGCGGGTCGGTGTGCGCAATCGCTCCGGCGCGGCCCCGTTTGCCGAGTTCGACGCGCCGCGGCTGCCCGAGGTCTTGGGGCAGGTGCCTTCGACCGATCGCATCGCTTCGGTGCTGGGGCTCATTCCGCGTGAAGTCGGCTTTGAAAACCACAAGCCCATGCTGGTGGCGGCTGGACCCGCGTTCCTGCACGTACCCGTCGCCAGCCAGGAGGCGCTGGCCAAGGCGCGCGTCAATCTGGCTGAGTGGCAGCAAGTCGTGTCGCCGCTCGATTGCGTCGGCGTCTATGTTTATACGCGCCAGTGCGTGCACACGACATCGTCATTCCATGCCCGCATGTTTGCGCCCGAGGCCGGCGTCGCCGAAGATCCCGCTACCGGCTCGGCGGCTGCCGGCTTTGCCGCCGTCGCCTTTGCCTACGACGAATATCCCGACGGCATCCACAAGCGCGTCATCGAGCAGGGCTACGAGATGGGCCGGCCGAGCCACATTGCGCTGACGCTGGTGGTGAAGGGCGGCAAGCTGACGGTTGTCCGCATCGGCGGGTATGCCGTGCGCGTGGCGGAAGGCAAGTTGACGGTGTGATGTGCGCGGCAGGACGCGCAAGGTAGGGCGGGTTAGGCGCGCAGCGGAAGTGAAACGGAGGCGAGCACCGTAACCCGCCGCGACAGGTCGAACCGTCGCAATTGCAGGGATCAAATTTGAAGCGGTGTATTACGGCGCTGAAGGAGCGCCTAATACACCCTACGCCCTACATGCTGACCACCCCTTTCAAGGCGTCGCTGCGGCGCAGATCGCGCGGGTCTGCACGACGACGCTGTTGGCCGCGCCGATGATGTTGCGGTTGTGCACCTTGGCCTGCCATGACGATGTCCCTGACGGCGCCAGTAGTGTCGCAATCATGTCGATGCCGCTGGCCAGGGTTGCGTCGAGGATGCCAGCAGCGAGCACGCGGGTGCTATCGGGGCATCGTACAGTTTGAGTCACTTCCGACACACCCGGCAACGCCACCGGCCCCGAGTCGGCAATTGACCACTGGGGCACGGATGCGGCCGGCGCACACACGACGCTGCTCGACGTGAACAACACAACGCCGAATCCGGCCTGGATAACCTCGGTCGCCCATGCGCTGCCCGTGTTGTCGGGTCCGTTGGCTTTGATGTGGCCGATATCCATGGTGGAGACGCCGCCGCCAATGACAACCTCGCCTGCGCCACATGTCATTGCGGCAAATCCCGTGCGATTGGTGACATTGGAACCAATGACATCTTGCGGGAACACGCGTATGCGCATGCCCGACATAAAATCGATACATACTGCGATTGCGGCCACGGTTGCTTCTTGCAGCGCATGCGCATTTCGCATTTCAACGTGCGCGAAGGATTGCCCGGTGGCTCCAGGCCAAACGGGACGTGCCTGTTTGACCTCGAGCGCCCGCTCGACCTCGGCCTGATTGACGGACGAGTTCTTGGGGATGAACCGGTAGCCCGCGCTCAAGGCGACCTTGCCCGTCGGACACACTGCGGACACCGAGATGGAGCGGCCGACGCCAACGGTGACCGGCTGACTCTCGACGACCTGATAGCCCGTCAAGGACGCGGCTGGCAGGGGTACCGGCAGCGGCTGGGGGGCAGGCAGCGTCGATCCCGGTGGCGTCGTGCTCTGATTGAAGCTGATCCGCCACATGGCGTCGTCGGCGCCGCGTGCGAAGCAGTCGATGGTGCCTGCTTGCAGACTGACGCAGCTCGGCGCCTCCTTGATGATGCCGCCGACCCGTTGCCAGCCTTGCCATTGAACGCCGTCCCACCAGCGATGATACATGGCATCGTCGCTGCCGCGCGCCAGACAGTCGATGCGACTGGGCCCCCAGCTCAGGCACTCGGGTGCTTCCTTGATCGCACCTCCGAGGCTTTCCCACGGCATCCAGCCGGTGCCATTCCACCAGCGATGATGCATGGCATCGTCACTGCCGCGCGCAAAGCAGTCGATGTGGCCGGGCCGCAGGCTGATGCAGCGCGGCGCCTCCTTAATGGTGCCGCCGAGCGTTTGCCAGTTGAGCCAAGTGCTGCCGTTCCAGCGACGATAGTGGAGAGCATCGTCGCCGCCGCGTACGAAACAATCGATGTGATCGATGCCCCAACTCTTGCAATGCGGCGGATCTTTGATGGTGCCGCCGAGTCCTTCCCAACCAGCCCAGCCGTTTTCATCGCGCCAGCGGTGATGCAATCCGTTGTCGTCGCCCTGTGCGAAGCAGTCGAGGTGTCCGGGTCTGAGACTGATACAGCTCGGCTTTCCCTTGATGATGCCGCCGAGTGGTTGCCAACCGCCCCACCAGCGGTAGTGCAATCCGCGATCACTGCCTTCCACGAAGCATTCGACATGATCACGTCCCCAGCTCACACAGCTCGGCGCCGAATTGAGAACTCCGCCGAGATGATCCCAGCCGCCTGAAAGGTTGCCATCCCACCATCGAAGGTAGAGTGCGCTGTCGAGGCCACGTACTAGACAGCGAATATGGCTGGGTGCCCAGCTGACGCAGCTTGGCGGACCTGTGAGGATACCGCCGGTGGACTGCCATGCACCCCAATTGGCCAGCGCGGGGCTGGCCATCGATGCGAGGGTCGTGGCGGCGAGCATTCCGGCGAAGCGCGATCGCGAAATGTTAAATTTTACGTCGCTACGCATGGCGTGATTCCTTCAGCCGCGAGCTCAACTTATCTGGTAACGACAATTTCCGAGTGGGCAGGATGGGCTGGGGCGATGCTCCAAATCTCGCGATGGGCTCGCCTGAAATGGCGCGATGTATTGATCCCGTTTCCAAGCAATGTGCGGCAGATTGGCACTGTTCCAACATGACGACAATCAGTCGACTGCTCTGCGTCTGCCGATTCGATCTGAACGCTCACACGCCCATCGGCGAGGGCGTAGCGGATGCTCGCAGCGTTGCAGAGGTCGCCGCATTCCAAGTGATCGCGGTCCTGCCAAGCTACGGGCTCCGCCGCCGATCGGGGTAGGTCAAGCCCGGCGGCGCGGTGGTTCCGATCACCGCCTGTCGGATACAACATCCCCTTTCCCCTTGCGCATTTACCTCGCATTCGGGTATTCCCGGCACCATATGCGTGTTCGCAACCTTGAGCGTGCCGCCACGGGGTCGTCCCGCTGGCACCGCCCATTCGACCGGATCAATGCCGCCCATGTGCGCCAAGGCACTGGAATTGATGAGCATTTCCTCGCTGTTGGCATTCCGTGCCAGCGGCCGGTCGCTGCTTGGCGTCACGCGTTCGCGTTCGGCCCTCCTCCTTAGCAGCCCCTGAGCCTCGACTGGCCCGGTGAATCCGGGCGGGCGCTCAGGGGATTGCTGACGGACAATCGAGGGTTCAAAGCCAGCAGCTTTCAGGCGCTGGCACGCTGCCAAGGATCACAAAGTCATGACCGATACCAAGCAAACCACGCCACCCCAGTCGCCGGTGCAGATCGTTGCCGCCGACGCCGATCGCGTGCTGATATTCGACACCACGCTGCGCGATGGCGAGCAGTGTCCCGGCGCCACGATGACGTTCGAGGAGAAGCTGGAGGTTGCCCAGTGCCTCGACCAGATGGGCGTCGATATCATCGAAGCTGGTTTCCCGATTGCCTCAGAAGGTGACTTCGAGGCGGTCTCGGAAATTTCGCGCCGGGTGAAGCGGGCGGTGGTCGCAGGGCTGGCGCGGGCCGGCGAGAAGGACATCGACCGCGCCGGCGAGGCGGTGAAGCACGCTGTGCGCGGGCGCATCCACACCTTCATTTCGACCAGCCCCGTGCACATGAAATTCAAGCTGCAAAAATCGCCCGAGCAGGTGCTGGAACTCGTCAGCCAGCAATGCGCGCGCGCCCGCAACTGGGTCGACGACGTCGAGTGGTCGGCCGAGGACGCGACGCGCACCGAGCACGATTTCCTGTGCCGCTGCGTCGAGGCCGCGATCAAGGCCGGCGCCACCACAATCAACATCCCCGATACGGTCGGCTACACCGTGCCCGACGAATACTACGCGCTGATCGGGATGCTGCGTGAGCGCGTGCCGAACGCCGACAAGGCGATCTTCTCGACCCACTGTCACAACGATCTCGGCCTCGCCGTCGCCAATTCGCTGGCCGGCGTTCGCGCGGGCGCGCGGCAGATCGAATGCACGGTCAATGGCATCGGCGAACGCGCCGGCAACGCGGCCTTGGAAGAGGTAGTGATGGCGATGCGCACGCGCGCCGACGTGATGCCCTACAAGACGGCCATCGAGGCGACCATGCTGTCGCGTGCCTCCCGCCTCGTCTCGGCGGTGACGAATTTCCCGGTGCAGTACAACAAGGCGATTGTCGGCCGCAATGCGTTTGCGCACGAGAGCGGCATCCACCAGGACGGCATGCTGAAGCACACCCAGACCTACGAGATCATGACACCGGAGTCGGTCGGTGTCGCCAAGACCTCGCTGGTCATGGGCAAGCATTCGGGTCGCAACGCGTTCCGCACCAAGTTGAAGGAGCTGGGCTACGATCTGGGCGACAACCAGTTCGAGGATGCGTTCAATCGCTTCAAGGCGCTGGCCGACCGCAAGAAGCACGTCTACGACGAGGATATCGAGGCGATCGTGGACGAGGGTATCGCCCACATGCACGACCGCACCAAGGTGGTGGCGCTGACGGTGATTGCCGGCACCATGGGGCCGCAGATGGCGACCTTGACGCTCGACATCGAAGGCAGCCAGCATACCGTGCAGTCGACCGGCAATGGTCCGGTAGATGCAACCTTCAACGCCATCAAGATGCTGCTGCCTCACAACGGCAAGCTGGCGCTCTATCAGGTGCATGCTGTCACCGAAGGCACGGATGCGCAGGCG
Source organism: uncultured Hyphomicrobiaceae bacterium (assembly GCA_964559355.1). Classification (GTDB taxonomy): domain Bacteria; phylum Pseudomonadota; class Alphaproteobacteria; order Rhizobiales; family Hyphomicrobiaceae; genus JAEUMD01. The sequence goes on from CAZLHQ010000106.1 coordinate 8,965, forward strand.
GAAGTTTCGGTGCGGCTGGAAGAAGAGGGTCGCACCGTCACCGGGCGTGGCGCCGATACCGATACGCTCGTCGCATCCGCGCGCGCTTATGTTGCCGCCGTGAACAAGCTCGTCGTCAAACGCCAGAAGACGGCGGGCGCGCAGCAGGCGGTGTAGGGTGTGATACGCCCGCGCTGCGCTTCGCTTCGATGCCCTGTTCCGAAGGCGACTCATATTCTCTCGGCGTGTTTCCCGCGCCGAGAGAGTTGGCGTTGGCGTGCAGATCGCGAAGTGAGACAGCTATTCTCGCGTATAGCATTGGCGTGGAACGGGCCTGCGGCTATGCTGAGCAATGGATTGGTACCGGCTCGCAAGGCTCCGCTGGCGGGCCGTCTGTCAGGCTTGATGGTCTATGAGTTCGAAGTGTTCCGGTGAGTTCGAAGTGTTCCGGTGGGTTCGAAGTGCGCCGGCGAGTTCAAGGTGCAAAGCACGATGCGACGCGGCGTCTCCAGCATGTTTTCCGAAGACATCGCGATCGATCTGGGGACCGCTAACACGCTCGTGCACGTTGCAGGTCGCGGCATCGTCATCGATGAGCCATCGGTCGTTGCTGTCAGCAACCGCAACGGCGTGCGCGAGGTGCTGGCGGTCGGCAATATCGCAAAGCAGATGCTGGGCCGCACTCCCGAAAACATCGAAACGATCCGGCCTCTGCGCGATGGTGTGATCGCCGATTTCGTCGCCACCGAGGAAATGCTGCGCCAGTTCATCAAGCGCACCAAATCCATGCTCGGCTTCCTGCGGCCCCGCATCTTGATCTGCGTGCCTGCCGGGGCGACGCCAGTCGAGCGCCGCGCCGTCTATGAGACGGCAGTGTCGGCCGGCGCGCGGCGCGTCTATCTGATCGAGGAACCGGTGGCGGCAGCTCTCGGCGCCGGGCTTGCGATCGATGAGCCGGTCGCTTCGATGGTGGTCGATATCGGCGGCGGCACCTCCGACATCGCGGTGCTGTCGCTCGGCAGCCTGGTGCAATCGCGTTCCTTGCGCAGTGCAGGCCATGCCATGGACGCGGCCATCATTCGCTATGTGCGCCGACGCCATCAGCTGCTGATCGGCGAGGCCAATGCCGAGCGCATCAAGATCCAGGCCGGCACGGCGTCGCCAGTGATGAATGGCCGGCACGCCGAAATCCACATCCGCGGCCGAGACCTGCGTCAAGGCCGGCCCAAGAGTATAGTGCTTGCCCCGCACGACATTGCCGAGGCGCTCGCAGATCCGCTCGAAGTGCTTGCCGAGTTCATTCAGCGCGCCATCGAAGACTTGCCGCCAGGGATCTTGGCCGACATTTGCGCGCGCGGTGTACACCTGACTGGTGGTGGAGCGCTGTTGGACAAGCTCGACAGCGAGCTGGAGCGGCGGGTCGGCATCAAATTTCACGTTCCTGCCTACCCCACCCAATGCGTCGTCAGCGGATCGGCACACATCCTCCAACAGCTGACGGCGCGGCAGCACCTGCTCATCACTCCATGAGTGTCCCGCGCCTTTCTGGCGTCGGCTGGCTTCTGGCGCGCAAAGGGCGTCGTGGGGTGACAACTGGCTCCGGTGCCTTCCCGGGCAGGGTGGGTGACTGAGTGTGAGAACGGGTCGCCGCCAGCCGTTCATACTCCGCAGGGCTCTGGTTCCGGTGAAGTGCCCAAAAAGCGTAGTGTCGGGGCGTGTATCGCCGGACGGCAAGCACCGGCGCAAAAGGCCAGCAGACCGACACGGATTGCAGCGGTTTTCCGGCGTCGCGCACCTCGGCATTGGAGCATCATGCCACGCCGGCCATGTGGGGCTGGACAGGGGGGGGAGGTTGGTGCTATCCGAACCGCCTCGGGGCCTCTGCGGCCCCTTTGCCGTCCTATCGGCGCTCTCGGCACACAGGTCTTGCCGCAGGCGCAGTTCGGCCGGCACCCGGTTTTTCGGGCTTGGGTGATTAGCTCAGTTGGTAGAGCAGCTGACTCTTAATCAGCGGGTCGAAGGTTCGAATCCTTCATCACCCACCAACGATTTCAACGACTTGCATCGCTTGGCTTGCCACCGTTTCACTTCTGCTTCCGGTGGTTTCCCTTTTTCTTCTTCCGTTCCCGTTCGCGCACCAGCGCGTCCTTCGGGTTTTTGTGATCAGACAGCACGCCCTGCAATTCGGGTGCGGCG
>CAZLHQ010000107.1:0-10979 GCA_964559355.1 uncultured Hyphomicrobiaceae bacterium
AGCGGTGGCGTTGCGGCCATTGCGCGTCGGCATCACGCAATCGAACATGTCGACGCCACGCCGTACCGCCTCGATCAGATCCTCAGGCGTTCCCACGCCCATGAGATAGCGCGGCTTACCCGCCGGCAACTCGGGCAGTGTTTCCTCCAGTGTCGCAAGCATCGCCGGCTGCCCTTCGCCCACCGCCAGACCGCCGACCGCGTAGCCTGGAAAATCCATACCGACAAGCGCGCGCGCCGACACCTTACGCAACGCCGCGTCGGTTCCGCCCTGCACGATTGCGAACAGCGCCTGGCCCTCACGCGCATTGCCATTAGCCTTCTGAGCCGCGAACGCCTTTTGTGACCGCTCCGCCCAGCGAAGCGACAGTTGCATCGCCCGCTCGATCTCGGCACGCTCGGCAGGTAGCTCGATACATTCGTCCATCTGCATCTGGATGTCGGAGCCGAGCAGGCATTGAATCTCGATCGATCGCTCAGGCGAAAGCAGATGGCGCGAGCCGTCCAGATGCGACTGGAAGGCGGCTCCTTCCTCGGTGATCTTGCGTATCTGCGACAGGCTCATCACCTGGAAGCCGCCGGAGTCGGTGAGGATCGGTCCATCCCAGCGCATGAAGCCGTGCAGGCCGCCGAGCCGATGGATGCGCTCCGCCCCGGGACGCAACATCAAGTGATAGGTGTTGGCGAGGATGATGTCGGCGCCGGCCGCGCGCACCTGCTCGGGATAGAGCGCCTTGACGGTCGCCACAGTTCCGACCGGCATGAATGCCGGAGTGCGAATGACACCGCGCGGCGTTTCAATTTCGCCAAGGCGCGCGTTGCCGTCCTGACGGATCAGGCGATAGCCGAACGTGGTCTTGCTGGTTGCGTGTATGGAGTTCATGTCGTCGGCGTCACCGAAGACGGACGCAGCAGCGTCGCATCGCCATAAGAATAGAAGCGATAGCCGCCGGCAATTGCGTGCGCATACGCCGCCTTCATAGTGTCAAGGCCCGCGAACGCCGCCACCAGCATGAAAAGCGTCGAACGCGGCAGATGGAAGTTGGTCATCAACAGATCGGCGGCCTTGAAGCGATAGCCAGGCGTGATGAATATTCCGGTACTGCCTGCGAATGGCCGGATCACACCGCGCTCATCGGCAGCACTTTCCAACAGCCGCAGCGACGTGGTGCCGACGGCAATGATGCGGCCTCCGCGTGCGCGCACCTCGTTGAGCGCCGCTGCCGTTTCAGCACCCACCTCCCCCGTCTCGACGTGCATCACATGGTCGGCGGTGTCCTCCACCTTGACCGGCAGAAAGGTGCCGGCTCCGACATGCAGCGTGATGGTGTGACGCGAAACGCCGCGCGCATCGAGAGCCGCCAGCAACTGCGGGGTGAAATGCAGCCCTGCCGTCGGCGCCGCGACCGCGCCATCCCTGGCGGCGAAAATCGTCTGGTAATCGCTGCGATCCGCATCAGTCGTTGCGCGCTTGCTGGCGATATACGGCGGTAGCGGCATTACGCCCATCGCTGCGATGGCGTCGTCGAGAAATGCGCTGTGAAGGTTGAAGGCGAGCGTGACAATGCCGGCCTCACCCCTGGATTCGACACGCGCAACGAGCACGTCGCGGTAGCAGACCTTGCCGTCATCGCCGAACGAAATCACATCGCCAGCCTTCAACCGTTTGGCTGGCCGGGCGAACGCTTGCCAGCGGCTCTCGTCCAGCCTCTCGATCAGCGTGACGTCGATTGCGGCCGAGTTGCCATCGCGCGTGCGGGTTCCCATCAGCGCCGCGGGGATCACGCGCGTGTCATTGAACACCAGTGCGTCGCCCGGCTGTAGCAGCTCAGGCAGTTCGGCAACGATGCGGTCGACGAGGTCGACGCCGGGGGTGACGACCAGCAGGCGCGCGCGATCGCGCGGCCTCATCGGGTGAAGCGCGATTGCGGTCTCGGGCAAGTCGAAGTCGAACAGGTCGGTACGCATGCCCCCGGCAGATGCGCTATTTTTTGGCCGACCGCAACTCGAGAATGCCGGCAATCGCAATCGCCAGCCAGCCAGCGATCATCGCCGAGCCGCCGATCGGCGCCGCCATCGGGAACAGGCGGTCGCCGGTGAACCCGCGCAGTGTGATATCGGCGGCAAAGAGCGCCGTTCCAGCGAGCAGCAACGCGCCTGCCGCTATCGACGCGCGTGGCCGCGGGCTCTGGCTGCCGTGCGCCGCCAGGCCGACCGTTGCGGCTGCGTGAACGATAAGAAGGGTCGATGCCTGCGCCATCGCCGGGCTTTGCAGGCGATGCGCGGCCACCGCACCCAGCGCCACACCAGTTGCGCCAAACAGGCCTGCCGCCACGATCAAAAGCCGGCACGCGGTTCGGCCGTTGGTCTGCTCTCGTTCCATGCGTCTCTCACATCTGCCGCAGGGCGAGGATCTGGGTCAGGATCGCCGGATCGCTCCAATCCCGCTCGCCGATCGCCTTCAGCGCCTTGCGCCCTTGCCCGTCAACGACAAAGGTGGTCGGCAGACCAATCGTCTGCCACGCGTTCGAAACGCTGCCTGCCGCGTCGATCAGAACCGGAAACGTCACGCCGAATTCGGCCAGGAAGGCCCAGATCTGCTCGGCGTCGCCGCCAACGTGCAGTGCCAGGACCACGCCACCCTCGGACTCGAGCTTCTGCCATGCCCGCTGCATCGAGGGAATTTCGGCGCGACAGGGCGGGCACCACGTCGCCCAGAAATTGGCGACGACCACCTTGCCTGCGTAGTCCCTCAACGTGCGGGTGTGGCCGTCGATATCGAGTAACGAGAAATCGGCTGCGGGCGGCCGGCCGGCAATCGGTTGCAGGGCCAGGGTCGCGGCGTGCGCGATTGAGGGAGCATTGAAACCGAGTAGCGGCATGACCGGCGCAGCAGTCGCAGCCGCGAGGCCGCGAAGGATTGTTCGCCGCTCGAACCCTGCTCGTTTCGTCACGGTGCGCACGTCAGGTTCTCCAGCCGGGCGTGATGCCTCTCGCCGCCCCTATGCCATACCACATCGAGCGCGAACGTGCTGCCGGGCGGTCGCATGAAGGTCAGGAAACCCCAATTGTGATCGCCTGCGGCGAACGTCTGCTCGCTGGGAAAGAGCGCCCAGTGAAAGGCAACGGCCGGCGCGCCGCTGACCTTCTCTCTCGCCCAGTAGGCGTCCCAATCCGCGCGCATACCGGGCGCATGCGCCTGATCCGTGCCGGCGCTTACCCGCCAGTCGCCGAGCACGATGCGCACCTCGGCCGCCTCGGGCTGTGTTGCCGCATTGGCGATCGCCGAGCGGAAAAAGCAGCCGCGCACGGCCGCTTTGCCGGCATCGCTCCTCGACAACCCGCGGCCGACCAGAAATGCTTCGATCTGAACTCTTGTGAGCGGGGCGATCTCGAGTTTCAGCCCGTCACGCGCGATGTGGCGAACTGCGGCAGCATCGGAGCCTTCGAGGGGAGGCGCATTGGGTTGCGCCTGCGCCAAGACCATTCGCGGCAGACACACGGCGACAACGACGCCAACCGCTGCCGCCACCCTTATTCTACCGCTCGTCGGCCTGCGCATCGGGGCCTCGCAGATCAGGTGCAAGTCCTCGGCGAATGTGCGTCTCGATCCTGAGCCGAACCCACCTGCGGACCTCAAGGCAATCCGTCACTTCACATCGGCCGCGACCTTCATAGAAATCATCTTGTCGGGATTCTGCACCGGCTCGCCGCGCTTGATCTTGTCGACGTTCTCCATTCCCTCGACGACCTGGCCCCACACCGTGTATTGGCGGTCGAGGAAGCCGGCGTCGTCGAAGCAGATGAAGAACTGGCTGTTGGCCGAATTGGGATTGGATGCGCGCGCCATCGAGGCGGTGCCACGCACATGCGGCTCGGCGTTGAACTCTGCGGGAAGGTTTGGATACGACGAGCCGCCGGTGCCGCGCCCCTCCGGGCATCCGGTCTGCGCCATGAAGCCGTCGATCACGCGGTGGAACACGATGCCGTCGTAGAAGCCTTCGCGCGCCAACGTCTTGATGCGCTCGACGTGTTTGGGCGCAAGATCCGGGCGCATGGCGATGACGACGCGGCCCTTCGTGGTCTCGATGACGAGCGTGTTTTCAGGATCCTTGATCTCGGCCATCTGGCCCTCCTTGATGGAATTCGAACAGCGCCGGAGGCGATACATCGGCCGCCCCCGCGTAAGTCGGATTGGTGGGGTTGCTATTTCGCGTCGGCCATGACGCTGAGCTTGATGATCTTGTCGGGATTGGCGACCGTGCCGCTGCTGGCGTCGCCCTTCTTGACGTTGTCGATATGCATCATGCCATCGACCACTTGCCCGAACACGGTGTACTGGCCGTTCAAGTGCGGGGTGTGGGTGAAGCAGATGAAGAACTGACTGTTGGCGCTGTCGGGATTGGCGGTGCGGGCGGCACCCAGCGAGCCACGTTCGAACGGAGCCGGGGTGAATTCGGCCTTCAAGTCGGGATACTTCGAGCCGCCCTGGCCGGTGCCGGTCGGGTCGCCCGTCTGCGCCATGAAGCCGGGGATCACGCGGTGGAACACGACGCCATTGTAGAAGCCCTCACGCGTCAGCTTCTTGATGCGCTCGACGTGCTTGGGCGCCAGATCCGGCCGCAGCTTGATGGTGACTTTGCCGCCCTTCAACTCCATCACCAAGGTGTTCTCCGGATCGAGACCGGCAGGCGGCGCGGCGCTGGCGCTGCTGGCGACGAGGAGGGTCAAGAGGGCAAAGAAGGTGCTCGCGAGATGACGCATCTGTTTTGGCCTTGGCTGAGACTGCAGGTGGCGCGGGTTGGTCTCCGCACGCAGTGGGGCAGGTAGGACGCCCGAGTGTGGCGGCCGTTATGGCGTTTTGACGACCGGTGTGCAACCCGTTCGGCGTCGTGGCCGCCCGCCGGCCGTTGCGCTCGCCCAGCCCCGGTGGACGCATCCCCATGCGTGGAAGGCCGCTGTTGCTCAGCCGCGGCGGACCTTGCCCTGCAGCCGCTTGGCAACCTTGGCCGAGACAAACGGGCTCACGTCTCCCCCCATCGCCGCGATCTGTCGCACCAGATTGGCGGCGATGTGGCGCACCGCAGGGCTCGCCGCCACGAACACGGTCTGGATTTCGGGGGCCATTGCGCCGTTCATACCGGCCATCTGCATCTCGTAGTCGAAATCCGTGCCATCGCGCAGGCCGCGAAAGATGACACTGGCGCCCGCCTCTGCAGCGGCCGTCACCACCAGGTTGTCGAACGTCGAGATTTCGATGATGCACCCGGTCTTGCGCGCAATCGGCTTGGTTTCCTCCGCCAGCATCGCCAATCGCTCTTCGGCCGTGAACATTGGCGCCTTGGCCGGATGCACGCCGATGCCCACCACAAGCCTGTCGACGAGCAGGGCGGCGCGCCCAATGACATCGGCATGCCCGAGCGTGACGGGATCGAAGGTGCCGGAATAAAAGCCGGTGCGCTTGCTGGAACGGGTCATGAGGTGCCTTGGGGGAGAATGCGGATGCGGCGATTGACTGGGGCTGGGGAGATAGACTGGCGTGGCTTGTGGCGAGCATGCGACGAAGACGTCAGGTTGCAACCCCGCGCCTGCTGCTTGCACTAAGCCTAGCATGGCTGGCGAGGGCGCGGCAGGGCTTGCTTGCCAGCCACCAACGCTATGATAGCCTCGCTGGCGAGCCCACGGCCGGCAGATTTCGGCGGCTCTCGAAGAGCCTTCGCGTTGCCGGCCGACATATTGGCACGCAAGACAACCAAAGTGAGGTTGCCAGATGATCGATCGCCGAACCGCCTTGCGCCTCGCCTCAGGCCTGTCATTGGGCGTCACCGCCGCATTGGCCAATTCTCCCATCGGCCCAGGCATCGCGCGCGCTGACAATGCTGGCGTCAAGCTCAACGACGACGGGCTGCACGTGCAGCCCTGGTTCGAGAATACGTTTCTCGATCTCAAAGAGGATGCGGCCGACGCTCGCGCCAAGGGCAAAGGGCTGGTCATCTTCTTCGAACAGCGCGGCTGCCCCTATTGCGGCGAGATGCACAAGGTCAATCTCAGCCGCCCGGAAATCGCCGATTACATCACCAAGAATTTCTACGCTTTGCAGATCAACCTTCATGGATCACGCAAGGTGAAGGATTTCGACGGCACCGAATTGGAGGAGCGCAAACTGGCCGAGCGCTGGCGGATCAACTTCACGCCCGCCGTGTTGTTCCTTCCGACCGATCCGGAAGAGACCAACGGGAAATCGGGGCACGATGTCGAGTTGTGGCGGCTGCTTGGCTACTGGAAGCCGTTTCATTTCCTCGGCACGTTCGTTTACGTGCGCACCGGCGCCTACAAGAGCGAGCCCAACTTCCAGCACTGGCTATCGGAGTATCGCGAAAAGTTGCGGGCCGAAGGCAAGGACGTGTCGCTTTGGTGAGCGCTTGAGCAAGGCTTGAGCCTGATCGGCTGAGATGGAACCCGAAGTGGTTCCATCGAGGGCGTCTATCAGACTCTCAAACAAGGACTTAGAGCAGGCCACCACGACCCAAGTGATTCCATCAAGATCGGACCTGCTCTAAGGCGGGCGCACGCGCCTGCCCTGAGGCCCAAAGTCCCGTACCGCCGTAAAAACGCCGGCCCGAAAAAGCAGACGGCCCGGGATCGCCGATCCCGGGTCGTGCACGTTTCAAAACGCTTTTTTTTCAAAGCACGCCGTTTCAAAGCATGCCGGTGTCACTTCAGCGGTTCGTTGCGACCGCCGAACAGATTGAAGCGGTAGCCTACGCCGACCGAGAACACCCACGGATCGAGGTCGTGCTCGACCCTGACGTCTCCCACTGCCGTGTTGTGCAGCGTGACGGTGGTGTCGAGGAACGATTTCTTCACGTCGGCATTCATGTACCAGCCGCTGCCCAGTTCCACGTCGAGACCAGCCTGCAATACGAAGCCAAACGCATCGTCGACCTCGATCTTGCTGGCGCCCAGCACGTTGTTTCCGGTTTTCTCGGAGAAGAAGTGGATCCACTGGGCACCAACGCCCACGTAGGGTTTGAAGCCACCAAGCCCGGTGAAGTGATATTGCAGCGTCAGCGCCGGCGGGAACATCCAGGCCTCACCGACTTCGCCGTTGATGGGGCCGACATCGCCGGGATCAAGGCCCAGGAGGTCCTCGACTGCTGCGCCAAGACCCTTATCCTTTATTTTGATGCTGGAGTGGGCAAAGCAGCAGAGCAGCTCGGCAGACAGGTTCTTGGTGAAGAAATAGGTCAGCGTCGCCGTCGGCAGCACGGAGTTTGTCGTGTAGGCATCGGCCAGAGACCGCAGCTGCCCGTTGCCGGTCGCCTCCGACTTGATCGATTTGGTGTCATCGTCCGTCAGCAGGTAGGTGCCCTGAAGGCGCACCATGAAGTCGCCATTATAGTCGCCGGCGAAGGCGCTGCCGGCCATGCTCGCCAGTACGCACGCTGCTCCAACAGCCCGCGTCCAGAACTTTACTCGAGATTGCATTTCAAACCCCCAATTTCGCATACCGTGCCCGAAGAGCTGTCGCGTGTTCACACTGCTCATCGAGCCCCACGCTATTCTTGTCGCGCCATGGGCATGCTCGCTGCGAGGATTGAAACGGGCTCGCTGCTGACCCCGATCAGCGTGATTCGCTGTTCACGGACGCTGTTGCAGCCGCGCATCGAAAGTGTTGATCTTCATCAAAGAAACCTTGACAGCCGCGCTCAAGCTAACCGGGACGCCGACGACCACTTTCGTCGCACCCGGCGCAATTGTTGATCACAGTCAAGGCGGAGCCCGCAAAGCCTGCTGACTGTGGAACTTCATGTTTGAAGAGTCTTTGCCCATCCGGCCGGGCAGGAGGTTGGTCGGCTCATTTTCTCAGCTCATCAACCTGGTCGACAAGCGAGCCTGGACAAGCGAGCGGCAACGGCGAACTGAAAGCGGCGACAATCACATGACGCTCTGCGAGGCCATGACATCCGATCCCGAGACGCAGCCGTTGCCAGGGGCGCTGGTAAAGCTAGGCGTTGCGATCAACCTGCGGCCGCGCCAACGGCTGGCGGTCGGCCATGACAGCAGCTACATCTATCTCGTGCGGTCGGGCGTGCTGATGCTCGAGGGGCTGCCGCAAACGTCCTCTCGCCAGATCCTCGACCTTTACTACCGCGGCGACATCGTGCGCCCGGCGATCGTACCTGCTTTGCCCGGCATCAACTTGCTGTCAGCAACCCAGGCGGAGGTGTTGCGCATCGCCAATGCGCGGCTCGATTCCTTGACCGACACCGATGCGGACGCGCGCCGCTGGTGCGACTGCGCCATGGCCCGCCAATATCCGCGCCGACTGCTGCAGCTCGCCACCATCGGTACGCTCACCGGCGAGGAGCGGGTCGCCTCGATGCTGGTGGAATTCGCATTGCGTATGTGCGAAGGCGCCCACCAGGAATCGCGCACATTCGAGTTGCCGCTGACGCGCACCGACATGGCCGACTACCTCTCCCTCAACGCCGATACGTTGAGCCGGGTCATGTCGCGGCTGCGGCAGAGCGGCGTGTTGGGAACCGCGGGGCGTGCTCGCGCGTTCGTGCCGAATTTTTCCGCGCTATGTGCGCTGACGCCGCTCGCCGATACGATCAAGAGCGTGCACGAAGCCAAGGCCATGGCTTGAGGCTGCGGCCTGATTGCCAGAGCATTTTCCGACGAAGTGGCCGCCGGTTCGTCGTAGAAATTGCGACAACCCAACGATTCTAGAGCGTCGATCCGATTCCAACGGATCGAAAGGCGCTCTAGTGGCCTGCCGCCACCTACGACGCCTCGCCACCATCGCCGCCGTCGTCGGTTTCCTCCGGGATCCACTCGACAGAAACCACGCGCTCTTCGGCGTCCGTCTTGAATATGCGCACACCCTGCGTGTTGCGGCCGGCAACGCGAACGTCGTTGACGGGACAGCGGATCAGCTGGCCGGCATCGGTGACGAGCATGATCTGGTCGGCATCTGAAATCGGGAACGATGCCACCAGCGGTCCATTGCGATCGTTGACGACCATCGCCACGATGCCTTTGCCGCCGCGCCCCGAGGTACGGTACTCGAACGACGACGAGCGCTTGCCAAAGCCGCGCTCCGACACCGTCAGCACGAACTGCTCCGCCGCTGCCATCGCCGCGAAGCGCTCCGGTGCAAGCTCGGTGGAGCCCTCGGCGCCTTCCTCCACATCGCCTGCCTCGATCACCGTTTCCTCACCTTCACCATTGTCGCTGCGGCGCAGCTGCGCGGCCTGCTTCAGATAGGCGACACGCTCGGCCGGAGTAGCATCCAGGTGCTTCAGAATGGTCATCGAGATGACGTGATCGCCCTCGTCCAGACGAATGCCGCGCACGCCGGTCGAATCGCGCCCCTTGAACACACGCACATCCTCGACAGGGAAGCGGATGCACTGTCCATTTGCAGAAGTCAGCAACACGTTGTCCTCGCCCGTGCAGATCGCCACCTTGACGATGCGGTCGCCTTCCTCGAGCTTCATCGCGATCTTGCCATTGCGATTGATGCTCTCGAAATCCGACAGCGCGTTGCGGCGCACGCTGCCGGTGCGCGTCGCAAACATCAGCTCCAGCGTGCCCCAGGTGGCCGCGTCCTCGGGCAGCGGCAAAATCGATGTGATCCATTCGCCCTGCTCGAGCGGCAGCAGATTGATCAGCGCCTTGCCGACCGACTGTGGCGTCGCCGCCGGCAGCCGCCAGACTTTCATGCGGTAGCACATGCCGCGTGACGAGAAGAACAGCACGGGCGTATGCGTGGACGCCACGAACATCTGCGAGACGAAATCTTCCTCCCGCGTCGCCGCCCCCGAACGCCCCTTGCCGCCGCGCCGCTGCGCTCGGTAGGTGGAGAGCGGCACACGCTTGATGTAGCCCTTGTGGGTGACGGTGACGACGACATCCTCGCGCTGGATCAGGTCTTCGTCCTCGACCTCGCCTTCCAGCTCGACGATCTCGGTGCGGCGCGGAACGGCAAAGTCGGCCTTGATCTGCGAGAGCTCGCTCTTGACGATGTCGATGATGCGTGCACGCGACGACAGGATCTCCAGGTAATCGCGGATCTCCTCGCCGATCTTCTTCAATTCGTCGCCGATCTCGTCGCGGCCGAGAGCTGTCAGGCGCTGCAGGCGCAGATCGAGGATGGCGCGCGCCTGCTCTTCCGACAGCCTGTATGTACCGTCCTCGCGCACCATGTGACGCGGATCGGCGATCAGCTGGATCAGCGGCACCATGTCCTTGGCCGGCCAATCGCGGCTCATCAGCGCCTCGCGCGCATCCGCCGGCGTCGGCGAGGTGCGGATCAGGCGGATCACCTCGTCGATGTTGGCGACCGCGATGGCCAGACCGACGAGCACATGGGCGCGATCGCGCGCCTTGTTGAGCAGGAACTTGGTGCGGCGCTGCACGACCTCCTGGCGGAAGCTCGTGAACGCCTCGATCATGTCCTTGAGGTTCAGCTGCTCGGGCCGACCGGCGTTGATTGCCAGCATGTTGGCGCCAAACGATGTCTGCAGGTCGGAGTAGCGCCACAGCTGGTTCAGCACCACCTCGGGCACCGCATCGCGCTTTAACTCGATGACGACGCGCATGCCTTCCCGATTGCTCTCGTCCCAGATGTCGGAGATGCCCTCGACGCGCTTGTCACGAACGAGATCGGCAATCTTCTCGATCAGCACGCGCTTGTTGACCTGGTAGGGGATTGCCGTGACGACGAGCGCGTTGCGGTCCTTGCGCAGTTGCTCGATCTCGACACGCGCGCGCATCAGGATGGAGCCGCGCCCCTTGTGATAAGCGGCGTGGATGCCGGCGCGGCCAAGGATCATGCCCCCGGTCGGGAAATCGGGTCCAGGAACGATCTCGATCAGGTCATCGATGGTGATTTCGGGATTGTCGAGCTGTGCCAGACAGGCGTCGATCACCTCGCCCAGGTTGTGCGGCGGGATATTGGTCGCCATGCCG
>CAZLHQ010000108.1:0-10917 GCA_964559355.1 uncultured Hyphomicrobiaceae bacterium
GCCCTCTGCCTCGCTGCCGTCGTGATATGGTGGTGTTAAAGAGTCCGGACCCTAGACAGCGCAGCGCCGGCAAGCGAGACGCCAGGACAACCGGAGACTAGAGCCGTTCCGGTTTTGATGGAATCGCGGAACGGCTCTAGACCCTTGTTTTATCGTGCTTCTTTTCGGAAAACCGGTTCCCACTTTTCCGGAAGCACTCTAACGCTCCAGGATTGCCCGGCCGCTCGTGCTCGACTGCCGGATCACTCAGCCACGATTTGCGGCGCCAGGCCCGCTTTATATCGCTGCCAATTCTGAACGTACCGTCCGGCAGCTGCACTGAAGCGGGCGACATCCTCCTCGCTCAACTCCTTGACGACGCGGCCTGGTGAGCCCAGCACCATCGAGCGCGGCGGAATGACCTTGCCCTCCGGTATCAGCGTGTTGGCGCCGACCAGCGAGCCCTCCCCGATCACCGCCCCATTGAGAATGATCGAGCCGATACCGATCAAGCTGCGAGCGCCCACCGTGCAGCCGTGCAGCATGACCATGTGACCGACCGTGACATCCGGGCCGATGCGCATGGGATAGCCCGGGTCGGTATGCAGCACGCAGCCATCCTGGATGTTGGAGCGCTCACCGATGCAGATTTCTTCGTTGTCGCCGCGAAGAACGCTGCCAAACCAAATGCTGGCGTCCTCCTCCAACACGACATTTCCGAGCACCACGGCGTTGGGCGCGATCCAATAGCGGCCGTTGGCGGGTGTGCGCACGCCGACGCCGCCAAGCGTGAAGCAGGACATCGTTACCTCTTGCAACGAGCTGGGGTTGTGCGCGATGCGCGGTCGGCTGCAGACCCGACGGCTGTGGACACTGCGTCGGAACGCGTGGTCCTAGGTCCTATCACGCCTCTTCAAGATCCATTTCGAGGATCGCCATCTGCAGCTGGTATTCGACCTCGCCATCCTCATCGATGCGATACAATGCGGCAACGAAATCACCATTGATGAAGATCTCGGCCATATCGGCCTTCTTCGGCTGCGCCCTCACCTCAAGCGTCGGCGCGCCGAAAGTCTTACGCAGATAGCCCTGCAATCGGCTCAACTCGTCTTTGGTCACGTGCACACCTGCTTTTGGTTGTCATCGAATAGAAAAAAGCGCGCCAGCACGATTGACTGCCGCGCTCAATGGCAGTGGTGCTCAGCAGCCGCAATCCTTCGGCGCCAAGCCCTGGTCCATATTGCGAGCAGGCTCCGAGCAGCCGGCTGGTCCTATCACCTTGGCGGGTACCCCGGCGACCGTCGTATCGTGCGGCACATCGGCCAGCACCACGCTACCGGCAGCGACACGCGAGCAGTTGCCGACGCGGATGTTGCCCAGCACCTTGGCGCCGGCGCCAATCAGCACATTGTTGCCGATCTTGGGATGGCGATCACCTGTCTCCTTGCCGCTGCCGCCGAGCGTGACCCCGTGCAAGAACGAGCAGTTGTCGCCGATCACCGCGGTCTCGCCGACGACGAAGCCGGTGGCATGGTCGAGCATGATGCCCTTACCGAACTTGGCGGCGGGATGAATGTCGACACCGAAGAACTGCGAACCGAGCGACTGCAGGAAGAAGGCGAAATCGCAATGGCCTTGCACCCACAGCTCGTGGGCGAACCGATGCGTGGCGAGCGCGTGGAAGCCTTTGAAGTAGAGCAGCGGCTCGATGTAGCGGTTGCAGGCGGGATCGCGATCTCTGACTGCGGCAAGGTCGGCACGGAACACCGAGCCCAGCTCCGGGATGCGCTCGAGCACCTGCGCGAACAGCCGCGAGATGAGATGCACGTCGACATCGGCATTATCGAGCCGGCGGGCCAACCGGTGGCAGACGGCTTCCTCGAGGCTGTCGTGGCTCAGGATGGTAGCGAACATAAAGCTGCCAAGTGCGGGCTCCGCCTGCATAGCGGCTTCGGCTTCACTGCGGACCGCCTGCCAGATCGGGTCCACCGTCTCGACATTCGAGCGCACCTCGCTCGCGGCTTTCTTGAGGGCCATGAACTTCCTCCGTGGAGTTGCTGCAGACGCGGATCGGGCGTCAACGCCGCAATTGCTGATCCGTGTCATAGCTAGTCTTTCGTAACTATTCTACCCGAGAGGGCGCAAATGCGATACCTGGAGGCACCTAATCGATCGTCTGTAATTGCATGTAACCAGCCAAACCCGCGGCTTGTGGCCCGCCCTGGGATATTCATGGATGCTCAAGTTGTATCGCCGCCACGCACCTGCCATGGTGCCGGGCGCCTGAGTGGCGAGCACATGGTTTCTGCCGTCCCGCGCGCCAGCAACCGCCGCCTACGCGTCAATCAACCGAACCCGGCCTGTCTCGGCCTCTGGCGATGTCACGGACGAAATGATTTTTCCCGCAAATTCATCGTATGGCGATCCAATGCTGGCTGCTACCGGTAGATTGCGCACCACGGCCGCCCGCGGTTTGGCGAGCGTCCGCGCGTTCGGCATCATTCTGGCGGGATTAATCGCTGGCTTGGTTCAACTCACGACGCCGGCAACCGCGCAAAAGAGCCGCGCCCTGCTGGACGCCTGCTTCACGGCCAACGATCTCGCTGGCCGTCCCGAAGAGAAGCAGCCGCTCAAAGGCCACCGCCAATTCGACACCCCCGAGCGCACCCACGCATTGCAGACCTTTTCCCCGGCGCCACAGCAACTGCGCGGCGCCATCCGTCGCGTCAAACTGCCAGCAGGCAAGAAGCTCGTCGCGCTCACGTTCGATTTGTGCGAGCAGACCGGCGAGATCAGCGGCTATGACGGTGGCATCATCGATTATCTGCGACGCGAAGGCATCAGAGCGACGCTGTTCGTCGGCGGCAAGTGGCTGCGCTCGCACGAACCGCGCACCCGTCAGTTGATGGCCGATCCGCTTTTCGAAATCGCCAATCATTCAGCCGCGCATCGCAACCTGCGCCTGCTCAGCGGTCAGCGCCTCAGCGACGAGATCCTCGGTCCCCAGCGTGCCTACGAGGCAATCCATCAACGCTTCGCCGCCGAGCAGTGCGTCACCACGGCACAAAGCGCATGGCAACAAGTTCCTCCGCGCATTTCCCTCTTCCGGTTTCCCTTCGGCGCCTGCAACGAGGCTTCGCTCAACGCCGTCAACGACGCCGGGCTGCTCGCCATCCAATGGGATGTCTCGCTGGGCGACCCCACGCCCACACAATCCGCTCAAGCGATCGCGCGCGAAATGATGACGGGCGTCAGGCCCGGGTCGATCATCATCGGACACGCCAATGGACGCGGCTTCAACACGGCTGCGGCGCTACCGCTCGCCATTCCCAAACTCAAGGCACAGGGCTACGAGTTCGTGACTGTCAGCGAGTTGCTGGCCGCCGGAACGCCCGAGATCGTCAATACCTGCTATAATTTGAAACCGGGCGATACCGACCGCTACGACAACCTGTTGACCGCATTCGCGCCAAGGCGTGCTCCCAAGACGCAAGGGGGAACACCTGCATCTCTTGGGAAGGTCGAACCGAGTGGCGGTGCGAGTGCCAAAGATGCCGGCACACCTGCGTCACAGCGGCGTCGCATGCCTGCGCATGCAAAGCCCGCTCCCGGGCCCGATTGGGCCACAACGATTTCTCCGCCGTGAGTGCCGCACCGTGACGCAACGACCTCAGACTGGACTTGAGCGCGTGGCCACGCTACGCGTGCGCGATGGCTCGATGGTGACGCTCGAGGCGATCTTGGCGCCGTTGCCAGCCGCGGTAATCGATAATATCGCGAGCATACTTACGGTGATGGACCCGTGGCGCCGCTATGGCATCGCATCCGCGCAGCTTGCCTCCTATCTCGCTCCCGGCCCCGTCGGTCAGCCGCGCTATCTCCTGATCGAGGATGATATGATTGCGGGGCTCGTCACCCTCAAGCTCGGCTGGATGTTTGGCACCTATCTCAACCTCCTCGCGGTGCTGCCCGGCCACCAGCGAAAGGGCTTGGGCTCGGCGGCGCTCCAATGGCTCGAGTCTTTCGGAAAAGAACGCCAGGAGCGCAATCAGTTCGTCGTCACATCCGCCTTCAATGCGCCGGGGCTGGCGCTCTACCAGCGTCACGGATTCGTTGCGATCGCCGACATGCCGGGCCTCATCGACGACACCGAAACCGAGATACTGCTGCGCAAGCGCCTGTCGCCAGGCCAGACATGAATTATCACCAGAACCGGTGACGCAACCGTCGTTGCCGCACTCAACTCACGGTCAGAACGACACGACCGCGCACGCGGCCCGCCAGTATCTCCGGCGCCAATGCGATGACGTCGGCAAGCGGCCGCGTTACCGTCAGAGCGGCGAGCTTGCCGCGATCGAGATCGACCGCCAAACGATCCCACGCCACGATCCGCTTGCTCTTGGGCGCCATCACGCTGTCGATGCCTGCCAGTGTGACACCGCGCAGGATGAAGGGCGCAACCGAGGTGACAAGATCCATGCCCTGGGCCAAACCGCAGGCAGCGACGCAGCCGCCATGGCTGGTCATCGAGATGGCGTTGGCCAGTGTGTGGGAGCCGGCAACATCGACGGCGCCGGCCCAGCGTTCCTTGCCGAGCGGGCGTGCTGGTGACGCAAGTTCCGCGCGGTCGATGATCTCGCGCGCCCCAAGCTGCTCCAGGAAACCTTTCTCTTCCGGCCGCCCGGTCGAGGCGATGACGTGATAGCCGAGCTTTGCCAACACCGACACGGCAATCGAGCCGACGCCACCCGCCGCACCCGTTACCAGTACCGGGCCGCTCAACGGGCTCACCCCATTTGCTTCCAGCGCCAGCACCGACAACATCGCCGTGTAACCGGCCGTGCCGATCGCCATCGTTTCGGCAGCGCTGAAGGATTTGGGACGGTGCACCAGCCAGTCGCCCTTGACGCGCGCCATCTCGCCGTAGCCGCCATGATGCGTCTCGCCGACGCCCCAACCGTTGAGGATCACCCCGTCACCGGCCTTGAAATCGGGATGCGAAGAGGAAACGACCTCGCCGGCGAAATCGATGCCCGGGATCAACGGCCACCTACGGATGATCGGCGCCTTGCCGGTCAGCGCCAGTCCATCCTTGTAGTTGATGGTGGTGTGCGTGACGCGCACCAAAACATCGCCCTCCATCAACGAGGTCTCGTCGAGGTCGGTAAAGGCGATGTTCGCCCCGGTCTCGGATTTGGTGGCGAGCAAGGCTTTGAAGCGCTGCATGGTCTGATCACTCCGGCTCGTTGCTCAAGTCGCGACACGCGCGTTAGGGCTCGAATAGGGGCTGGCAGCGCCCGCGTCGAGCCACAATTTCGTAGCGTGGAGCAGCCGGGCGCAAGCAACTGTTGAGCGAACTTGTCGGACTGTCGAACGTTCCTGACGGCGTCGCTGAGCGCGCATTTCATGCCTTCACGACGAAAATGAGCGCCACAAGGGCTCCAACCTCGCTTTTCGTCAACACGCAGACTTCGCAACCGCACACTGGCGACTATGGAACACGAATTCTTGCATCAATTACAAGTATAGCTTTATTGATCGCTTCCAACACACGGAACTTGGCAGAAAAACGCATCAAATCGTCAACCGCTAATATGTTGCGTCGTCGCATGCTAACCGTGTTGCACTTCCGCACACTTGTGCTGGTGCTGCGAACACTGTGCGACGCAAAAACTTTTCCGCTTGGCGTTCGACCTTGGTAGCAATTACTGTTGCCTCATCGCAGCGGCCCCTCGCACTGCGATCTCACCGGTCGAAGCTCTCGGCCGGCCCATCCGGCCAGATCGGAATGGTGTATAATTTTTTGGAGGCAACGATGGAACTCAAGACGAGGTTGAACGTTTTGGCGACGACTGTGTCGTTCGTATTCCTCGCTGCAGTTGTGTTCGGAATGATCTAGACTCCAGCACGTAACCTTCCGCATTCGTGACGCTATATTGAAAATAGACAGTATTGCGTAGAACTGCCTTTAGCCCCCAACGCCGCCAGAGCTTGAACAACAGTACAGCGTCAAACGCACCTGAGCCTGCCAGTGCCCACCAGGGCCTGAACGACACCTTCGCCCGAGCAATAGTTGTGTCAGCGTAAAGTTTCGGCGAAACGCGTGGCGGCATTAAAAATGGGAGTAGCGAGCACAGCGGCGAACGGGATTGACACCCGCAGTCCCAATCGATCGCAACGAAGTCGTTCCAGAGACGAACGTCCGTTCGAAAGGTTGCCCCGCATAAGACCGTGGAGCAAAGATCGTGTAGCGCAAGACCATGCAGCGCGAGGCCGTGCAGCGCCGATGAAGGTGCCTCGGTCCTCAACCCCGATAGATAGGAAAGGCGCGGTTTACCCGACCGCGCCTTTTCCTTTGAGCCCTGGCCTTTGAGCCCTGGCTTTGATGGATTGTGCCGCCAATCGTGACGCGGCTTGCCTTGGACAAGTCCTCAGTCAGCCTTCACTTGACGGCATGTCACCCTCGCTCACACGCCTTTGCCAAGTGCCGCCCGCATCGCCTTTGCGAAAAGCAGCAGCCACGGCACCGCGTGAAACAACATGTCGAAGATGTCGATTGGCCGCGTCAGCGTGCCTTTGGTCAGCATCTTCAGCTTTTCCCAGATGTGCGGCTCGGGCACGAACGGTGCGAGCCCGAGCGTCAACACGCCGATAATTGCAATCGACCACGAAATCCGGTCGAGAAATTCCATCCGCTTCACTCTCCTCAGCCTTTCATGTTTTCCCGCCATCGGCAGGCCGGTCGTCTCCCAGGCATGAACGGCACCGAGTGTCGATCATCACAACCGACGTCAGCGACGCACCATATAGCCAAGGATGGCGCCGAAGAGCGGAAGATAGAGCGGCGGGAATTTTACGGGAATTGCGTCACGAAGCTGCGGCAGGAACATCATCAGCGCTGCGCCGATCGTCGCACCTATCATGGCCGCGGCGAGCGTGCGCGTGGTCGGCATGCGCACCTCTTTCAGCGCAAAGCAGCCGACAAGCCCGACAATCCACACGATCACTGCGAAGATCAGCGCGTGAACGAAGGTTCTGGGATCGCCCTGAATCGGGATGTAGCCCAGTACCGTTGGCGCGGCAAACCAGGCCGCGATGAATTGCAGCACGACAAGAACCAGATAGCCGATCATAGCTCAACCCTCCCTCGATCCGACCGGCTCAATGGAACGCGCAACAGCGATCCCGCCAAAGCCGACAGCACACCATGTGGGTCTATCGCCTATCATGGCGTGCATGCGAGGTCGATGCGGCCGGATCGATAGGTTGTTCGCAGAACTGAGCCGGTCGCCGATCCAGCATCATGCCGAGAGACGCACTTTTCGAGCCGGTGCGCCCTGCCGGCAGCCCTCGCCACCAAACATGGGCACATATCTCAGCACGATAGGCTGCACGATCGGAGGCGCAGCATGCCCTGACACGCAACGCGGAACACACCTTCCCCGCGCATCGTCTCAGCGCAAGCTCGGGCGGCAATGTGGGGAGGCGCGCAGAAGCTGGCCGCCGACCTCTCTATAGATGCACACATTGTCGTTCAGCCCTTCGGGCTCGGGTACGCCCTCTGGCAGAACGAACACGAAGTCGCTCGAGCGCTTCAAGCCGGCCGGCATCGTGATCTTGCGCACGATACGAAACTGGCTCGGCATGTTTATCACCTTGCGCATCGCGCCCGCATCCACCTCGTCGCCGGTGCGCGGTGGTGGCACCTTGCCGTAAACCGGAAGCTCCTTGCGCGGTGGCCGCGTTACATTGCCCGGCGAGTTGTGGCCGCCTTCACCGGCCTCGCCCGACATGGCGCTCGAAGGTGCTTCAAGACGCGACATCCTGCTGGTTCGCGTCACCACCAGAGCGCCCTGCTCGATCAGCTCGGCAAGCCCCGCTTGCGCCGGCAGGCCTGCCAGCGCCACATGCGCCGTACTCGCCACCACGCGGCCGGCAGCGACGTGCGCAACACCGGATGGATAGCGCAGCAAGAACTCCTGCCGCAGCTCGTGTCCCTCATCGCCCTTCGACAAGGCGCGCATGGTCTCGATACCGACCTCGGGTACGGTACTGCCGCCCGGCAGCGTAACCTTGGCGAAGCGATGATGCACGAACACCTCATCGGCTTCACGCGCGACGAGCGCCGCAACCTCGTTCTTGAGACGAACACGTTCGCCGAGCGACGTGCGCAGTGGCGCCGCCGGACACTCGCTCTTCTTCGCAAAATGGATGCGGCTGTTGTCGAGGCCAAGAACGCCTGCCAGCGGCATGCCTTTGCTGCGCGGCCCGGCCCCACCGATCACCAGTCGTTCCACGCGGTGGGCTGCGCCTGATAGATTCCACACGATCGGCTCAAGTGACGTGACCACCAGATAGATCGGGCGTTCGCCCTGTGCGATCTCGATATTGGCGTAGTCAGCGAGAACCGGTGCTTCCAACGCGAACGCGATGTCGGCCGCTGCTGTTCCGCCGCCAGCCGCAAGCACCATGATCTGCGCCTCGCGCGAGGGCTGCGGCAAAGCACACGCCGCGACTTTCTCGACTTGCTGCGTCTTCTGCCGCTCCTGCATCAACAGCTGGCTCGACAGCTCGCGCGCCTCGCGCTGCCATGCGCTTGCACGCGCAGCTTCACTCAAATCCAGTGTCCCATCGCCATTAGCGTCGATACGCGCCATAAGACGATCGACCACGGCCAGGAATTCGGCGCGCGTCACCGTACCGTCCTTGTCGGCATCGAACTCCTGCGGCACCAGCCGGCCCGCTGCACTGCTCATCGTTTTTCCCTCGGCCTTGGCATGACGGATCAGCTCGTCGAGCGTCAACACGCCATCCCCATCGCGATCGGCAATCATCTTCTCGCCGATGAGCTTCTCGAGCTGAGCGGCAACCTGCGCCTCGGTCGGCTTCATCCTGACGCCATTGGCGTGGATATAGCGACGGGCACGGCTGCCCAGCGCCAGAGTCAATTCCTGGCGCGTGACGCGACCATCGCCGTCAAGATCAAAGGCCAGTGCCTCGCCCAACATGCGGCCACGCTGCTGGGCTTGGGGTATCGCCTCGAGGGATTCGCGCACCACGGGCGTGATGCCGGCGCCGTGCAGATCCTGCTCATCGAAAATCTGCTCGAGCTCACGGCGGGTATCGGCCAGCGTCGCGGGACGGTCGCCGCCGAGCCGCAGGTTTTGCATCAACAGCCACTGCTCGGTCGCATCGGGCGCTGCGTTCGATCCGCCGCTGCCGCCTGCGCATGCCAGACCAGGAAGCGAGGCAAAAAGCGCGCATGCAATCGCACCTGATCGCAGCCGGCTCGCGACACCCCGCATCATCACATCTCCCGCACCGTTGCAGGCCCGCCTAGGCCACCTGCGCATCCTTGATCGAGCGCGGATCGTAATTCAGCACGGGGGCGAGCCAGCGCTCCGCTTCCGCCACCGTCCAGCCCTTGCGCGCGGCATAGTCCTCGACCTGATCGCGCTCGACCTTGCCGACGCCGAAGTAGTGGCTATTCGGATTGGCGAAATAGAGGCCGGACACAGACGCCGCCGGCCACATCGCATAGCTCTCGGTCAGCGTGATGCCGGCCTTGTCGGCGACATCCATCAAGCGCCACAGTGTCTTCTTCTCGGTGTGATCTGGCTGCGCGGGATAGCCGGGCGCAGGGCGAATGCCGGCGTACTTCTCCGCGATCAAGTCCACGTTGGCGAGCTTTTCATCCTTGGCATAGCCCCAGAACTCGGTGCGCACGCGCTTGTGCATCACCTCGGCAAACGCCTCCGCCAGCCGGTCGGCCAGCGCCTTGAACAGGATGCGGCCGTAATCGTCCGTCGCCTTGAAATGCTGGGCAAGTGAAAGCTCATCACCAAGCCCTGTGGTGACGGCAAATCCGCCGATGTAATCGGCAAGTCCGGTCGACTTGGGCGCAATGAAATCGGCAAGTGCCGTGTGAGCGCGATCGCGCTTGGGATCGCGCGCCATCTGCTGGCGTAGGGTGTGCAGCGTTGCAAGCCGGGAGTGGCGCGGCTCGCCGGTGTAGAGCTCGATATCATCGCCGATGCTGTTGGCCGGCCAGAAGCCGATCACGGCGCGCGCGGTCAGCCACTTGCCGGCAATGATCTTCTTCAACAGATCCTGGGCATCGGCAAAGAGCTTGCGAGCCTCGCCGCCGAATTTGTTGTCATCGAGGATCGCGGGGAAGCGCCCGGTCATCTCCCACGTCTGGAAGAAGGGCGTCCAATCGATGTAGCCGACGAGCTCGGAAAGATCGTAGGCATCGAAAGCCCGCGGACCCATGAACTTTGGCTTCACCGGCTTGTAGCTCTTCCAGTCGATCTCGAACTTGTTGGCGCGCGCCTGAGCAAGCGTGATGCGCTGCTTCTTGGCCTCGTTGGCCAGATGCGTCTGGCGCACCTTGTCGTACTCGGCGCGGATGTCGGCCACATACCCGCCCCGATCCTCATGCGACAGAAGTTTGGAGACGACGCCAACCGCACGGCTCGCATCGAGCACGTAGATCGCCTGGTTGCGCGCGTAATTTGGAGAGATCTTGACGGCGGTGTGAACACGGCTGGTGGTGGCGCCGCCGATCAGCAGCGGCACGTCGAAACCTTCGCGCTCCATCTCGGCGGCAACGAAGCACATCTCGTCGAGCGACGGCGTGATGAGGCCGGACAGACCGATCATATCGACCTTTTCCTTCTTCGCCGTCTCCAAGATTTTGGCGGCCGGAACCATGACGCCGAGATCGATCACCTCGAAGTTGTTGCACTGGAGCACGACGCCGACGATGTTCTTGCCGATGTCATGGACGTCGCCCTTCACCGTCGCGAGCAGAATCTTGCCGTTCGATTTTGCGGCAACGCCGGTGCGCCGTTTCTCTTCTTCCATGAACGGCATCAGGTAGGCGACCGCCTGCTTCATCACGCGCGCGGACTTGACCACCTGCGGCAGGAACATCTT
>CAZLHQ010000109.1:0-10888 GCA_964559355.1 uncultured Hyphomicrobiaceae bacterium
GTCCTCGGGCGGAAAGCCGACCACCTCGGTCATGAGCTTGTAGGCGCGCTCGCAGATGGTCACCTTGCGCTCGATGGTGTCAGCCTGGCCCTGCTCGTCGAACGCCATGACGACCACCGCGGCGCCATAGCGCAGCACTTTGCGCGCGTGTTCGAGAAACGCCGTCTCGCCCTCCTTCAAGGAGATCGAATTGACGATCGACTTGCCTTGCACGCATTTCAAGCCCGCCTCGATAACAGTCCATTTGGAGCTGTCGATCATCACCGGGACCTTGGCGATATCGGGCTCGGATGCGATGAGATTGAGAAACGTGGTCATCGCCTTTTCGCTGTCGAGAAGGCCCTCGTCCATGTTGACGTCGATGATCTGGGCGCCCGATTCGACCTGCTGGCGCGCCACCGTGAGTGCGGCTGCATAGTCATTCTGCTCGATGAGCTTGCGGAACTTGGCAGAGCCGGTGACGTTGGTGCGCTCGCCGACGTTGATGAACTGCTGTGCTGCGTTGCCTTGGGTCATTTGTAGTCACCGTCGGAATGTGAATCACTATGTCCTTCTCCCTTGGGGAGACGGTGCCCCGAAGGGGCGGATGAGGGGCTTAGTCGCACCGCAAGCACGTCTCGCAAACTGAAGCAGCCATTTTCACCCATACGCCAGCTCCTCACCTGCCATGCTCGAGTTGGCGCATGCGCGCCGGGCGGGCATCCTCTCCATCGAGGGAGAGGCGCGACGCACGCCAACGCCAGACCGGCGGCGCCAACGCGCGGCGGCCATGGCCGTGCATTCATGATGATGGTGGGATGGAGCCGGTCGCGAACGTCTCAGCGCTCGCCTTCCGCCGCCCGTGCCCGTGCGCGCATCGCCGCTGACTGTGGCGTGTCGAGCGACTTCCACGCTGGGCCCTCGGCATTGACCACCGGACCGGCGTTTGCCGTCGGTTGCTGAGAGGTCAGCGCGGCCGTTGGCGAAGCCTTGGGAACTACGACATCGCCCCGCACCAGCGGAACAAGCGCGAACCACAAGAGCGACGTCAGAGCGAACACGCCCGCCGACAGGATCACCGGGTCGCGCCAGCTGCGCGTCGGCGCCAATACCGTCACGCGTGCATCCTTCTCCTGCATTTCGACCTCGACGCCGGAGAAGCGCTGCATGGTCGTATCGCGCACGACATTCGACAGGATTGGCACGAATAGCTTCCAGGCCGAGCGGGTAAGCAGTCCAGCCGGCCAGCGCACCGTCGGATCGACGATCCAAAGCTCCGTCACCGCACCGATTTTTTCCGGCCTCAGCTGTGTGCGCACGAACACCGAGTAGGTGCGCGGCAGATAGGTCGCCGCCCGCTGGCGCACATGCTCGGAAATCTCGTAGTCCATCTGCTCCAGCTCCCGGAAGAGCTGATTGCGGATTTCCTCGGCTACGAGCGATATCTCCGGGTTGGCCGGGCGATAGACCGCGGGCAAGTCGAGCTTGATGATACGCATTTGAACCAACCCCCAAAGCATACGCCACCGCAATCGGCACCGGTCTCGGCGCGCGGACGCAGCACGACAGCGGCTCCTTATACCTGGACATGGGCTTTGATGTGGCAGAACAGCCCGGACGTGGCTCTATGGCCACCCGGTCGCGCTGCGCCCTCGAGCCTATGGTTGCCTCTGCGCAAGTCATTCCTACCCCGCCACGAACGGTTCGAGGCCTGACAGGCGCATCCTCGGCTCGATCACGGGAATTGGTCGAGGCTTGTACTTCTTGGCGTGACTGGCGATGTGGGCGATGTGATCGGGCGTCGAGCCGCAGCAGCCGCCAACGATGTTGACAAGCCCATCGGCAAGCCATGGATCGATCTTGCACGCCATGTCGTGCGGGCCCTCGTCGTACTCGCCCATCGCGTTGGGCAGTCCGGCATTGGGATAGGCCGAGATGCGCACATCGGCGACATGCGCCAGCTCGGCGATATGCGGGCGCATCTTCTCCGCACCGAGCGCGCAGTTGAGCCCGACAGAGAACGGCTTTAAGTGCCGCATCGAATACCAGAATGCTTCCGGTGTCTGGCCGGTCAGCGTGCGGCCCGCCTCGTCCGTAATGGTGCCCGACAACATGATCGGCAGCTCGATGCCGGTCTCGTCGAAGGCTTCGAGCGTGGCAAAACCCGCCGCCTTGGCATTCAAAGTGTCGAAAATCGTCTCGATCAGAATAATGTCGCAGCCGCCCTTGATGAGCGCAACCGCCTGCTCCTTGTAGGCCGCGCGCAGCTGGTCGAACGTGATGCGGCGAAAGCCCGGGTCCTCGACCTTGGGCGAGATCGAGGCCGTCATGTTGGTCGGGCCGATGGCGCCTGCGACGAATCGTGGCTTGTCGGGCGTGCTGTATTTGTCGGCGGCGCGGCGCGCAAGCTGGGCCGCCACGAGGTTGATCTCGAAAGACAGGTCTTCCATTTTGTAGTCGGCCATCGAGACGCGTTGCGCATTGAACGTATTGGTCTCGATGATGTCGGCGCCGGCGCGCAGATACTCGCCGTGAATGGCCTCGATGATCTCCGGCTGCGTCAGCACCAACAGGTCGTTGTTGCCTTTCACATCCTTCGAGTGATCCTGGAAGCGTTCGCCGCGATAGTGGCTTTCACCCAGCTTGTGGCACTGGATCATGGTTCCCATTGCCCCATCAATGATGAGGATGCGCTCGGCGGCGGCCTTTTCCAGAGCGGCCCAACTGGGTAGACGCTTCATGACTTTCATTCCTTGGTTGAGAGGCGCCGTCGAACGGCCGCGGTTCTCGCTCTCCCCGTCCTTACGGGGATAGGGAAATTCGTTCCACCTGCACAGTCGTGCGCTTATCCATTCGCGACCTTACGTCGTTCCAGCGGCGCGGTGGTGAGCGGGCGCAATCCGAGCAGGTGGCAGATGGCGTAGACGAGATCGGCGCGATTGAGCGTATAGAAGTGGAACTTCTTCACGCCTTCCTCGACCAATTCCATGACCTGCTCTGTCGCAACCGCGGCGGCGACCAGATGCTGGGTGGCCGGGTCGTCTTCGAGCCCTTCGAAGCGGCGGGCGAGCCAGGCCGGCACGGAAGCGCCCGTGCGCACGGCAAAGCCTGCAACCTGTCGGAAATTGTGGATCGGCACGATGCCGGGCGTGATCGGCACCCAGATGCCGGCCGCACGCGCGCGCTCCAGGAAACGCAGGTAATGCGCGTTGTCGAAGCCGAACTGGGTGATGATGCGGTCGGCGCCGGCATCGACCTTGGCCTTGAGATTATCGATGTCAGCCTGCACCGTCGGGCTCTCGGGATGCTTTTCGGGATACCCACCGACCGAGATTTCGAAATTGGCGATCTTCTTCAGTCCCGCCACCAGCTCGGCGGCATTCGCGTATCCGCCCGGGTGCGGTACATACCGCTGCCCGACACCGGCAGCGGGATCACCGCGCAGCGCCACGATGTGGCGCACGCCCGCATCCCAATAGGCGCGCGCAACCGCATCGACCTCGTCCTTCGTGGCATCGACGCATGTGAGGTGCGCGGCTGGCCTCAGAGCCGTCTCTTTGACGATGCGCTCGACGGTCTGGTGGGTGCGCTCGCGCGTCGATCCGCCCGCGCCATAGGTCACAGACACGAACTCCGGCGCCAGTGGCGCCAACCGTTCGATCGCCGTCCACAGCGCCTGCTCCATCTTGTCGTTCTTGGGCGGAAAGAACTCGAACGAAACGTCGATATCGCCCGTGCCGAGCAATCGGCTCTTGCGTTCCTTGGTGTCGGCCATCAGCGTGCCTCCTCGAGCTTGCGTTGGCTGGCGGCACGCGCGGGATGTGCGCGACCTGACATATCGGCTGGAGCTTTCTGGGCAAGCCACAATGAAACCGTGAGACGGCCACCCGCTTCGCCCGCTGGCGGGCTCAACGTGCGAACGCCGCCCGGGTCGAGCCCGGCCGTGCGTAGCCAATCCTCGATCTGCGATGCACCAAAGCCCAGCCGCTCGTGCGCGAACACCTCACGCAACTCTTCCAGCTCGTGGGGGGCAAAGTCGACGATCAGCAGCCGCCCTCCCGGCGCCAGTGCACGCGCGGCTTCCCCAATGGCGCGTCCCGGATCAGACAGGAAGTGCAGCACCTGATGCATCACGACCGCATCGGCAGCACCATCTTCCAGCGAAAGATTGTAGAGGTCGCCATGGCGCACCTGGGCCTTGTCGAGACCGGCCGCCGACAGCTTCGAGCGCGCATAGGCCAGCATCGCTTGGTTGATATCGACGCCAAGCCCTTGCCGATAGCGATCCGCGAAAAGCTCGAGTATGCGGCCCGTTCCCGTGCCCAGATCGACGAGCAGATCGAATGGGCCCGAGCCAATCAACTCACCCATTGCCGCTTCGACATCAGCTTCGGCCACATAGAGGGCGCGGATGCGATCCCAATCGGCCGCGTGTGCTTCGAAAAAGCGCTGTGCCAGCGCCTCCCGTTCCCGCTTCAAAACGCCGGCGCGATCGCGATCGCGCAGCAGCACCTGATCGTCAGGATCGGCGGTCTGCAGAATGCGCCGCGCCAGTTCACCGCCACGGCTGCCGTCTGCAATGTGGAAATAGACCCAACTGCCCTCGCGAAACCGTTCGATCAGTCCCGCCTCGTGCAGCAGCTTCAAGTGACGCGAGATACGCGGCTGACTCTGGCCGAGGATCTGCGTCAAGTCCTTGACGTTGAGCTCACCCACCGCCAGCAGATTCAAGACCCGCAAACGGGTCGGCTCGGCCGCTGCTTTGAGCGCGGCAACAAGGTTGCGGGCATCGAATGACACGACCATGCCAGAAGGCTCCAGCGTTTCAATGCCGCCAACATATAAAGATATGTTTATGTGTCAAGGGTGAAATCACCTAGAACCTGATCGTCTAAAGGCATTTGGGCCAAAGCCAACCTGTCTGGATCGGTGGGCCGCCCAAATAGGCCCGTGACGAGGGAATGAGGACACCCACTGTACGGGCTTTCGTTTTGGGACGGCCGTTTACCGGCGGGAAAGCATGCTCGGCTATTTTCGCAGATATTCTCGCCCAATCCCTTCGCGCCCCTCATTTGGTTCCTGCCCATGCGCATCGCTCAATTCGATACCGTAACCCCGCGTTTTTGTGAGCAAACCCTGCCCTGCCGCTTGGAGCAACGCGGCTCCCCCCTCGGCGCCGCTTTGGTTCTGGCGCTGTTGCTTCCCGTGGCCGTGTTGCTCGTCATCCCGTTCACCATGCTGATGGCGCAAATCGCCGCCGAGCCCGCGACACGCACGACGATCGCCAATCATCCTGCTGCAGCCGTGCAAATTGCGCTCGGCATAGCGCTACTCTCCATGTTGATCGGTTGGCCGGTGCGCGCCCTGATCGACCGCTTGGGACGCTACCGCACCGTCGAGTTGGAGCACGGCCTCGTCACAGTTACCGATTCCGGACTGTTTTCGAGGTGTACGTGGAGCGAACCTATCGACCACTATCTCGGTCTTGCGCACAATGTCCGCACCACCAACGCCGGCCCGCGGCACGAATTGATCCTCGTGCACCCGCAACGTCGCGCCCATGTCCTGCTGGCGATTTCGGACCGCATGAGCGACGCCGATGTGGCGGAGGCCGCCGCACGGCTCGATCTGCCTGTCGTGCCGGCCCATGCGCTCTACCGCTTCGGCTTTTCTGAACGGCGCGCGGCCAGCAGCCCCGCCCCGCACCGACACGAGGGCTTCAAACCCGTCAACGCCTGATGCGCCCACACCTGATATGCCCACACGCGAAAAAGCGGATTGGCCGGCGGTCTTCCCGCCTGCCACCCATAGTTGCGCTCCCCGTGCCCAGATATGGCCGCAGATCAGCGTCATCGTGCCGCCGTTGTTCGCAAGCCGGGAACATGCTCGACACTGGAGACGATCGCGGCAGCACAGTGAAGTGCTGCTTGTCCAGGTTGCCGCGGGGTCGCCTCTGCGGGCATATTCGTATCGGGTGTGCGCCCCGGCCATTCGGCTCACTCGGGAGTTATCCCGGTTGTCCGGAGCACCGGGGTGTGGCCGCAGAGCTTGTAACCGGCACCAAATAACCGCCACCGAACCGCCCATTGGACGTGAAGCCTGAATATCTCAAAGCGTAATCGCCTCACGAGCCCACACGTCCACGAAACTGCAAGCCCACGACACCGCAAGCCCACGACACTGCAAGCCAGGAGCCCCCAAGTTATGAGCAAAGTAACCGTCATGCCGCGTCGCGCGATTGTTGAGCTTGGCCGTGCCGGCGCGATGCTGGCGCTGCTTGTGCTGCTGCCGCTCGTGTGGGCACGCCCAGCGGACGCTGCCGAGCCCGCCGCGCACTATATGCAGCGCGTTGCTCAGAGCCTCGTCGGTGCCGCACGCACGGGTTCGCAAGGCGCCTTTGCCACCGCCGTGCGCAGCCATTCCGATTACACCTCGATCGGGCTCTACTCACTTGGCAACTACGCCAACGGTCTGCCCAGCACCGACCGCCAGACCTACTTCTCCGGCATGATCAATTTCATCGCCCGTTATGCCGCCACCAACGCGCCGAAGTATCCCGTTGCCAACGCCGTCATCACGGGCCAGACCGAAGAGACGAAGGAAGGCGTGCACGTCGACAGCCGCGTCACCTTGAAGGACGGCACGACCTACGACGTGCGCTGGCTGCTCGTTCGCCGCGGCACCACCTGGAAGGTGCGCGACGCCCAGGTGCTGGGCTTCTGGATGAGCCCTTTCCTGAAGAACCTGTTTGAGAACTACATTTCCGAGAACGGCGGCAACCCGAAGGCGCTGGTCGTAGCGCTGAACCGCTGACGTCCGACGCACCGACCGACACCGCCCGCATCGGCGGCAGGCATTGCGGCCGGCGGTATGTCGTCCTGACGATCGGCAACGGCTAAAATCTCATTTGCGCGCGCCAAATGGTGCCACGATCAGATTGCGGACCCATTGGTGGCCCGGGTCTGCGTGCATGCGTGGATGCCAGGACACGAGCATCTCGAAATCCATCTTCGGCAGCGGTAAATCAAAGATGTCCAAGCCATCGGACATGGTATTTGCCAATCGGCGCGGAACCGCGGCCACAAGGTCGCTTTGCGCAACAAGCGATGGAACCGCGAGGAATGACGGTAGCGATGCGACGATGTTGCGCTTTCGCCCCAGCTTCTTCAACTCATCGTCGACAACACCCCAGACGGCACCTGCGTCAGCAGCAATCATGGCGTGCGGCAACCTGCAAATCTCATCGACGCTTAGCTTCTTCTTCCCGCGCGGGTGCATCTTGCGTTGAATGAAGCAGAGCTGGTCCTTGAAGATTGGTACCGCCCGCGCGTCTTGTGGTGTGAGCTGTTTCCACACCAGCAAAAGGTCAGCCTGTAGATTCTCAAGCATTTGCCAAGCCGTTGCCCGGTCGAAGGGCAACTGGACGACCTGCACGTTCGGCGAGCCACGAGACACTTCGCAGATCAGCGGCGACGTCACCACCTGATGCAGGTAATCGGATGCGATGATCCTGAATGTCCGCGGGGTCCTGCCTGGATCGAATGGTTGGCGCTCCCGGATTAATTGCGTGAGCTCCAGCAGGGCCCTGTGAAGCGGCTCCTGCAGGGACATGGCCCGTGCCGTCGGAACCATGTGCCGCCCGGATGAGATCAGCAACGGATCATCGAAAAGATCCCGCAATCGCGCCAGCTGCGCAGACATTGCTGGCTGCGAAATGTTCAGCCTTTCGGATGCGCGCGTGACGTTGCGTTCCGCCAGCAAAGTGTCGAGCGCAAGCAGCAGGCCCAGGTCGGTCTGTCTCATATCCATTCAGTTTATGATAGCTATATCGACAATCGATTTCAATGATGATTGGGTTTGAGCCATCTTCCTCTCAAGCCGATGGCCAAACCGGCCAACCGGTCAACCGGAAACGAACAACCCGTCGCTTCAACGCTTGAGAGGAAATCATCATGAACACCGCTGCAAAGTCGACCGCCGCCGCCCTGCTCGTCGCCGCCCTGGCGGCCCTGCCCCTGGTATCCAGCCACGCAGAAACGACGCAATTGAACAAGCCCCTCGAGGGTTCCACGATGTTCTTCGCCGACCGCTTCGCGACGGCGTACTACCTTGTCGACAAGGAGAACTTTCGCACGGTCGTAACCATTGCACCCGGCCCCGGCGGCGAGGGCAATCCAATGCAGATGGTGAATTCGCTCGCCGACGGGGAATCCGCTGAGTATTCGGTTGGCGGCTACGGAGAAAACGCCATCAAGGCAACGCTGACGCTGACGCGTCAGGGCAGAACCGTGACCGCAAATGTTACATCGGATACCATAAAGCCCGACATTTGAGGGCAAGTTCGCAACCTCAACAACATCCGCAATATCAATATTCTCGTGTAATGATCGAGATGTCCGCCACAACCGTATCGGCTGGGTTGGGAGGCTGACGTCTCGATCGTTGCACGAGTTTTGCGTTTCTTGCCCGGCGAGGGAGCCACCCTTGTGCGCCAACGCGCGCGTTTGAATTCGCCCAAGCTGGCCCTGCTGCAAATTGCCTGAGGATCACTCCTGCAGCCTTTCTGAACGCCAGTTAAATACCTCCCTCAGACCCGGTTCAGCCGCCGCGCACTAGTCTCTCACTCAAGTTGAACGGCCCGACCTTTCCCCCAAGGGCAACGGGCCTTCTGAAGGAGAGTGAGATGATCGAGTTCTTCCGTTCCGGCGCCATTGTGCTGATGGGCACCACTGTCATCGCCGCCGGTGTGTTTGTGATCTTCTACGGCTGAGCAGACGTAGACCATCCCAACTGCTCGAGATCCCCCCGACTCGAGCAATGAGAGGCCGCGCAACGAGTCCCCCCGGCTCCCCCACCCCCAAGGTGTGCGCGGCCTCCCCCCTTTCATCCCCCTTCCATCGGCCATGTAACGAACGCCATTGCCCTCGCGAAGATCAATTGCCGTTGGTAGGCTGCGGACTATCGCGCAGCCAATTTGCGAGACTTGCAATGCGAGACGACCTCAGATTGGCACGCCACCTGCGAAACAAGCGCCTTCGCCTTCGGAGTCTTGGGCTCAGCGCAGCCATGGGGGTGGTGCTGGCGCTTGCCGTCGCGCCCCATCAGGCCGGCGCACAGGACATGTTGCAGTTCCTCGACTTGAAGTCCGACGACTTCACAAAGGCCGAGATGACGCGAGCTGATGTCCAATCCCTGATCGCAGCCAAAGCATCGGGCCAGGGCATCGATCTTGCCGCCAAACGCCTGAATGGACTCGATCTGTCGGGCCTCGATTTGACCGGGGCAAACCTGCAGTCGGCTCGTATCAACGGCACGAATTTGAAGGGCGCCAAGCTCGACCGCGCGATCCTCGATCAGGCCTGGGGGCTCAATGCCGTACTCAGCGGCGCGTCGTTCAAGGGCGCGAGCCTGTTTTCAACCCAACTCATCGGCGCCAACCTCGACGGCGCCGACTTCAGCAACGCGCGTGTGGCGGCCGATTTCTCCCGTGCCAGCCTCAAGGGTGCGCGCTTTGATGGCGCCGACCTTTCCGCTGATATGAAGAACCAGTCGATGGGCCTGATGCGCGGCGTGTTCCGCTCGGCCGACCTGGAGCACGCGTCATTTGTCGGCGCCAATCTCGCGCGGGTGGTACTCGAATACGCGCGCCTACCGGGAGCGAACCTTTCCGGCGCCAATCTTGCGGGATCCGAGATGGGCGGAGCCGACCTGACCGGCGCCATGGTCGAGGGCGCCGACTTCAAAGGAGCGGACGTCAACTCGGCGCGACTCTTGAAACTAATCGGCCGCGAGCGCGCCAAAGGGTTGGACGCCACCGTCAACCTCGACCGCGCCTTTACCGATTGAGCGTGGACCCGGCGAGCGAGCCGACATCCCTCGCCTCCGCGCGGCTCGATGCAGGTGCGGCGTCAACGCCGCTCACCTCGACGACGAATTTCTGCCGGATGGCGCGTCCGAAATCCTCAAATCCATTGGCGGGAAGAATGAACGCGCCGGGCCCGCCCATGACGTTGTCGCGATACCAGCCTTCCAGTGTCGCGGCTTCCCGCCCTTCCAGTATCGGCAGGCCGTTGATGGTGGTGCCTGCGGCCGCTATCTCGTCGCGAACCTGCGCGGGCGGCTCTTGCGGATTGCAGTTGTCGCTGCCGTCTCCGGAGACATCGACGACCACTTTCTGGGCGGGCATCGGCATCTGCGGGATGACCTTGTCGTTCAAATAGCGCAGCATCCTGGCGAGGCAGGTGAAATCGCCGCCTTGGCGCGGCAGCGCACGAATTTTGAGTGCCGCGCTCACCGCATCGGCGCGACTGGCGATCCGCATCCATGGCAGAGACAGCGTCGGCTGGTCGGCCCAGCTCACGAGCGCAAACAAGATGCCGCCTCTGGGGCCGCCAACAATGGCATCGATGACGCCTGGATCTTCAAGTGCCGCGGCGATGCCTTCCATCTGGATCTGGTAGCGGCGCTCATCGAGCGAGCTGGAAACATCGACCGACACGATCAATGCGGTATCGACGCCGGCCGTTGACTTGGCGCCAGACCCGTATGTCGCAACGCCGCCAGCACCAGAAACCGTGCCGGCTGCCACCGCCAGCGCAGCTCCGGCAGCTAAGGCCGCGAGCAGCCAACCGTTGCCCCTGCCTGTCCCTGGTCTCACACGCGGCCTCCCTGCCATCATCGGACGTCTGCCATGGCGGACGCAGCGCTGCCATCATGCACGAACTGGTGCCGTCATGTACGGCGCAGAATGCTCACGGGATTTCACGGAACGGTGCGCTGTGGCGCTGGCGGGCGGCGCGCGGAGCCGTAGGCACGACTGGCACCCTGGCGGCGATTTGGTCTGCTGCCGGAATATGGCGGTCCCTACGGGAGTCGAACCCGTCTTTCAAGATTGAAAATCTCGCGTCCT
>CAZLHQ010000110.1:0-10763 GCA_964559355.1 uncultured Hyphomicrobiaceae bacterium
GGTCTGCACCTGCCCGAGCCGGGTCCTGGTGCAGCGCAAGATCTACGACCGCTTCATCGAGAAGGCGGTGGCCCGGGTCGGCAAGGTGCAGCAGGGCAGCCCGCTCGATCCCTCGACCATGATCGGCGCCCAGGCCAGCAACGACCAGCTGGAGAAGATCCTGGCCTACATCGACATCGGCCGGAAGGAGGGTGCGGAGGTACTGACCGGCGGCGACCGCGCCCATCTGGGCGGGGAGCTCGAGGGTGGCTTCTACGTGCAGCCGACCGTCTTCGCCGGCCACAACAAGATGAGGATCTTCCAGGAGGAGATCTTCGGGCCGGTCGTGTCGGTCACGACCTTCGAGGACGAGGCCGAGGCGCTGAGCATCGCCAACGACACGCTCTACGGCCTGGGCGCCGGCGTCTGGAGCCGCGACGGCAACCGCGCCTACCGCTTCGGCCGCGGGATCCAGGCCGGCCGGGTGTGGACCAACTGCTACCACCTCTATCCGGCACACGCCGCGTTCGGCGGCTACAAGCAGTCGGGC
Source organism: uncultured Hyphomicrobiaceae bacterium (assembly GCA_964559355.1). Taxonomy (GTDB): domain Bacteria; phylum Pseudomonadota; class Alphaproteobacteria; order Rhizobiales; family Hyphomicrobiaceae; genus JAEUMD01. Next base: position 530 of record CAZLHQ010000110.1, read on the forward strand.
ATCGGGCGTGAGAACCACAAGATGATGCTCGATCACTATCAGCAGACCAAGAACATGCTGGTCAGCTACAGCCCGAAGGCCTTGGGCTTCTTCTGAGGCACGGGTGAGTGGCGAGTGGTCAGTCGGGAGTGGGTGTCGATACGCCCCAAGCCCCGGCCCCACTCACCACTCACCACTCCCGAGGACACAATGGTCGAGCGCGTTTCAGCCACATCGGAAGCTCTGGCTCTCATTGCCGTTCTCGCCAACCGCAACGGCCCGTTGCTGTTACATCAGTTCGGCGGCTGCTGCGACGGCTCGGCCCCGATGTGCTACCCCGCCGGTGAGTTCCGCATCGGCGGGCAGGATGTCCAGCTGGGCGAAATCGGCGGCATGCCGTTCTATATGAGCGCGTCGCAGTTCGAATATTGGAAACATACCCATCTCATCATCGATGTCGTGAAGGGGCGCGGCTCGGGCTTTTCGCTGGAGGCGCCGGAAGGTGTGCGCTTTCTCACCCGCTCGCGCATGTTCACCGAAGAGGAGCTGGCGGAGCTTGGAATTGCGGCAGACGAAGTCGTCACGCCTTCGTGCCCGTCCTGAAAACCGTCCGGTCCATTCTGCGCGGCGATGGTATCGGCCGCGGCAATGCGGACAACACATAGCTTCGCCGCAACGACGCATTGGAACTGGCGATTCAACTCCCCAAAAATGCGACGCACGCCAACGCCGGTCCGGCCATCAATCAACGCCGAGGATGACTTCGCTGGCTTTGATGACTGCGGACACTTTTGTGCCAACGGCCAAGCCAAGGTCCTCGACGGCATCGACCGTCACCGTCGACGTGATGACGTTGCCACCGCCAATATCAATCTTTACCTGAGCAGCGACTGCGCCCTTCTTGATGTCCTTGACCGTGCCCTTGAGAATATTGCGCGCGCTGAGTTTCAAGTTCGGCCCTTTCTAAATGGAAGAACTGCATTGCAGCCTACATCAAGGCGGCAGCCGCCGCGAGCCATCAGGCTTTCACCGCTCGAAGGCTCGATTTCTCACGACTGCACGCACTGATCCGTGACGTGACACCGGCGCTTCGGCGACCGACTTCGAATTGCCCCACGAGAGCCTGATCGACTGAGATGGAACTGCATGCGTTTCCAACGAGGGCGCTTATCAGGCTCTCAAACAAGGGCTTAGAGCAGGCCACTACGGCCAATTTTATTCCATCAAGATCGGACCTGCTCTAAAGCCGGCTCAACGCGCGCTGTCGGCCGATCAGCGGCAGCAGGTGCTTCAACTCCGGGCCGGCCTCGCGTCCCGTCAGCGCCAGCCGCAGGGGATGAAACAACGCACGACCCTTGGCGCCTGTCGCCGCCTTGACCGCATTCGTCCATGCGCCCCAGGTGCCTTCGTCCCACGGCTCGGCAGGCAGCAACTCGGCCGCCTTGGCGAGCAACGCGGGCTCCTCTTTGACAGGGCTGATGTCGCCCGCCGCCACCTGCCACCAAATGCACGCGTCATCGAATTTGGCGAGATTGCCGCGCACCGCATTCCAGAACGGCGCGCTGCCCTCGATCCCGGCCGCGGCAAGCCGCCCGACGACGTCGGCATATTCGAGCCCATGCAACAAGCGCGCGTTGAGCGCGTCGAGCTCGGTGATGTCGAAGCGCGCCGGCGCCAGCGATATTTTCGCGAAATCGAAGCCGTCAGCCAGGCTCGCCAGCGTATGGTGGGGTTCGATCGCGTCGGATGTGCCAACCAAAGCGGCATGGCTGATCACCGCCATCGCTTCGTAACCGCTTTCGCGCAGGCTCTCCACGGAAAGCGCGCCAAGCCGCTTCGATAGCGCCTGGCCATTGCTGTCGACCAGCAGGCTGTGATGGGCGAACGCGGGCGGCACCGCACCCAGCGCCTCGAACAAGGCGATTTGCACACCTGTATTGGTGACATGATCGCCGCCCCGCACCACATGCGTGATGGCAAAATCGACATCGTCGACAACGCTGGTGAATGTATAGAGGTACGTGCCATCGGCACGGATCAGCACCGGATCGGACAGCGAGCCGAGATCGACCTGCTGATCGCCGCGGATGAGATCGTTCCACGACACCAAGGTCGGCACTGGCGTGAGGCCGCTTGCGGGCTCGACATTGGGCAAGCGCAGGCGCCAGTGCGGCCGCCGCCCTTCCGCTTGCAGCTGCGCCTTCTCGCTGGCGGTTAGCTTCAACGCCGCACGGTCGTAGATCGGAGGCAGACCACGCGCGAGCTGGCGCTTGCGGCGCCGGTCGAGCTCGTCCTCGCTTTCATAGCAGGGATAAAGGTGGCCGGCGTCCTTCAGGGTTGCGGCCACTTCGTCGTAACGCGCTAGACGATCGGATTGGCGCGCATGCCATTGAGTAGTGAGGCCAAGCCATTCCAGATCGCGCTTGATCGCATCCGCAAACGCTTGCGTCGAGCGCTCGCGGTCGGTGTCATCCAGGCGCAGCAGGAAACGGCCACCCGACTTCAGTGCAAACAGATAGTTCAGCACCGCGGTGCGGATGTTGCCGATGTGAAGCTTGCCGGTCGGGCTCGGCGCGAAGCGGACTGCGGTTTTCATCAATAGACCTCGCCGCCATCAGCTCGCGGCCGTATCGTCTTGCCGGTTTTGTCGCGCGATGAAGCAGCATTCGTCTCCGCCAGATCCTCGCGAAAGCGATTGGTGATCGGATAACGGCGGTCGCGACCGAAATTGCGCGCGGAGATCTTGACCCCCGGCGCGGACTGGCGCCGCTTGTACTCGGAGATGTAGAGCAGCCGCTCGACCTTGCGCACGGTTTCCGCCTCATGCCCGCGCGCGATGATCTCGGGCACGCTCATCTCGCTCTCGACGAGGCAGGCGAGGATGTCGTCGAGCGCGTCGTAGGGCGGCAGGCTGTCTTGATCGGTCTGATTTTCGCGCAGTTCCGCGGTGGGCGCCTTCGTCAAAATGCGCTCGGGGATGACGACGCCGAGTGGCCCCTTGCCGCCCGCCGGCCGATGCGCGTTTCGCCAGCGCGACAGCCGGTAGACCTCGGTCTTGTAGAGATCCTTGATGGGATTGAAGCCGCCGTTCATGTCGCCATAGAGCGTCGCATAGCCGACCGACATTTCAGACTTGTTGCCCGTGGTCAGCACCATGGCGCCGAACTTGTTGGAAATGGCCATGACGATGGCGCCGCGCGTACGGCTTTGCAGATTTTCTTCCGTGATGTCGGCATTGGTGCCTTTGAAGAGATCGGCAAGCGCGCGCTCGAATCCCTCGACGGGCTCGGCGATCGGCACGACATCGTAGCGGATGCCGAGCGCCTGGGCGCAGGCTTGCGCATCTTCGAGGCTCGCGGCCGAGGTGTAGCGATAGGGCAGCATCACCGCATGCACGCGCTGTGCACCCAGGGCATCGACGGCAAGTGCGGCAACGAGCGCGGAATCGATGCCGCCCGAAAGTCCCAACACCACGCCCGGAAAGCGGTTCTTTTCGACATAATCGCGCAGACCCAGCACGCAGGCTTCATAGGCCGCCGCATCGCCATCGATAAGCTGTGCGGATTGGCCCGCCGCACATGACCAGCGCCCACCCGCCTTCGTCCATTCGGTGACGACTACAGCCTCGCGCCATTGTGGCATCTGCAGCTTGAGGCTGCGATCTGCATCGAGCACGAACGAGCCACCGTCGAACACCAACTCGTCCTGCCCGCCGACCTGATTGACATACGCGAGCGGCAGCCCCGTTTCGGTGACGCGCGCGACCGCAACATTCAAGCGCACATCGCTCTTCTTCCAGTCGAATGGCGAACCGTTCGGCACGATCAGCATTTCAGCGCCCGACTCGGCCAGACACTCGCACACCTCGTCCTTCCAGATATCCTCGCAGATCGGCACGCCGATGCGCACCCCGCGAAACGGCATCGGCCCCGGCAACGGCCCCGGCGTGAACACGCGCTTTTCGTCGAACACGCCATAGTTGGGCAGATCGACCTTGTAGCGCACGGCGGCCACCTCGCCGTTCTCGATCAACGCGACCGCGTTGTAGAGGTGGCCCTCCTCTTCCCAGATGGTGCCGAGCAGCACGCCTGGTCCTTCCCCCATCTGCTGCGCAAGGGCCAGAACCCGTGCGCGCGCGGCCCGCCGGAACGCCGGCTTCAACACCAGATCCTCGGGCGGATAGCCGGTCAGGAACAACTCGGGGAAGACGATCAGATCGACGCCATCGCGCTTGGCCTGCTCGCGCGCGGCCACCACCTTGGCAGCGTTGCCATCAAGATCACCGACAGTCGGATTGAGTTGTGCGAGCGCGATTTTCATGGGGTTTGGAGGCAGGCAGTTGGCGACATGGCGCGCAGACTATGCGGGGCGGGGCGGGGGCGCAATGGCGTTCCCCGCCATCGCCTTGCCCCGCGCGCCACGCTTCCCGAAGCGCACACCCCTTCCTGCAAATGCAGCGCAGTCCGGGCGCGCTCGATCAACCAGCCGCGACGGCCGCATGAAGTGCAGAGGCGCCCCGCGCGCCGCGCAGGGCCTTCAGACGGTCCGCCACCATGAAGGCGATCTCGAGCGACTGCTCGGCGTTGAGGCGCGGGTCGCACAGCGTCTCGTAGCGTTGCGACAGATCGGTATCGACGATCTTGGCCGCACCGCCCGTGCACTCCGTCACGTTCTGCCCGGTCATCTCCAGATGCACGCCACCCGGATGCACATCCTCGCCCTGGACGATGTCGAAGAAGCGCTCGATCTCCTCGCGCACGCGCCCCAGCGGCCGCGTCTTCTCGCCCGTCGAGGCGGTGATGGTGTTGCCGTGCATGGGATCGCACATCCAGATCACGTTGCGGCCTTCGCGCTTGACAGCCTTGACGAGCTTGCCGAGGTGCTTTTCCACCTTGTCGGAGCCGAACCGCGCGATCAGCGTCAGCCGCCCAGGCTCGTTCCTGGGATCGAGAATATCGATCAGGCGCATCAGGCCATCCGTCTCGATCGACGGGCCGACTTTGAGGCCGATCGGGTTGTAGAGGCCGCGCACGTATTCGATATGGGCGTGGTCGGGCTGGCGCGTGCGATCACCCACCCACAGGAAGTGGGCTGAGGTCGCGAACGTGTGGCCGGTGTCCATCAGCCCATCCTTGCGCGTCAACGCCTGCTCGAACGGCAGCAGCAGCGCTTCGTGGCTGGTGTAGAAATCGGTCGTCTGAAGCGGGCGCGTATTGCGCTCGTCAACGCCCATCGCACGCAGGATTTCGCGCGTGCGCTCGATCTCGTCGGCCAGCTCCTCGTACTTGGCCTCGATCGGCTTGCCTTCGAGGAACCCCAGCGCCCAGCGATGCACGTTCTCCAGGCTGGCATAGCCGCCCTGCAGGAACGCGCGCAGGAAGTTCAACGTCGCCGCCGACTGGCGATAAGCCTGCAGCATGCGCTGCGGATCGGGAATGCGCGCCTCAGCCGTGAACTCCGCACCGTTGATGATGTCGCCGCGGTAGCTCGGCAGCGCCACATCGCCCTTCTTCTCGATGTCGGAGGAGCGCGGCTTGGCGAACTGGCCGGCGATGCGGCCGATCTTGACGATCGGCAGGCCGCCGGCAAACGTCATCACCAGCGCGCTCTGCAGGAACACGCGGAAGTAGCTCGAGATGTTGTCGGGCGAATGCTCCTTGTAGCTTTCCGCGCAATCGCCGCCCTGGAAGATGAAGCCCTGGCCCTTGGCGGTGGCGGCGAGCTTCTCGCGCAGGCGCGCAACCTCGTTGTAGAACACCAGCGGCGGGAACGTGGCGAGCTTGCCTTCGACTTCGGCCAAAGCCGCCGCGTCGGGATAAGCCGGCACTTGCACGATCGGCTTCGTCCGCCAGCTGTCAGGGGACCAGGTTGCCGCCATCTGCGTACACTCCATTTTCGTCGAGACCCGACTTCGTCAAGGCCCCGACCTCTTCAACCCCTTCAACGCCCCGATCTCACCAATGCCACGCCACCAGGCCTCCCGCACGCTGAGCGCGGGCGCCTCGCGCAACACCCTGATTTCGGCCATTATGCCATTCGAGCGGCCTTATAGGCCATAGATTGGCGCGATGCCAGCTATCCACAAGGCGGCTGCGGCGAGGACACCGCCCGGTTGCCGAGGCCACTCTCTACACGGCAGCGTGAATTACACGCATTGTGCTGACGCACCCCTTTCCGAAAGGCCGGTTTTTCGCTGACAGCCGCCACTGGCCTGTGGCAGCTTCGCTCCCATGCCGAGCAACTCCCAATCGTTTACCTTTGGCATCGAAGAGGAATACCACCTCGTCGATCTTGCCACGCGCGATCTGACCGCCGCGCCTGCCGAGTTGATGGCAGCCTGCGAGGCCGAGCTTGGCCGGCAGGTCGCGCCCGAGTTCTTCCGTAGTCAGATCGAGATCGGCACCAGGGTTTGCACCACCATTGACCAGGCGCGCTCAGAGTTGACCCGGCTGCGCGCCACCATTGCCCGCCACGCCCGCACCTTCGGCCTTGCCCCGATCGCCGCTTCGACTCACCCGTTCGCGCGCAAGACGACGCTCGAGACCACGCCAAAGGCGCGCTATCAAGCACTGGCCAATGATTTCGGCGGCATCGGCAGGCGGCTGTCGATCTGCGGCATGCACGTCCACGTCGGTATCGAAGACCCCGATGACCGCATCGACGTCATGAACCAGATCCGGTACTTCCTGCCGCATCTATTGATGCTGTCGACGTCCTCGCCGTTCTGGGAGGGCGAAGACACGCGGCTCAAATGCTACCGCCTGTCCATTTTCCACGAACTGCCGCGTACCGGCCTGCCGCAGCGCTTCGAGAGCTTTGCCGAGTATCAACGCACCATCGACGTGCTGGTGCGTGCCGGCGTCATAGAGGATGCCACCAAGGTGTGGTGGGACCTGCGCCCATCGGCGCGCTTTCCCACGCTCGAGATGCGCGTCACCGATGTCTGTCCGCTGGTCGAGGATGCGCTGACGATTGCCGCGCTCTATGTCTCGGTTGCACGCATGCTGCTGCGCCTGAAGAGCCGCAACCAGCGCTGGCGCAGCTATCCCGCCTTCCTGATCGAGGAGAACCGCTGGCGCGCGCAGCGCTATGGCGTCGATCAAACCCTGTTCGACTTCGGCAAAGGCACGCTGGTGCCGTTCTGCGAGCTGATCGAGGAACTGATCGGACTGGTCGCCGAGGATGCCGACGCGCTCGGCTGCAGCGTACAGGTGGCGCGGGCACGCGATATTGCTGCTCGTGGCACCAGCGCCGACCGACAAATCACAATGCTTGAAGCAGCCCTCGGCAAAGGGCTAGACCGCGAGGAGGCGATGCGGTCGGTCGTCGACATGCTCATCGCCGAGACGGTCGCTGGCTGCTGATACGGCCGGCTTTCCCCCACCCGCAATGACGGGCGAATGGACACGACTATTTTCGATGCAGCTCTGCCTCGATGGTGATGCGGATCTCGTCGGATACCAGCGGGGCGGAGCGCGTGATGCCGAAATCACTCCGCAGAATCTGCGTTCGCCCCGAAAAGCCAGACGCATAGACACCAGCATAGACCGGGTTGATTTTCGATAACGGATGCTCGCCACTGAAGTTCCACACAACCGACAGCACGACCGGGCGGGTTACGCCATTGAAGGTCAAGTCGCCGGCAATCGTCGCCGTGCGCGCTGTCGACATCACCACCTCGGTGCTCTTGAACGCGATCTCCGGATGGCGTTCGACATCGAGATAATCTGGGGTCTTCAGCAAGACATCGTCGAGCGCGGGAACGCCGGTCGTCAGGCTCTTCAAGGGCAAGCGCACTTCAACCTGGCTTGCTTCCGGCTTTTCCGCATCGAACACGACGCTGCCCGCCACATCGAGAAAGCGGCCGGACTGGCGTGACAGCCCCAGGTGATCCCAACTGAAGCGCACCTCGGTATGCGCCTTGTCGAATGCATAGGCTTCGGGAGCCGCCATCACTGGCGTCGCGCCAAAGCCGCCGGCAAGTCCTGCGACCGCCAGCATGGCTGCCGCAACTCTCGCCGCAATCGCGCAGGCGGCCATACGTGCAGCAAGGCTCATGGCGATTCTCCTCACCTTTCGTCCCACAACAGGCAATTTCGAACTGCCGCAATAATGGCGTTGCGTGTCATGAACAAGGCCATGCATGCGTTAGAGCTCACAATCCCGCCGCCATGCCGCCGTCTACCATCAGCTCGGATCCCGTCACGAATGTGCTGTCGTCACTGGCGAAGAACAACGCAGCGCGCGCGATATCCTCACCCGTACCGAAGCGACGCATCGGCGTCTGGTCGATCAGAGCCTTGCGGATCGCAGGATTACGCAATACTCGCTCGGTCAAGGCTGTTTCGACGAAGCCCGGCGACACCGTGTTGACGCGGATGCCGAACGGTGCGTACTCGACCGCCAGCGCGCGCGTCAGCGCTGCAACCGCGCCCTTGGTCGCCGAATATGCCGCGAGCTGGCGCAAGCCGCGATGCCCCATGATCGAGGCCACGTTGACGAGCGAACCCGCGCCCGAGGCCTTGAGCAGATTGAAGGCGTCACGCGCAATGCGGACGACGGCATCGAGGTTGACCTCACGCAATCGTACCCATTCCTCATCCGTCAGGTGGCGAAAGTCGGCGCGCACGTTGATGCCGGCATTGTTGACGACGATATCGGCCTTGCCATGCCGCGTCTCGAGCGTGCGCATCAACGACGTCACGTCCTGCCCGCGCGTCACATCGACTGCCAACGCCGTGGCCGTCAGCCCTCGAGCGGTCATCGCGCTTGCCGCAGTTTCGGCCGCCGCGCCGTCGACGTCGGCGATATAGACGTGCGCACCCTCGTCCGCAAATAACCGCGCAATCGACAGGCCAATGCCGCCGCCCGAGCCTGTGACCACCGCGATTTTTCCAGCAAGTCTAGACATCTCTCAATGCCCCGGAGTGGTTGTTTTCGCGCGTTTGCGGCCGTTGTTGTCACCGCGCCGTTAAAGCCGAACTGGCGACCAACTTCAACATCACTATTGGACGGCATTTGCCGGCTTGGGGCGCGGCGTGCGCATGGTGACGAGTTCCTCGGCCGCACTGGGATGCAGCGCCATGGTGCGATCGAAATCCGATTTTTTCGCTCCCATGCGCATGGCGACCGCGGCCATCTGCACCATCTCGGCAGCATCGTCTCCCAGCACATGACACCCGACGACGCGCTGGCTTTGCGCATCGACGATCAGCTTCATCAAGGTGCGCTCGTCGCGGCCGGCAAGGGTGGCGCGCATCGGCCGGAAGCGGGCGATATATACGTCGAGCCCCTTGCAGCGCTCGGCCGCCAGATGCTCGGGCAAGCCGACGGTACCGACCTCCGGCGTCGTGAACACTGCTGTCGGCACCATCTCGTAATCGATGTCGCGCGTCATGCCGGCAAACTCGCGATCGGCAAACGCATGACCGTCGCGAATGGCGACAGGCGTCAATTGCGGTTTGTCGGTGACATCGCCGACCGCGAAAATCGATGGCACGCTGGAGCGGAACTCGTCATCGACCACGACATGGCCATTCCAGCCAGTGGCAATCCCGTGTTCCGCGAGCCCTAGCCCCTTGACGTTGGGCGCGCGCCCCGTCGCCATCATAACGTGAGTGGCCTTGAGCCTTTCACCATGATCGAGGTGAGCGATGCGTCCTGTCGCAGACTTTTCCACGCGCACGATATTGCGGTTCGTGACAATGGTGATGCCGCGCTTAGCATAAGCCTCGCTCAAGGCATCGCGCACGTCCTCATCGAAGCCGCGCAACACCTTCTCACCGCGATAAACGACCGTGGTGCGGGCGCCGAGCCCGGCAAAGATGCCGGCGAATTCAAGCGCGATGTAGCCGCCGCCGGCGATGACAATGCTTTCGGGCAGGCGCTCGAGATGAAACGCCTCATTCGACGTGATGGTGTGCTCGTGTCCCGCCAGCCGCGTGTCGACGAAGGGTGCGCCGCCGGTGGCGATCAGGATGCGTTGTGCGCCAACCTCTCGGCCCGAGCCCGGCAAGCGAACGCGATTGGGCCCCGCGATCTCGGCCCGCTCGGAGAACAGAGTAACCCCGGCATTCTGCAGAGTGTTGCGATAGAGTCCTTCGAGCCGCGCAATCTCGCGATCCTTGGCGGCAATCAACGCCCCCCAATCGAACTGCGGCGATTCAAGAGACCAGCCGAAGCCCGCAGCATCGGCAAAATCGTCGGCAAAGCGGCTGGCATAGACGAGGAGCTTCTTGGGCACGCAGCCGCGGAT
>CAZLHQ010000111.1:0-10645 GCA_964559355.1 uncultured Hyphomicrobiaceae bacterium
GATTGGTGGAATACGCTGCATCAGCCGGCCAGTGTGGTGAAGATGAGCGGGCCGGCGATCCATTCCTCGATTCTGGTGCCGCTGCTGGTCAATGCCGTCGGATTCTCGCTGTTGTTCTTCGCCCTGCACATGAAGGGCATGCGCAACGAGATCATGCGGCGCCGGGTAAAGGCGTTGCGGTTGGCCGAGGTGGAGCGTGCGCAACGCGATCCCCACACCGCCACCGCAGCAGGCTGAGGGGAGCGACCGATGGATCTTGGCCCCCACGCAGGTTTCATCTGGGCGTCGTATGGCGCCGTCGCTTTTGTGCTGGCGGCGCTTGTCACATGGCTTTTGTGGGATGGACGGCGGCAGCGCCGCCTGCTCGAAGAACTTGAAGCGCGTGGTGTGCGCCGCCGCTCCAGCCGTGCAGAGTGACGCGCGCCAATCAAGGAATGCCGCACAAAATGAGCAGCGATGACACCTTGGCGGGCACCAAGAAGCAGAGCGCCCCTGCCGGCGAGCCGGAGCCCCGCCGTCGCTCAGCTTTTGTGGTGTTGCCGGTGGCCATGTTCTTCGGGCTCGCCACCATGTTCGCCTTTGCCTTGTTCTCCGGCGATCCCTCCAAGCTGCCATCCGCGCTGATCGGGCGACCGGCGCCGAATGTCGATTTCGCGGCGATGGAAGGGCTCATCGAGGCTGGTAAGCCGGTGCCTGGTTTCACCGCCGCCGAGCTGGCGACGGGTGAGCCGCAGCTCGTCAACTTCTGGGCCTCCTGGTGCATTCCCTGCGTGCAGGAGCACCCGATGCTGCTCGAACTGAAGAAGCGCACCGGCGTCTCGATCTTGGGTGTCAACTACAAGGACGAGGCGGCTGCCGGGCGGCGTTTCATCGGCCGCTACGGCAATCCCTACCGAGCCGTTGGAGTCGATCCGCTGGGCCGCGGCGCGATCGAGTGGGGCGTCTACGGCATGCCGGAAAGCTTCGTCGTCGATGGCAAGGGTCGCATCGTCTACAAGCACGTCGGGCCGATCTCGCCGGCCTCGCTTGAGGAAAAGGTCATTCCCGCCATCGAAAAGGCGCGCAAGGGGCAGGCCGGCGCTACCGCGCCAGCGCGAGACACGCAGAAGCGCTGAGTTATCTGGTGTCGTCTGGTATCGGCGGCCCCTCTACAGCGAATAGAACTTGCCGGTGGTGTGGTTCAGCACCGATAGGTTGCCCGTCGAAATGTCGAAATGGGCGCCGCACAGGTCGAGCCGCCCTTTTTCCTCGAGCTCGCGCACGAATGGGAAGGTGCGCAAATTGCCGATCGAGCTTTTGATCCCTTCGAACTCGAGGGCTGCAACGCGCTCGGCCTGTGTGCTCATCTGATGCGAGGCGAGCACCGAAAGCCGCGCATCGGACAGCATCGACATCCAACGCGAGATGAATTTGGCCTCGGTTTCGATGGCCGCGTGCTGGTCGAGCGCCGCCTTGATGCCGCCGCAGCCGGAGTGCCCCATCACGATCAGGTGCTTGATGCGCAGGTTCATGACGGCAAATTCGATCGCCGAGCTGACGCCGTGGAACTTCCCGCCTGTCTCGTAAGGTGGCACCAGGTTCGCCACATTGCGCATCACGAACAGTTCGCCAGGCATGGCGTTGAAGATCGTCTCGGGGTCGACGCGGCTGTCGCAGCACGAGATGATCATCGTGTCGGGGTTCTGACCGTAGGTCGCCAGCTCCTCGTAGTGATCCTGATTGGGAGCGAAGTGGCGGAACTTGAAGCGGCGAAAGCGATCGGCGAGGTGATCCGGGAAGGGGGCCATGGATCGTTGTCCTGTCGTTGGCGCCGCCCGCCGCCCGCCGTCAGGAGGAGAGTTTCTCCTGAGCGGCACGCACGGCAGCGGTGCGTCGCGAGTGATATTTTTGTTCCAGCTCGTCCCATTCGATGGTCAACGAGCCGCCCGAGGCGCGATGCTGGCGATCCCAGCTCGCCAGCAAATCGATACAGGCATGATCGATGTAGTTCAATTCGCCGATGTGGACGTGCACCTGTGCCCCAGCCGGCAATTCCTCCAAGGCGGTGGCGAGCGAGGGCAGGCGCACGAGTGTCGCCGAGCCGTCGAGATGCATGTCGATGCGTTTACCGTCGATGTCTTTCTGGGTGCGGATCGACAGGTGCGAGAACACATAGATGAGCTTGCCGAGCGACAGGGCGAGCCCCAGCAGCACGCCCTTCAGCAGATCGGTGGCGACGATCGTGACGATCGTCACGACATAGATGAAGACTTCCGATTTGCCATATTGCAGCAGCGCCGGCACGGCCTTGGGATAAGCCAGCTTGAAGCCGGTGTAGACGAGCACGGCGGCAAGCGCTGAAACCGGCACATAGCGCAGCGTGAACGGCAGCAGGGTGGCGAACAGCAGCAGCCATACACCGTGCATGATGGCGGAGATGCGGGTCGTCGCGCCGGCCTCGACGTTGGCGCCCGAACGCACGATCACGCCGGTCATCGGCAACACGCCGAGAAAGCCGCACAAGGCATTGCCGATACCCTGCGCATTGAGTTCCCTGTTGTAGCGCGTGCGCACGCCCGTGTGCATCTGATCGACTGCGGTGGCGCACAAGAGCGTTTCGGCCGAGGCGATGAAGGCGACCGATGCGGCGCCGAGCAGGATCGCAGGCTCGATGATTCGCATCAGGCGTTCGGGCGTCGGCAGAACAGTCACCGACATGAGGTTTGTCGGCACGTCGATGTATTTGATGGTGTCGAGACGAAAATACGCGGCGACGAGCATCGCCACCAGCACGCCAACGAGAGGTGCCGGAATGATGCGCCAGCTCTTCGGCGTCAGCGTGCCCCAGCCGACGATGACGGCAATCGTGAGAAGGCCGATCTCTCCCGCCGTCAGATGCGCATCATCCAGGCGGACGGCGTCGAACAGCGCGTTGGGCATATTGGTGAGGTTCTGGATGCCTGTGCCAAACGGCTTGCCGTCCAACATGACGTGGAATTGCGATATGAAGATCAACACGCCGATGCCGGCCAGCATGCCGTGAATAACGGATGGGGAAACGGCGCGGAACCACTGGCCGAGCTTGGCCATGCCGGCGGCGAGCTGGATGAGGCCGGCGAACAGCACGATCACGCCAAGCATCTCGGGTCCGTGCAGATGCACCAGATCGTAGACCAGCACGGTGAGGCCGGCGGCGGGGCCACTCACCTGGAGTGGCGAGCCGGCGAGATAGCCGACGATCAGGCCGCCGATGATGCCGGTGATGATGCCAGAGGTCGGCGGCATGCCCGAGGCGATGGAAACGCCCATGCACAGCGGCAGAGCTACCAGAAACACGACGATCGACGCTAACAGGTCGCGGCCGACGACGTTGTCCGGCCCATGTTCTATGGTGGTGGCCGTGCTCATGGTGCAGTTTCCCCGATGCCCGTGCCGTGGCGCGGGATCTTCGCTGCCCCGCTTTGCTCATATTCAAATCGAAATCGGGGCGGCATGCGCAACCAGCCGCACCGTTCCGCCACTGAGGTTGGGAAAGTGATAATCGCCGGTGTGCCGCCGCGCAAATAGGGCAAATCAGCCCGGTCGACTGTCCGTATGCTCGGAAGTAAGCGCGGTTTGCAGGACGATATAGCCTGCAACTGCGGAAATGATGGAGCCGGTCAGCACGCCGATGCGCACATCGACGGCCAAAGCTGGATCATCAAAGGCGAGGCCGCCGATGAACAGGCTCATGGTGAAGCCGATGCCGCCGAGCCACCCCAGCCCTAGCATGGCCCGCCAGGACGCACCGGCGGGGAGGGCGCCGATACCAAGCCGTGTACCGAGCCAGGTGGCGCCGACAATGCCAATCGGCTTGCCGATGACGAGACCGGCTGTGACGCCCAAGGGCACCGCTCCGAAGAACTTGGCAAGTGTCAGCCCCGCCAGCGAGACGCCGGCATTGGCGAAAGCGAATATCGGCAGCACGCCATAGGTGACCCACGGGTGCAAAGACGCCTCGAGTTTGTGCAAGGGGCCGTCTTCCGGATCCCCGTCAGGTGTGGCTCGCAGCGGAACGGAAAGCGCGGTGGCAACGCCGGCCAGCGTCGCGTGTACTCCAGATTTCAGCACGCATACCCAGATGAAAAGGCCCGTCAGAAGATAGGGCGCGGTGCGCGTGACGCCGAATCTATTGAGGCCCAGCAGCACGGCAAGTCCAACGGCGGCGAGCGCCAATGCCGTCGTCGAAAGCTCGGAGGTGTAGAACACAGCGATGACGATGATGGCGCCAAGATCGTCGATGATGGCGAGTGCCAGCAGGAAGATTTTCATGGCCGGCGGCACCCGCGATCCGAGCAGCGCCAGCACGCCGACGGCGAAGGCGATATCGGTCGCGGTCGGGATGGCCCAACCGCGCAAGGCTGTGGCGTCGGAAGAGTTGATGAGGAAATAGACCAATGCGGGGGCCGCCATGCCGCCGACCGCAGCAAGCGCCGGCAACAAGGCCTGGCTTGGCGTAGACAATTCGCCGATCAGCAGCTCTTCTTTGAGTTCGAGACCGACCAGGAAGAAGAAGATCGCCATCAGTCCATCGTTGATCCACAGCACCAGTGGTTTGTTGATGACGAGCGCGCCAATGCCCACCATGGCCTTGGTGTGCAGCAGGTTGTCGTAAATCCAGTCGAGCGGTGAGTTGGCAAGTGCGAGCGCAAGGAATGCCGCCACCAAGAGTAGAACGCCGGCGGCAGCTTCATGATGGATGAAGGCCAGGGCGCCCTTTTGCTCAGAATTCACCGCAGTGGCTCCTTTCGGCTTTGCCGTTTGATGTTTTGAACTATTGGGCCGGTGCAACCGCGATCAGGCCGTGTCGGGTTGGCGGGTTACGGCCCGCGGTCTTCTTACGGTCTCGCACAGGCCAGCTTGCCTATCCTAAGGGCCAGGCTTGCTATCCTAAGGGAATGAGTTCGCCCGGCAAAGCCGCGAGCGCCAGGTCGAGAGTGTCGAGCAGCCGCATTTCGTGTTGGCCAAGGCTGGCATTAACGATCGCCTCGACGCCGGCACACGCCCGTGCCAGTGCTTCCGACTCGCCCTGGCCATCGAGCAGGTAGCCGAGCAGCAGTGCCGCAAACAGATCGCCGGTGCCATGCGGAACATTCTTATGACGAGGGTGAACGACCTGCCCTGCCATGTCCTCCGCGCTCATCACGTTGGCCATGTGGCCAGCACCAGCAGGTATCGACGTGGCCGCCACCAGCTCGACGCCGATTGCGCCTGCCGCAGCGTCCGCCGAGACGGCATCCTTCACATGCACGCCCGACAGCCATTCCAGCTCGAAACGATTGGGTGTGATGATGTCGGCGAGAGGAACCAGCAAGTCGCGGATGCCGGCCGCTACCTCTTCTGGAACATAAAGCCCACCTGGATCGTCGCCCAGAACGGGGTCGCACATGTAAAGGATGTCGGGATGGTGCTGATCGAGGCGGCCCAATGCCGATGCCAGTGCTTCGACGACGTCCAGCGATGGCGCGTAGCCGGTTATGACGGCATCGAGCGAGGTGTGCCATCCGTTCGCGGATATCCCGCCCATGATGGCCGCGAATTGATCGGCCGTCAGGTTGAAGCCGCCGACGTCGCGATAGCCGTAGTGGCAGGACAGCACGACGGTCGGCACCGCGATCACGTCGTGACCCATGGCTTGTAGGGTCGGCACGATGGCGTTGAGGCCTACATGCCCGAAGGCAACCTGGGATGAGATGGCGAGAATGCGGGCCATTGGGTCTGCGTGTGCGTCGGATGAGAGCGAAATTCCACCAGTGCCGCGATTGCGGCAGGGGAGCATAACCGACCTTGGTGGGCTTGTAATTCAAGGTCAGCCGATTAGTGTTGCGCCGCAAAATCGAGAGCTCAGCCCCGGCTTGCCAGCCAACTCAACGAGGTGAGGAAGAATGACGGTCCGTCCGCGCCGAAGCGTACTCTATATGCCTGGCTCCAATGAGCGTGCGCTGGAAAAGGCGAAAACCATTGCCGCCGATGCACTGATCCTCGATCTGGAGGATGCGGTGGCGCCCGACGCCAAGATCGATGCTCGCAACAAAGTCTGCGCCGCGGTCAAGAGCGGTGGCTATGGCAAGCGCGAGCTTGTCATCCGCGTAAACGGCCTGGAGACGCCGTGGGGCGCCGATGACCTGTTCGCCGCCGCCGCCGCCGGTCCCGATGCCATTCTGGTGCCCAAGGTCGGTCGCCCCGGCGATATCATTTCGGCTGCCAAGGTTCTGTTCGGCGCCGGCGCACCGGAGAAGACCAAGCTGTGGGCGATGATCGAAACGCCGATGTCGATCCTCAATGTTCGTGAGATCGCCATGGCCGGCATCGAGCGCGAGCACCGCTTGACCTGCCTCGTCATGGGCACCAACGACCTGCTGAAAGAGAGCCACGCGCGCGCCTACAAGGATCGGTTCGCGGTGGTGCCGTGGCTGTCGATGACCATTGTCGCAGCCCGCGCCTATGGTCTTGACGTACTCGATGGCGTTTATAACGACTTCCGCGACGAGGTTGGGTTTCGTGCCGAGGCCGAGCATGGCCGCACGCTGGGCATGGATGGCAAGACGCTCATTCACCCAAGCCAGGTGACGATCGCCAACGAGACCTTCTCCCCTTCCCCCGCCGAGGTCGACTGGTCGCGCAAGATCATCGCCGAGTTCGACAAGCCGGAGAATTCCAAGCAGGGCGTCATCACGGTCGAAGGCAAGATGGTGGAGCGGCTGCATCTGGTCATGGCGCAGCGCACGGTGGCGATATCGGAAGCAATCGAGGCCATGGGCACGGGCTGACGACGCGGCGCAAAGCTGTCATTTCCGCTGCGAAACACGTGGCGGGCACCATGCCCCATGATCGGCGATTGTCGACATCACGAACGAGATAGAAATGCAGGCGAGCAAGACCAACCCCGGCAACTTTTTCGAGGATTTCAAGTTCGGGCAGATCCTCACGCATGCTACGCCGCGCACTGTTACCGCAGGCGACGTGGCCCTCTACACGGGCCTCTACGGTCCGCGGTTTGCCGTGCAATCTTCAGATGCATTCGCGCGTGCGATCGGTTATCCGCGTGCGCCCATCGACGATCTGCTCGCTTTCCACGTCGTCTTCGGCAAGACGGTGCCCGATATTTCGCTCAACGCCATCGCCAACCTCGGCTATGCCAGCGGCCGCTTCTTAAAGCCGGTCTATCCTGGCGATACGCTGACCACGGTTTCCGAGGTCATCGGGCTCAAAGAAAACTCCAATGGCGAGACCGGAACCGTGTTCGTGCGCTCGACGGGCCGCAACCAGTCGGACGAGGTCGTCATCGAGTACGTGCGATGGGTGATGGTGAGAAAGCGCGATAAGTCAGCGCCAGCGCCCAAACCGGTGGTGCCAGAGTTGCCGGATCGGGTTGCTCCCTCTGAACTCGGCGCTGCCGTGCCCAGGCTCGACATTGCGAAATACGACTTCGCGCTGGCGGGTTCGCCGTACCGGTGGGCCGACTATGCGGTCGGCGAGAAGATCGATCACGTCGACGGCATGACGCTGGAGGAGGCCGAGCACCAGATCGCGACGCGACTCTACCAGAATACGGCGAAAGTGCATTTCAACCAGCACACGGAATCCAAAGGGCGATTTGGCAAGCGCATTGTCTACGGCGGCGTCGTCATTTCGCTGGCGAGGGCATTGTCGTTCAATGGGCTCGGCAACGCGTTTCACATCGCTGCCATCAACGCGGGCCGCCACGTTGCCCCATGCTTTGCCGGCGATACCGTGTATGCCTGGTCAGAAGTGCTTGAAAAACAAGAGATTCCTGGCCGTGACGATATAGGCGCTCTGCGTACTCGGCTGGTCGCTGTGAAAAACCGCTCCTGCCAGGAGCACCCCTACAAGGAGGCCGACGGCGCCTATGCGGAGGGAGTCGTGCTCGATCTCGACCTGTGGCTGGTGCTGCCACGCTGATGCCGATCAGATACTAAATTGATATAAACAACATCAGATAGCATTCAGTTTACGTGGCACGGTCTATTGAGACTTTGCTCATGTATTGACGTTGTCAACAGCTCGAGTTCGCGATTATGTGGTGCTGTTCAGCTCTGCCGCTGAGGCTCTTGCAAAGTCGGTTTACTTGGTCACGATTGTCCTTTTCGTAAAGCACTCCTCCTGCGTGAAGCGTTGTGCACGTCCCAAGCGTGTGCCTGGGAATTTGGTTAAGATTTTTCCTTTAGTCTCGTTGTTGAATGGCGTTGTTGCCGGTGCATCGCGCTCCGGTTTGCTTCTACACGCTGACATTCAGAGGCGCGGCGGTCGTCGCATGGACATCGAGTGACAAAGCGGATCGCGGTCATCGGGGCTGGACTGGCGGGGCTCGCATGCGCACGCGTGCTGCGGCGGTCAGGCGCTTATGTCGAGATCTTCGAGCAGGACCGCATCATTGGCGGGCGTGTGGCAACAACGCGAGTCGGCAACATTTCCTATGATCACGGCGCCCAATACCTGACCGCCCGGTCCGCGCAGTTTCGCGCCTATCTCGACGAGTTGAACAGCTCTGGATACGCCGCTCCCTGGAAGCCGATCACTTCGACCGGGGTGGAAGGCGGAGGCCAGATGCTGCCGTGGTACGTCGGCACGCCTGGCATGTCGTCGATTGTCAGGCCACTGGCGGAAAGTGTCCGTGTCCATACCAGCCGCCGCGTTCACACCATCGATCGTGTCGATCGCGGCTGGCACATCTGGTTCGAGGACGAATCCGTAGTTGGCCCCTTTGCTGCGGTTGCCGTCGCAGTGCCGGCCCCGCAGGCCCAGCTGCTGGTTGGCCGCGTCGAGGAGCTGTCCAGCGCCATCAAGCGGGTGCGCATGTCACCCTGCTGGTCGCTGATGGTGCGGTTGGAACAGCGCATTCTGCCGGATCAGGACGTGTTTTCCGATATGTCTGACGTGATCCGATGGATTGCCCGCAACAATTCCAAGCCCGGCCGCAACCCCAAGGGTGACACGATCATCGTGCATGCGTCGCCGGCCTGGAGCCGTGAGACCGAGGATGCCGAGCCCGAGGTGGTGGCCGAGGAACTGTGGTCGGAGGTGAGCCACGTACTGGCATTGCCGCCGGTGCGGCCCTCGCAGATGACCGCGCAATTGTGGCGCTATGGCCTGGTCGACCAATCGCTCGGGGAAACCTACATCTATTCCAGCCAATACAACGTCGGTCTGGCCGGCGACTGGTGCCTGGGGCGGCTGGCCGAGCACGCCTATGAGAGCGGCTCGGCGCTCGGCCGGGCCATCATCGCCTCGCTCGACTAGGCGAGCCGCGCGGTTGCCGGTTGAGCCAGATTTCCGTCGAGCCCAGGCAATCTCGCAACCCGCCTATGTCATTCGGCGAATTGCCGCGCTGCAGCGCACACGCTAAAAGGCGGCACAGCTCATACGCCGAGGATTCCTCATGGCCGACGCCAATACCGCCCGCGGGGCGCGAGTCGAGCGCCCGATGTCGCCGCATCTGCAAGTCTATTCGTTCCCCGTGAACATGATGATGTCGATCCTGCATCGCATCACCGGTGGGGCGCTCTACTTCGGCTCGCTGCTGCTGGCCTGGTGGCTGGTGGCGGCCGCCAGCGGTCCCGACTACTTCGCCTTCGTCAATGGCATCTTTGGCAGCGCGCTCGGCCGACTGGTTTTGCTGGGCTACACCTTCGCCCTGATCCTGCATGCGCTGGGCGGCATCCGCCATTTCATCTGGGACACTGGACGCGGCTACGATCTGGCCACCATCGACAAGATGTGCTGGGGCTCGCTGTTCGTCGCCATTGTCCTGACGTTGGCGCTGTGGGCGCTATCGGGTCAGCTGACCGTACTTTTCGCGAAGGTCGCCTCCTTCATCAGCCTCATCGTGACGTGATCCCCATGAGCCAGAACATGTCCATGCGAACCCCATTGAAGAATGTCCGAGGGTTGGGCGCTGCCAAGGAAGGCGCCGATCACTTTTGGAAGCAGCGCGTCACCGCAGTGGCCAATTTGTTTTTGGCCGTGGCGCTGGTGTGGATCATCGTATCGATGATCGGGCTCGATCATGCCGCAGCCCGGGCGCGGCTGGCGAACCCGCTGGTCGCTGTTCCGCTGCTTCTGCTGGCGGTATCGGGTGCTATTCACATGCGGCTGGGCATGCAGGTCATCATCGAAGATTACGTCCATGGCGAGGTCGCCAAGATCGTGCTGCTGATGTTGAACACCTTCTTTGCGATCCTGATCGGCGCTGCGTGCGTTTTCGCCGTGCTGAAGCTTAGCCTTGGAGCATGAGCGCGATGGCGATGAAATCGAATGGCAGCGGACCGGCCATCAACGGCAAGGCCTATCCCGTCACCTATCACAACTACGACGTGGTGGTCGTTGGTGCGGGTGGAGCGGGCCTGCGCGCGACTCTGGGATGCGCTGAAGCCGGTCTCAAGACTGCATGCGTCACCAAGGTCTTCCCAACTCGCTCGCACACGGTTGCAGCCCAAGGAGGTGTCGCCGCCTCGCTCGGCAACATGGGCCCCGACAACTGGCGTTGGCACATGTACGACACGGTGAAGGGCTCCGATTGGCTCGGCGACCAGGATTCGATCGAATACATGTGCCGGCACGCGCCCGACGCGGTCGAAGAACTCGAGCATTACGGCGTACCGTTCTC
>CAZLHQ010000112.1:0-10574 GCA_964559355.1 uncultured Hyphomicrobiaceae bacterium
GGATTAAGCGCCATAAACGGGTGATTCGGATTCTCAAAAACGATTATAAGCGCCTGATTGTCGAACCCGCTAGCTTGGAATTTGATGATGGCGCTGTATCTGCAAAGAAGCATGCCGTTGCTTTGAATAAGCAGTCCGTCGAAGCATACCGTCGAATAGGCATATTATTCCCAGAACGAAGCGATTCGTACGAGGTGTCGAAAAAGCACGTGGAATTGTTGTCGAAGGCCGAGCTCGAGAGCTTTTATAGGAACGAAGTCATCCCGCTAAAGTTGACGCGTCGGTGCCGCTTCCGACAGCCATACCCCGACCTCGACGATCTCTGTCGCAACCTGCTGCCGTCGCTCATCGACGGTCTCATTTCGTGCAATTTCGAGAAAGTTGATTCACGGCCGGACAACTTACTTGTCAAGTTTGAGATGTCACTAGATGCTCGCTCCAACATAGACGTTATTGAACGGTTCTTCCGGACAATATTCGCTGAGCCTACCGAGCCCGACCCTGATTGAAGTCGGCACCGCTAATTCTGCTGAGCGTATTCCCCGGCGTCGGTTGCGAGTCTGATACGCTCGGGCCTCCGAGTGTTGCCGGTGGTCCGCGTCCTTACCTCGTCTGTCACGCGGTCTGAGGCCAGTTGATCATCATTCCTATTGGGCACGCCGAGCTCGAAACAATTGCGTAGGCCCGGACTGCGCAGCACCTTTGCCGCTTCAGGCATTGCCGCGTAAACTTCGATCCAGACCTCCGTCCCGCCCTGCGGCATCCGAATGGTCGGACGCCGCTCGTGAGACGGAGGATTGTTCCATGACATCCGACACCAACCGTGCGGCGAGAATCGCCGCGCTCAACGACGCCTGCCGCAAGAGCCGCGGCAGCATCGGCCGCCACTTCACCACCGACGGCGTCGCCGCCAACGGCCCTGCGTTCATCGCCAAGGCCATCGCTGCGGTGGCCGCCTTCGACGCGTTCGATGAGGGCAACGACCCGTACGGCGAGCACGACTTCGGCAAGGTCATGGTCGATGGCCAGACGTTGTTCTGGAAAATCGATTACTACGACGCGCGCGATCCCGATCTGGGCGCCGACGATCCCGCCGATCCGGCCTCCACCGAGCGCGTCCTCACTATTATGCTGGCGGAAGAATACTGACGCTTGCACCATGCCGTTCGCGCACGCCACGCGAACGGCTTCACTTCCGGTCAGGCACAGCACGCCGCTTTCCCTCCCTCGTCCCGGCACCCGAATGGTCGGGTGCCGGTTGAGTGAGAGGAGCCTTACCATGGGCAAGTTGAAGAACGCCGCGCTCGTCAATGCGCCGCTCGGCGTCAAGACGACGGCGCCATCACCGCGCAAGTCGGTCGACCGTGGCCCGCCGACGCGCTTCACCTACGCGTTGGCCGCCTACACAGTCGAGATCCGCGACACCGGCTGGCATGTCGCCAAGTCGGTGCCGAGCTTTGCCGGTGACAAGCTGGAGTGGTCGGGACCGTTCGCGACCATCGAGACCGCAGTGCTCGCCATCGGCCGCCGCCTCGCCACCGAGATCGCCGACCGCCATACGCGCATGATCGAGGCGCACGCGATCAAGCCCGGCGATCCACTCTACGGATTGAAGCCGACGACGCGGCTTTGCCAGAACGGCAAAGCGAAAGGATCGGTCGCTTGAGCCATCACCACCCCGCATCGACTCGTTCGTGCGGGGTTTCGCTTTGCCGTCACCTAAGCCTAACCGCCAAGAGCGGAGACTGACGACTAAGATAATTTTTTAAGTCTTTGATTTGATTGAATTGTGGATTAGAATTCGAATCTAGACAGGCAGAGTCAGAGTCGGCTAGATGCAGTCTGCTGTCGTGGGACGACCGGCTTCTCTTCCGGCATGAATTCTGATCCAGGGTCGCAAGCCGACAACTTGCCGACGGGCCTTTTTTTGATAACCACTTCCGAGTATGATTTTTCTAGTTTCCGCAAGCTGAGAACTGCGTGAACTGGGACCTGAACCACTTAAGCAATATTTTGCTAACGGTATCGGAGGCGGTACGGACTAATCTCACATTCGTTATAACAATTTATATCAATAGGTTACATGCCACTTTTGAGTCCTCTTCTGGCACCACAGTTTCTCCTGATCCCCTAATTTTAGCACCGTGCTTCGGCTTCCTGGCGTAGCCGGGCGTTCCGGCGTGGCTGGTGGGGTGCGGTCTTTTTTCCTCAATTTGGCCGCGGTGCGAGCCACGTTCCGCCTGAACTCGCTCCTACTTTGCTCGGATTGCAAAGCAGGAGTTTTGCCGCCATGACCACGACCCGCCACGTCTTTGCCACGCTGGCCCGCGCCTTCGGGCTTGCTGCGCTGCTTGCCCCCTTCCCATTTGCTACCGCGCCCGCAACGGCCGCCGCCGTCGAAGTCGACGCGAGGCTCGGCCAGTCGGTGCTGCCTGTCGGCAAGCCCGGCAAGGTCTATCTGCGCCTGAGCCTCAAAGGGACCGCGATGCCGCAGTCCGAGCGGCGCACGCCCGTCAACGTCGCCCTTGTGCTCGATCGCTCCGGCTCGATGAAGGGCGATCGCATGACGGGCGCCAAGGATGCCGCCGCCATGGCCTTGCAACGGCTGGCGCCGGAGGATGTGGTGGCGGTGGTCGCTTACAATCACGGCGTCGACGTATTGCAGCACGCCGCGCGGCTCGGCACCGATCATGCGTTGAAGCAGAAGATCGATCGGCTCGAAGCCGATGGCCGCACCGCGCTTTATGCGGGCGTGGTCGCTGGCGCCGACGAGGTGAAAAAGCATCTTGCCGCCAGAAGCGTCAACCGCGTCATCCTGCTGTCGGACGGGCTTGCCAACGTCGGCCCCTCGACGCCGCGGGAACTGGGCGAGCTTGGCCGCGAGCTAGGCAGCAAGGGCATCTCGGTGACGACCATCGGCCTTGGTCTCGACTATAACGAGGACCTGATGCAGCGGCTTGCGGCATCCAGTGACGGCAATCACGCATTCGTCGAAAAGGCCGCCGACCTCACAGCCATCTTCAATGCCGAGTTCGGCGACGCCTTGTCGATCACGGCGCAGGATATCGATATCGAGATCGAATGCCGGATCGGCTTCAAGCCCGTGCGTGTGCTTGGGCGCGAGGCCAAGATCGAGGGCAACCGCATCCACATGAAGCTCAACCAGCTGCAGGGCGCCAACGAGCGCTACGTCGTCGTCGAGATGGATGCGCCCGACGTGCGCACGCCTGGCGACGCGGAGATTGCCGCCATTGCCGTCGACTATCTTGATCTGGCGAGTGGCCAGCGTCAGCGCAGCGAGGCCCGAGCCAAGGGTAGGTTCTCGACATCTGAAAAGGACGCCGAAGCCAGCCTCGACAAGTCGGTCATGAGTCAGGTGGCGGCGCAGGTGGCAACCGAGACCAGCGAGAAGGCGGTCGAGATGCGCGACAAGGGTGATGTTGCAGGTGCGAAGAAGCTGCTCGAAGGCAACGCCAGCTACCTCAAGGATGCACGCGGCCGCTATGGCCTGGGCACAGGTGCGGCGCCGAGCGCGGCCATCGGCAAGCTCGAGGAGCTGGAGAAGAAACAGAACGAGGCGGCAAGCAACCTCGATGCGGACAAGTGGGACAAGACGCGCAAATCGATGCGCCAGGATCAGCACAAGTCGAAGGTGCAGCAGACGTATTGAAGCTACTCGTTCGCAGCAAGCAAATCCGCTCAAGCAAGAAATGCGCGCGCAGTGCCTGCTTGTTTGAGGCACCGACAGCTTTCATCTACAAAACTCGCCGCGTCTCGATAGACGTTGAGCGGTCCGTGCTTCATCCGCTTCGGACGTTTTCTGGCTGTCCGCCGACTGCAGTTCCGTGACATGGCCTGCGTGCACATTATTCGGATTGTCGTTTCACAGATCGGCTGGTTGATAACATTAGAAATGCGTTTATTGGGATTGTTGAGCAATTTTAAACCGAAGCTCGCGTAGCTTTGTAACCCTGCTGCATCCGCGTGAGTGGGGTTCCCGATGCGCCGAGATATTTTTCAGCGTCTGATTTTTGATCGTCGCGGTACGATTGCTGTAATTGGCGGACTGATGATGGCCGTGCTGCTGGCTGCGGTGGGAATAGCCATCACGCTGTCGATGGCCGTCAATCAGAGGGCTGCGCATCAGAGCGCGCTCGATGCGGCTGTGCTGGCCGCTGCGACTGCGCCCGGCCCGATTACTGACGACAGTCGCATCGAGATCGCGCAGTCGGCTTTCGCGGCCAATCTCGCGAAATCGGGCATGTCGTCATCGGCCTCATCGACATTCCAGACTGCGGCCAGCTCGTCGACGTTCATGGTGCAGCAGAGCGTCGTCAACGGGACATCTTCGGCGCTGGTGAAGAATTATTTCGCGGGCATCATCGGGGATGCGAACCTGCCGTTTCAAGTGACTTCGGCAGCTCGCGCTTCCGTGCTGGAGCCGGTGTGCGTTTTGGCGTTGGATCGCACCAGTCCTCAGGGCATTGAGATTTATGGTACGGCGCAATTCACGGCACGAAACTGCGCTGCGCAAGCCAATTCGACGCATGGTATGGGCATGCGTCAGTATGGTTCGGCGTTGGGGCGCGCCACTCAGTTTGGTGTTCGCGGTGGGTTCAGCGGCGAGGGCTTCATCCCCAAGCCGGTAACGGGTGTTGCGACGATCGAAGATCCCTACGCCAGCGTGCCGACGCCAGCCATTGGCCCCTGCGTCGATATCGCCTCCAAGCTCATGAACACACCGGCTGTGCTCGAACCGGGTACCTACTGCGGCGGTATCCGCATCATGGCGAACAGTGAGATCATCATGCAGCCTGGCGTCTATTTGATGCTGGACGGGCCATTTCGGATAGATTCGAACAGCATCGTCACGGGTACCGAGGTCGTGATCGCATTCAAAGGGGTGGACAGCACGCTCTATCTCGGCTCTGGCGCCAACGTAAGTCTGACCTCGCCAACTTCGGGTCCCTATTCGAACATCCAATTTTTCCAGGATCGGTTGTCGAGCATTGACGCCTGGGCGACGCTCTTGGGTGACATCACGTTGAAGTACGATGGCGTCATGTATTTCCCGACGCAGCACGTCTGGATCGGTGGCGGCTCGCGCATCGAGGCCAAATCGCCGAGCTACATCTTCGTGGCCAACAAACTCTGGTTCCAGGACAACACGATCATCGACGTCTGGCAGGAGAACAGTCGCGGCCTCGACGTTACCGCAACGGCCGGTACGATGAGTATGCCGGCATTGCTGATCAAATGATCGTTGCCTTGCAGTTCGGCCGGTTCTTCGGGTGGCGAAGGCTCTTTAGTATTGGAACGCCACCACCTTGCTGTTCTGCTCGCCGAGCTTGTCGATGCCAAGACGGATCTGGTCGCCGACTTTGAGCCACTGCGGCTCCTTCATACCGAGCGCGACGCCGGGTGGCGTGCCGGTGGTGACGACATCGCCCGCTTCAAGCACCATGAACTGCGTGACGTAGGAGAGGATGTAGGGGATCTTGAAAATCATCGTCGCGGTGGTGCCGGTCTGGCGGCGCTGGCCGTTGACGTCGAGCCACATGCCGAGCTCGTCGACGTTGCCCACCTCGTCGGGCGTGACGAGCCAGGGCCCTAGCGGACCGAACGTCTCGCAGCACTTGCCCTTCACCCATTGGCCGGAACGCTCGGTCTGGAAGTGGCGTTCCGAAACGTCGTTGCAGGCGAGATAGCCGGCGATGTAGCTGGCGGCATCCTTCTCCTCGACATAGCGCGCGCGCTTCGAGATGACGAAGGCGATCTCCACCTCCCAGTCGAGCTTTTCGCCGCCCTTCGGCATCATGATGTCGTCGTTGGGTCCGACGATGCAGTTGCCGATCTTGTTGAAGATGACGGGCTCGCGCGGGATGCGCAAACCGGCTTCGGCGGCGTGATCAGCATAATTGAGGCCGATGGCGATGAAGTTGCGCACGTTGCCGACGGGTGCGCCGAGCCGCACTCCAGGCGGAACCAGAGGCAAGGTGTTGGGGTCGAGCGCGGCAAGTCCTGCCAGTGTCTCAGCGCCGAGCGTTTTGCCATCGATATCGCCAATGTGACGGGAGAGGTCTCGGATCTGTCCTTGTGCATCGAGCAGTCCCGGCTTCTCGTGCCCGGGCGCGCCAAATCGTACGAGCTTCATGGGTGTTTCCCGTTGTTGATTTTATTGATGCCATCGGCATGGCTTGCCTGCACCTTATAGCGGCACATAGAGCATGTTTAGCTGAAGTGTAAGCGGTTCAGCGTGAAAAACATGCTCAAGGCAAAGAGCATGTTTAGCTGAAGTGTAAGCGGTTCAGCGTGAAAAACATGCTCAAAGCAACGAGATGCAGCACGTTCGCGTTTCCGTCAGAAGCGAACAAGCTCTTGGCACGCTTTGCCACGCACAAAAGACCGCGGACTCAAGTTGAGCCCGCGGTCGCCACTGGGTGTTGTGGATGCGGTCGCGATCAGGCGCCGGGGCCTTGGTCGAAGCCCACCTTGTCCATGATCTCGGAGGCCGACTTGCGATTTTTGGCGATGGCGTCGAGCGGCAGCTTGTCCGCCTTCAGTGCTCCCCAGGCCTTGACGCGCTCGGAGGCCTGGATGCCGTCCCTCAGCGGATACTCGTCGATCGCTTCGGCATAGATCTTCTGGCCTTCGTCGGATGCGAGGAACTCGATCAGCTTGAGGCCGGCGTCCTTATTGGGCGCGTTCTTCGCCAGGATCGCGCCCGAAATGTTGACGTGCGTGCCGCGATCGCCAGCGTTGGGGAACAGGATCTTGATCGACTTGGCCCACTCACGCTGCTCTGGCTTGTCGCTCGTTTCCATGGCGGCCATGTAATAGGTGTTGGCGATGGCGACGTCGCATTCACCCGCGAAGATCGACTTGGCCTGATCGCGGTCGCCGCCGGCGGGTTTGCGCGCGAGGTTGGCCTTCACGCCGGCAGCCCAGGCTTGCGCCTTCTCTGCGCCATCGTGGGCGATGATCGAGCCGAGCAGGCCGGTGTTGTAGCTGTGCTGGCCCGAGCGCGAGCACACCTTTCCTTTCCACTTGGGGTCGGCCAGCTCCTCGTAGGTGATCGCGTCCTGCTTGACGCGGTCGCGCGATGCGAAGACGACGCGGGCGCGCTGCGATAGGCCAACCCAGGCGCCTTCGGGGTCGCGATAGTTCGCAGGAATGGCGGCGTCGATGGCGGCGGATTTGATCGGCTGGGTGATGCCCGCCTCTTTGGCGTCCGACATGCGCGCGACGTCAACGGTGAGCAATACATCGGCAGGACTGTTGGCGCCCTCCGCCTTGATGCGCTCGGTCAATCCATCCTTGGCGAAGACGACGTTGGCCTTGATGCCCGTCTTCTTTGTGAAGGCGTCCATCAGCGGCGCAATGAGGCCGGGCTCGCGATAGGAATAGATGTTGACTTGCTGGTCGGCAGCGGCGGAACCAGAGAACGCGGCTGCAAGCGTGAGAGCGGGAATGGAAGCGGCAAAAGTGCGCGCAATCGTACGGCGCATCTGCGCCATCGAGATCGTCATCGTGTCCTCCAAAGACCGGGGTTCAAAGCCCCGACAAGGATTGCTGATCTTGCAGCACGTCAGCGTGCCGCGCTGGTGAGGAAGCCCATTCCGACGCGGCGTGTCAAGAACCAGGAGGCAAAGAAACACTCAATGGAATCATTCCAAAAAAGCGTTGCGTTGCAGTATAAATCCGCGTTTTGCGCGGCGAATTCGCGCTATGCCGGACGTGCCGCACCAACGTGCGATGACCCGCGAGCGTAAACTCGCGACGGCATGTCGCGCCTGACGTACACATTGGCTTACGCAATGGCGTCGAGCACGGAGGTAGCAGCGCCATCGGCTTCGTAACCTTGCGCGAGGAAGCGGCCGCTCTTGGCATCCGCGATCATGACCAGTCGCGTGCGTGGGTTGAGCACGGGCTCCTTCAGCCACGGCAAGCGAGCGTCGAAGTCTGTCGGCACACGCGCCATCTGGCAGGCGCGGCCGGCACTATCGTTGCCGCGCGCGTGACCGCTCCAGCCGATGGTTTGCCAGTGATTGGCTGCGATTTGCGCGCCTTCGTGAATACGCGCCTCGGTCTCCTGCCGTTCGATCACGCACAGGTCTTCAGGCTCGGTGCCGGCGAGCGAGAAGATCGCTGGTGAGCTGATGGGCGTGGTGCTCAGCAGCCGCTTGGCGTGCGCGAAACTCTCCGCGCGCTCGAAGACGGTGCGCAGCAGGTGCGCCGGGGTGCCGTGCGGCATTTGCCAGACGCGGCGGCGGTTGGCGGCCCAGTCGAGATAGTAGTAGCCGACTGCCTTGCGCATCGGCGCTTGGTTGAGTGCGGCGGCAAAGCGCCCAGGCGCGACGCCTTGCAGCACGCCGGTATAGCCGGGCCAGGTCAGCGTCACGAACGGTCCGGCGCGGCTGGCGACCCGCGCGGCGAGTACGTTGCGGCCCAGGCCATCGGTGCGCCAATCGAGCACGCGAACCAGGCGGGCGCTGTCTCGGTCGGGCGCGGGGGCGACGCGGCATGTACAACCCCACTCGTAGTTGACTGATAGGAAGTAGGCGCCTGGACGCTGCAAGGTGCGGGCGATGCGATCGATCTCGGGCAAATGGGTATTTTCCCAGCGGGCAAGCCAGCGCCGCGACACCCGGTCAAGCGAGGTGAGCGCCTTTGCTGGCACGATGCGCGTGGCGGCGTCGAGCAAGCGGTGGGCGCGCGGCAACTCCCGCTCGAGCGTCTCCATCGGGAAATCCGGCCCGACGTCGATGACGGGAATGGCGGGCAGACCGGCGGTGGCGGCATCTGCGGTATCTGGCGGACGATCGACGGTCATCGGCGGGGTCGGATGGCTCCATTTAGGGGCATGTCATCGGCATGCGGAGTGAGGCGCGCCGTTGCTCTGCTCGACCTTACATGGGAACGGTAAACAACGGTTTCGAGCAGGCGCGAAGCGTCGCGCCGATCGGATTGGAACCGCAAGCCGTTGACTTTACCGGCGGTCCAGACGATAACCCCGCCAACGCGCAAGGCGAGAGCCGTGCGTGCAATGCGCTGCCCGAGGCTCTCCTGCGACCCCAACAGGTCGCGATAGGCTCGAAAGTTCCCTTCTATGTCAATGCCTTAACCGGCTTGCGGAGGGACGCCACAGGGCGCGGACAACAGAAAGGTTTTAGAGAGCCATGTACGCTGTCATCAAGACAGGCGGCAAGCAATACCGTGTCGCCAAGGACGATATCATCAAAATCGAGAAGCTCGAGGGTGCTGCCGGCGCAACGCTGGAGTTCTCCGAAGTGCTCATGGTCGGCGAAGGATCGAGCGTGAAGGTTGGTGCGCCGACCGTTGCGGGCGCCAAGGTCACCGCCGAGCTCGTCGAGCAGACGCGCGGCCCCAAGGTCATCGCCTTCAAGAAGCGCCGCCGTAAGAACTCGCGTCGCAAGCACGGCCATCGCCAGGACCTCACCAAGGTCCGCATCACCTCCATCGTCGGCGCCTAACCGGCAGCCGCATTCTGCAAGAATTTACGAGGACCTGATCCATGGCACAAAAAAAGGCCGGCGGCTCGTCGAAGAACGGTCGCGACAGCAACCCCAAGATGCTCGGCGTCAAGCGCTACGGTGGTGAGCATGTGCTGGCTGGCAACATTCTCGTGCGCCAGCGCGGCACCAAGGTGCACCCCGGCGATAACGTCGGCATCGGTACCGACCACACCCTGTTCGCCAAGGCCGAAGGCGCAGTCGAATTCAAGACAAAGCGCAATGGCCGCACCTACGTCTCGGTTCGCCGTGCCGTTCCGGAAGCGGCGGAGTAATCGACGTTCCTCGAAGCGGAACGCGCCAAGGGGAGACGGTTGCCGTCTCCCCTTTGTCGTCTCAGGAGCAGGATCGATGTCACCGCTCAAGAGGTGGATCGGATCGCGGCGCTTGGCTGCAGACGGCGTGCTGCACAGCGAGCGCCTCGTGCTGCGACCGCTCGATGATGGCGATATCGCTCGCATCGCGCTGCTTGCGGGCGATTGGGATGTCGCCTCGATGACGGCGCGTATCCCCTATCCCTACACCGTGGCCGATGCGCGCCACTGGCTCGATGGTCTGGAGCCCGGTGAGGTGGTGCGCGTTGTCGAGCGCGCTGGCGAGTTGATCGGCCTTACCGGCTACGTGCCGAACGAAAAGGGCCGTTCGGCTGAGATCGGCTATTGGATCGGCAAGCCGTATTGGGGTTGGGGCTACGCCACAGAGGCGGCGGGCGCCCTGATCGCCCATTGCTTCTCGCGGCTACGCTTCGAGCGGCTGACCTGCTGTCATTTCGCAGATAACGCTGCTTCCGCCCGGGTCATCGCCAAGCTCGGCTTCCAAGTGACCGGCTCGTGCTCCTGCTGGTGCGAGGCGCGACGGCGCGAGGCCGAGGCGGTAAGATATGAATTGGCGCGGCCGCGGCCGCTGCGGTTGCGCGGGCGCTCGGCGGTAGGGATCCGACAGTCGTGAAATTCCTCGATCAGGCCAAGATCTACGTGAAGGCGGGCGATGGCGGCAATGGCTGCATCGGCTTTCGGCGCGAGAAATTCATTCCGCGTGGCG
>CAZLHQ010000113.1:0-10519 GCA_964559355.1 uncultured Hyphomicrobiaceae bacterium
CGGCATCATCGAGAATTTCCGCGAGCTGCGCGAGGAACTGACGAAAGCAGGGCACGTCTTCGAGACCGATACCGATACCGAGGCCGTGGTCCACCTCATCACGCACGAGATGGACAAGGGGCTTGGTCCCGTTGACGCGGTGAAGGCGGCGCTGGCGCGTCTCAAGGGCGCGTTCGCGCTGGCCATCGTGTTTGCGGGCGAGGACAACTTGATGATGGCGGCACGGCTCGGCAGTCCACTGGTCATCGGCCATGGCGACGGCGAGATGTATCTGGGTTCTGATGCCATCGCTCTGGCCCCTTTCACCGACACCGTCACCTATCTGGAAGAGGGCGACTTTGCCGTGCTGCGGCTCGACGGCGCGCAGATTTTCGATCGCGCCGGCAAGCCCGCACGGCGCACGCCGGTCAAATCGCAGGCCAACGCGCTGCTTGTCGACAAGGGCAATCACCGCCACTTCATGGCCAAGGAAATCCACGAGCAGCCAGAGGTCATCAGCCACACCCTGGCGCATTACATCGACATGGCTGAAGGCAAGGTCCGCTTGCCCGACCTCGGCATCGACCTGTCGACTGTTCCGCGCGTCACCATTTCGGCGTGCGGCACAGCCTTCTATGCCGGCCTCGTCGCCAAGTACTGGATCGAACGGTATGCGCGCGTGCCCGTCGAGATCGACATTGCATCAGAGCTGCGCTATCGCGATGCGCCGCTGCCACCGGGCGGGCTCGCCATCTTCGTGTCGCAGTCGGGCGAGACGGCCGATACCCTTGCGACGCTTCGCTACTGCAAGGAGAACGGCCAGCGCATCGCCTCTGTCGTCAACGTGCGCACGTCCACCATCGCACGCGAATCCGACGTTGTGATGCCGACGCTCGCCGGGCCCGAGATCGGCGTTGCGTCCACCAAGGCATTCACCTGCCAGCTGACGGCGCTCGCCTGCTTTGCCCTGGCGTTGGGGCGGGCACGCGGCGCCATCGACGAGAATTTGGAGCGAGCGCTGGTCAAGGAATTGGTCGAGGTGCCGCGTCAGATCGCCAACCAATTGAGCGACGAGAGCCAATACGAGGAACTTGCGCACCAGCTGATGAAATCGCGCGACGTGATCTATCTGGGTCGCGGCGTCAGCTACCCGCTCGCCATGGAAGGCGCGCTGAAGCTCAAGGAAATTTCCTACCTGCATGCGGAAGGCTATGCGGCGGGCGAATTGAAGCATGGGCCGATCGCGCTTATCGACGAGAACGTGCCGGTCATCGTTGTGGCGCCCGTCGACACGCTGTTCGAAAAGACCGTGTCCAACATGCAGGAGGTGTCGGCGCGCGGCGGTCAGATCGTGATGATCTCGAACGCCCAACCGGCTGCGGCCGGCTGCGGCCTGTGCACGCATATTCAGATGCCGGATGCGCACGACTTCACCAATCCGATCGTCTATGCGATTCCCATCCAGCTGATCGCCTATCACACCGCCGTTCAGATGGGTACGGACGTCGATCAGCCGCGGAATCTCGCCAAATCGGTCACAGTCGAGTAGGGGAAAAGCCTCCAATCCCGCTGTTTTGCGCAGTCATGGAATTGCCTCGACGGTCTGCTTGTCATACGGTCGGAGCGTCCTAGAGGGGGCGCGCCGGGGTAGAGACAGGGCTTTATTGCTATGACGCACGCGAGATCATTGCTCGCCTGGGGCGCCGCCATTGCGTCGGCCACGGTGCTCGCCACCACTGCGATGTCTGCCAGCGCCCAAGAGGGTGCAGCTAAAGCTGAAAAAGCCAGCAGCAACAATGCTGCAAAGCCACAGATTTCGCCGCCGAACTCGGCGGTGCAGGCGCTCACCCGTGGTATCGAAGCTTATCAAAAGAACAATCTGGCACGCGCAATCGGCGCGTTCAGCTCGGCTGTGTCTCTCGGCGGGCTCGATTCGGCTGGCACGGCCAAAGCGCTTTATTATCGCGGCCTCGCCTACCGCAAACAGGGTCGCTCGGCGCAGGCCATTTCAGATCTTACCAATGCGCTCTGGCTGAAGAACGGACTGGGCGAGGCCGAACGTGCCGACGCCACGGCAAATCGCGCTGCCGCCTATAAGGAGGTCGGCATTGCCGATCCCGGCGCACCGGCTGTTGCGGCCGCTCAAGAGCCCTCTGCTTCCACGCCGATTGCCGCCGCCAGTGACGCAGCCCGGCCGGAACCCAAGCAACGCGCAATGGCCGCTGCCCCGCCGCCAGCGCCCGCGAAGCCCGCACCGGCGCCCGTGGCGTTTGCCAATCCCACCACCACGACAGTCAACACCGCTGCCGCGACACCACCGCAGCGCATCGCGCGCGCGCCAGTTGAAAGGGCCGATGCGTCCTCCGCCACAGGTGAAAGCGCGTCAGCCACGCGTCGGGCTGAACCTGCACCGGCGCCGGCGGCAAGCTCGGGCTCCGGGTTTGGCTCGTTCTTCAGCAACCTATTTGGCGGTTCGTCGTCACAACAATCTAGCGGGGGCGCTACGGCGGCAAGCGACGTGACCACCGCATCGACCGGCGTTGCTGCCGGCAATGCGACCTCTGCGACCTCATCGTGGAACAGCGCCACCGAGGTGGCAGCACGCCAAGCCGCGCCCAGGACACCTGCGGCCCCGGCACCGATGGCAGCAGCACCCGCGCCAGCGCCTGTCGCACGCACGGCAGCTTTGGCGCCTGCGCGGCATGCAACAACCGATGCTGCTCCGGCCGCGCCAGCTGGCGACGCCTATTCGCCTGGCGCAGCACCACCAATTGCTGGCAATGGCCGCTTCAAACTGCAACTCGCAGCCGTCCGCTCACGCGCGGAAGCCGAAACCGTCGCCCATCGCTTCACGAACGAGCAGAGCGCCAAAGCCGGTGGTCGCAATCCGGTCATCGAGGAAGCCGTGTTCGGCAATATGGGCAAATTCTACCGCGTCAACGTGGGCCCGTTTGCAACCGCTGCCGAGTCCGACAAGCTGTGTCAGACGCTGCGCGCC
Organism: uncultured Hyphomicrobiaceae bacterium; assembly: GCA_964559355.1. Lineage (GTDB taxonomy): Bacteria > Pseudomonadota > Alphaproteobacteria > Rhizobiales > Hyphomicrobiaceae > JAEUMD01. The sequence goes on from CAZLHQ010000113.1 coordinate 2,978, forward strand.
AGCGGCTATGATTGTCTGATCATCGGCAAATAGGCATGTTACCCGCGGGTCCTTCGTGCAGCCAAAAGGCCTGACACCTGGACGCTTCGGTTTTGCGCCCCACTGCGCGCCAGAAGTGTTGGCTTGTCGCATTTTCTGCGACGAACCAGTAGTCACTTCGCCGGAAATTGCTCTGGCACACGGCTCACATGCCTTGCGCCAAAGTATGATATGTTGAGCCGTCACGGGCGCGCGCGTCCTCATGGACAATCGCAATCGCGTGTCGTCATGTGTGAGGCGGATGCAGGCCGCTCGATCTGCGAGGCCGCATCGCGTTAGAGGCGCAACACTTGCGGCAAGGGTTGGAGCGAACACCATCGACGGGAGTGTGCGCGCAAACGTGTCTAACGTGACCAAACCCGAGCCGCCGACGCCGCGCGGCAAGAAGAATGCGGAGCTGCGCGCCGGCCTCAAGCGGTTGGCGGAGGAAGACCTCGATCGCGGCTGGCATCTGGGTGCGCGTCTCAGGAACTATTTCCTCACCGGCCTCATCATCGTCGGTCCGGTCACGCTCACCGTCTACATCATCTGGTGGTTGATCAACGTCGCCGACGCCTGGTTCAAGCCATTCGTGCCCAAGCAGTACCTGCCCGATACCTATCTGCCGTTCGCAGTGCCGGGCGTCGGCCTCGTATTCGGCATCGGCGGCCTCACCCTGATCGGCGCGCTGGCCGCCAACCTTCTCGGCCGCACGCTCTTCAGCTACGGCGACCTGATGCTCGGGCGCATGCCGATCGTGCGTAACGTCTACCGCGCCCTGAAGCAGATCTTCGAAAGCGTGGTGACGGCGACCGACCCCAATCAGTCGGTGCAGAAGGTCGGCCTCGTCGAGTTTCCGTCCAAGGGCTTGTGGTCTATCGTGTTCGTGACCGGAGAAGCCGGCGGCGAAATCGCGCGCGTGCAACCGGGTGGACATATGGAACTCTACACGGTCTTCATGCCGACCGGCATCGTACCGCCGACGGGCTTCATCTGCTTCGTGCCTAAGAACGATGTGACGTTCATCAACATGACGATTGAGGACGCGGCCAAGATCATCATCTCGGGTGGCATGGTGACGCCGCCGCAAAGCATTGGTGGTGCGGCCAATGCTGGAATCGATCGCGCAGCGTCCGGGCTAACCGCTGCCACCGGTGTTGCCGCGTCAGCCATCCCTGCCGCCGCCCCGCCCGAGGTTGCCCAAGCCATGCGCCGCGCGTCGCGCGAGAAGCCAAGGTCACGGCGTTGAGGAGGCGGCCTGCCATCGCCGTCACTCCCGTTCATTGCGATCGCAGCACGACCTCGAACGCGATACAAAAGAGGGTGATCCGCGACGCGCCATGCGGACATCGATGGTCGGGTCGGCATACCGTTTCAGGTCTGACGCACGGTCATTTCTGGGCAAGCATCTGCCCGATGCAACTCCAAAGCGTCTGTGCACTGGCGTCCTGCTGTCTCAGGTCGTTGCGACCGAGACATCGTTTCAACTCAGCGACGCGACTGGGTGAAAATGCGCCGAACAGGCAGCGCTCGAGGATCTCGCTGTTGCCTTTCGCTTCAGCCTGGCATTGAGCGAATTTCCGACGAGCGCGCTCATTGGCTTCGTAGCGTGCCGGGTTTGGGCAGTCCTGAGCGCTGCGGCACGGGGGGATCACGATCGTGGGTCCGGGCGCCGGTCGGGGTTGTGACGGCAGCGTGAGGTTCGGCGCGGTTGGAGGCGGAGGCAGCGGTGCGATCGGGCGCAAAGGTGGGGCTGGGTTCGGCGATGGCATTGGCATGTGAACCGGCGGCGGCGCGACCCTGCCGGGTACGTATTGAGCCATGGCCATCGGAGCCAGGCCACAACAGTTCATCACAGCGGCGCTAACGCAGAAGATTCGGGCGGTTCGAAATGAGCGACGCATGGCGATCCATCCATGTGCATCGGGCATGTGCATCGGGCATGTGCATCGGGCATGTGCATCGGGCCGTTCGGCCGAGAGGATACTGATACGATTGCCAAGAGACCAGCAAGTCATCGAGCTTACAGCTCCAACGGCAATCGGTCGAGCAAACTTGTGGCTTTGCCACTACACTCCATCGGTGCAACGGCCAATTCGAGCGCGTCAGTCCATGATGTGCCTCGTAACGGCTTGGCCGGTAAAAGGCACACTGGCAGAGTTGTTGGCTGATCGTCGTGCGCACGTGAAAAACCATCTGCACGCGATCTTATCTGACATGATCGTCGGATCGTGACGACGATGAGTGGATGGGGCGTGACATGCGCAAGTTGATCGTCGCAATGGCGCTGCTGGTTTTGGTCGTGTGGGGCGGGCGCGCTTATTTCGGGCCGATACGTAGCCAGGCAGCGATCGGGGATTGTCTGTCGAAGGAGATCGACCTCAACGACCCCGTCCCGTTTGTGCGAAACAAGTTCGGCGGCACGGTGGTCGGATTGGCTGCCTCGGGTGGGGGAAGCCGCGCGGCTTACCTCGAAGCCGCAATCCTGCGCGAGATCCGTCGCTCTGGCCCAGCCCTTTGGTTGGGGAACACGTCGCCGGGCGCCAGTCTGCTCGAGCAATTGGACATCGTCTCGTCCGTCTCGGGCGGTTCGTTCGCGGCCGCTTATTATACGTTGAACGCTCAACAGCTGCAGAAGGCGGAGGCCAATTCGCCAGCGTGGACGGAATTTCTCGACAAGATGGCAATCGAGTTTCGAGCGCGGCAGTGGTACGGGCAGGCTGCTTGGAACCCCGCCAACTGGGCGCGCTCGACATTGACCGACTACAATCGAGGCGTTCTGGCCCGCGATGATTACGACGCCGTCTTGTATAAAGGCGCGACACTGCAAGACCTTCCGGTGAGGCCGGCCCTCTACGTCAACGCTTTCGATGTGGCGAACCACGTTCGGTTCGTGCTGTCGAAGCAGCATATGAATACGGGATTTTTCCAGCCGCGGGGATGGCAAAACAAGTTGAATGAGGCGCAGACTCTCGTCAGTGCCAACGACTTGAATTTCATCAGGATCGAGCCTGCGAGCGTGCGCGTTGCCGACGCCGTCTACGCTTCGTCGGCATTTCCGCTGGCCTATCCGAACCTGCCCCTCAAACACTGCGGCTCGAAAATCGGCTTCCAAGGCCGGCAGATTTTTCTGGCGGACGGAGCCCTTGCCGACAACTCGGGGCTGATCACACTCCTCACGCAGCTGCGCGCGGGTTTCGATACGACAGCCAAAGCGTCGACGATCGTCGCCATACATATCGACGCCAGTGTCGATCGGATCGACAACAACGGCAGCAAGTTCCAACAGACCGGCATCGAGGACGATTATGCGTGGCGCAACACCGTCGTCGGCCATGCGGTGGAATCCATCTTCGGAACCGTCGCGTTGATGCAGGATCTGGGCTTGAGGTTCGTGGAGAGCATGGACGTCATCACCGACCAGCTTGCATTGAACTGGCCCATGGAGTTGACGCGGCGCTCGGGAACCTGCTCGGCGACAGGGCGGGCCTCGTGGGCCAATCTGTTCGAGACCGGATCGCTCGCCCTGAAGCCGCTGGTCATACGCCTGGGTTTGCGCGACGTGGTCTCTGCGGATTTCCAAACGCAGTATGCCGGACACTTGCGGGGCAGGGCGGAGCTTGAGCAGCTTCTTGCCGCCGCCAACTCACACGATTCTACAGGGGCGCTACCTAAGGATTTCAGCAAGCGGTTACAGGCGATACCGACAGATTTCACGCTGCTCCCCGAAAATCGCCGACTGCTCGATCTCGTGGCCTATCTCCTCGTCCACGGCAAGCTCGCCGGCGACATCGCACGCTGGAATGAAATTCAACGGAAAGCGCCACCGCCATCAAATCTGCCGAGCCGTTGTCCGCTGTGACACGGCCAGATTTCGTCATCAGCTGCGCGTCCCCCGGCACGCCGTTGTGCATCAGCCTCGTCGGCTCCGGACCGCTAATATGGGAAGTGCCAGGAGCGGTCGCGCGGGCCTTCCTGGTGCGGATCCTGCTCGAGCACCGACTGGAGTGCTGCCGCCTTGAGCCACTTGCGATCCATCAGCTCGATCGCGGTTCGGATCCCGGCAGGGCGCTGTCCGGCGGTGAAGCTCGAGAATTGCCCCGCCATGGCGATGAGGACGAAGATGTGAATGATCCGGGTAATCCGGTGCTCTGCCAATCTGCGCACGGTTTTTAGCCTCTTTCATGCCGGGCGCTTGCGATCCAAACGATCGTCGCCGCACCTGCTGGTCATGAAAGAAGGCTATCGAGACGGGCCCGAGCGGGCCAATGCCGCTTGCCTATCGTTGCCATAGCGGCTGAGCAGCTCCGCAGGTACGCCGTCCCGCGTCATCACGAATTTGATAGCTGCCGGCCATTCCGGCGCGGTATGGTCAGGCTGGATATTTTCGAGGGTCGCTCGGTTGCGTGTCGGGGTTGTCCGATGGAGATGCACCAGATCCGTTATTTTCTCGCCGTGTCCAAGACACTCAATTTTACTCAGGCGGCCGAGGATTGCCATGTCGCCCAGCCATCCTTGAGCCGGGCGATCATCAAGCTTGAGGAGGAGCTTGGAGGCGAGCTTTTCCGCCGCGAGCGCGGTCTCACTCATGTGACGGATCTCGGCCGCATGATGCTGCCGCTGCTGACGCAGTGCTTCGAGAGCGCCAACGCGGCCAAGCAACTTGCTGCCTCCTACAAGAAGGGAAGTTGCGCGCCCCTGCGGCTCGCACTTTCGCACACGGTCAACCTGCAGCTTCTCATCCAGCCGCTGACCGAACTCGTCAAGGCCTTCCCGGGACTTGAGCTAAAGTTCGTGCGCAGCACCGCGCCGCAGGTGGAAGACGCGTTGAAATCGGGAGAAGCAGAGCTGGGCATCGCATGCCCCTTGGCTAATCCTTGGGATCGGCTCGACGCCTGGGTGCTTTTCACCGAGCGGTTTGGCCTCGTCACCAACGCCACGCACCCGCTTGCCATGCGCAACAAGCTTTCGCTTTCCGACATCAATGGCGTTCGGTTGCTGCCGCGCGTCTATGCAGAGGAGGCGGCGGAGCTTGAGGCCGTTCTGTTGGCACATGGCGTTGGTCTGGAATTTCAGGATGCCATCTGCTCCGACCACGATCTGACGGCCCTCCTGGTGGCGTGCGTTGGCGTTGCCATCGTGCCGCAGAGCTCGTGCGCCTCCGACGCACTTCGTTTCCTCACCATCGAGGATCTGGAGCTGACGCGGCCTGTGGTGCTCTACGCGGTGGCCGGGCGCCAGCGTTCGCCTGCCGCCACAGGTTTGATCAGGCTGTTGCGTTCGACGAACTGGGCAGCGCGAGTGAACGTGCACAAGACCCTGCCGGGATCTGGCGAATCTTCCGGCAGCACATTCAGGGCTGCGATTGGCCAGTAAGCGCGGCGCGGATGGCCTCTATCGGCATGCGCCTCTGAAAGTCGGGTTCCACGAAACGCGCGAGGATGCGCCCGCCGCGTTCCAGCACAAATGTTGCAGGTATCGGCAACAGTCCGGTTCGCCCACCCTGAAACCGGGCAAGATCAAGACCAAGCGCCGCGTATATTGTTTCGATCTCCGATCCCATCCATGTCGCGAGCCCTACCTCCATGGCATACGCATGGTCGACGTCCGACAGCACCGGGAACGGCAGATCATTCATCGCGATCATCTGGCTCGAGTATTCGGCCGTCTCGGGAACGATCGAGACGATACGTGCGCCGGACGCTGCCAGGTCGTCGGCGGCGCGCTTCAGCGCCAAGAGCTGCAGGCGACAGAACGGGCACCAATGACCCCGGTTGAAGCTGACGACGAGCGCAGATTCCGCTTGCAGCGACGACAATGAGACGAGCTTACCGTTCGGATCGCAAAGGAGCGCGTCAGGCAGCATGTCGCCCACCCCCGGAGCACCCGCACCAGCACCGGCGCGCGTCACGCGCTCGAGCATCCGGTCGTAGGCCAGGAACACATCAGGTTCGATTTCGCGTGACGCGGCGACAAAGACGTCGAGCTGCGTCTGCAGCGGAGCATCGAGAGCTGCTGCTTCTGCCCATGCCTTCTCCAACGCTTCATCGGGAGACATCGTGCTCATGGCTCTTCACCAGGGGGCGCGGCAATCGGCAGCTCGCGACAGTCGGCTGGGGCACCATGCACGCCGGCTATCGGATCGATACATTCTCGCCGAGGCTTGGGGGAATTACAACTTGTCACATCGGAAGCGACAACAAACACCCGCTCCGAGCAACCAACCAGAGAGGAAATGAGCCCATGAAAACCAAGGTCCTTCTTGCTGCCATCGCCGCCCTTATGGCCACCAATTCGATCGCCATGGCCCGGACGGCAAAGCCCGAGCAACGTCCGGCGGCCTCCGCGGAACAGTTCGACATCCAGAACATCCACGAGCAGCTGCGCCTCAGCGGCAGCTGAGCTGACAGGTCAAATCGACAAGCACGACTGAGAAGCCGAGTAGGAACCGAGAAACCGAGTAGGAGATGATCACATGACCCGCGTACTTCTTGCCGCCATGATGGTGCTCGCCGGCGCGACATTCGCCAACGCCTTCCCCAGCAACAATGACGCCGTCGTCAGGGACGCCGTGCGCCACGGCTCACAGATTTCCCTGCATGGGGTGTTCGACGCCCAGTAGTCTCAAATGCGCCAACGACCTCCGACATGAAAGGCGAAACAATCATGATCATGAGCAAAGCCATTCTGATGGCGGTTGTGGCGGTTATGGTGCTGCAGTCGCCGGCAAGGCCCCGCCAGTTCGGCGAAGCCTACTACTACACCGGTCATGGCATGATCGAGCAACGTGACGAGCTCGGCATCCAACCCCAGTGACCGCGAATGCGCCGGCAGCAATCGGAACGCGCGAGGAGACCAGTCCCCGCGCGTTTCGCATTTTGCGCTTACTGACCACGCATGGACCTTGCCACGATTTCTCTTTTGAGCGTCGCTTCGATTCTGCCGCGGCCGCTACCATCTGTGCGCGACACACGCCCGATCACGCCGCGCGGAACAATCGCACCGCCTCGTCGGCTTCGAACAAGTAGAGCAGGGTGCGTAGCGCGCGGCCGCGGGGGGATTCGAGGTGGGTGTCCTGCTCGAGCACCATCTGCGCGTCGTCTCGCGCAGCCGCCAGCAGCATCTCGAAGCCCGGCACATCGGCGACGCGAAATTCCGGCAGACCGGATTGGCGCGCCCCCATCACCTCGCCGCCGCCGCGCAATTCCAGATCCTTCTCAGCGATGAGAAAGCCGTCCTCGGTCTCGCACATCATCTTGAGGCGTGCCTCGGCGGTCTCGCCCAGCGGCGGCATATAGAGCAGCATGCAATAGCTCTCGCGCACACCGCGCCCGACTCTGCCGCGCAACTGGTGCAACTGCGCCAGCCCGAAGCGTTCGGCGTGCTCGATGACCATGATGTTGGCATTGGGCACGTTGACGCCGACCTCGATCACCGTCGTCGCCACCAGCAACTTCGGCATGTTGGCCGAGAAGGCGGCCATGACCGCGTCCTTCTCGGTGCCGCTCATGGCGCCGTGCAGGA
>CAZLHQ010000114.1:0-10492 GCA_964559355.1 uncultured Hyphomicrobiaceae bacterium
TGCCGGCAATCGCCCAGCCTGTTTCGGTCTGCCACCAATGGTCAACCACCGGCACTTTCAATTTGGCTTCGGCCCATTTGATGGTCTCGGGATCGGCACGCTCGCCGGCAAGGAACAGCGTACGCAGGCCCGACAGGTCATACTTGCCGATCAACTCGCCCTGCGGATCTTCTTTCTTGATCGCGCGGAACGCGGTCGGCGCAGTGAACAATGCTGAGATCTTGTGCTCGGAGATCATGCGCCAGAAGGCACCCGCGTCCGGTGTACCAACCGGCTTGCCCTCGTAGACGACGGTGGTGGCGCCATGCAGCAGCGGTGCGTAACAAATGTAGGAGTGTCCAACCACCCAGCCGACGTCTGAAGCCGCCCAGAACACCTCACCCGGCTTGATGCCGTAAAGGTTCCCCATCGTCCACTTCAGCGCCACCATGTGACCGCCATTGTCGCGCACCACGCCTTTGGGCTGCCCTGTGGTGCCCGAGGTGTAGAGGATGTAGAGTGGGTCTGTCGCTGCCACCGGTACGCAACCGGCCTTGCGCCCGGCGGCCTTGGCCGCCTCGACCGACTTGCCCCAATCATGATCGCGACCCGCAATCATCGTTGCCTCGGCCTGGGGACGCTGCAGCACGAGCGTCGCTGACGGCTTGTGCTCGCTGAGCTCGATCGCCTTGTCGAGCAGGGGCTTATAGGGAATGACGCGCGCCGTCTCGATACCGCATGACGCCGACACGATCGCCACCGGCTTGGCATCGTTGATGCGGGTGGCAAGCTCAGCTGCCGCAAAGCCGCCGAATACGACCGAATGCACCGCGCCGATGCGTGCGCAGGCAAGCATCGCGATAACAGCTTCGGGGATCATCGGCATGTAGACGATGACGCGATCGCCTTTGCCAACGCCGATGTCGAGCAGCACGGCGGCAAGAGTCGCCACCTCGTCGGTCAGCTCGGCATAGGTGTAGGATCTCTTGGTGTTGGTGACGGGGCTGTCGTAGATCAGCGCCTTCTGCGCGCCGCGCCCGGCCTCGACATGGCGGTCGAGGCAATTGTAGGCGGTGTTGCATTCAGCCCCTGCAAACCAACGGCCATAATGGCCTGCATAGGGATCCACCACCTTGTCCCACAACTTGTACCAAGCGACGTCCTTGGCAGCCTCGGCCCAGAAAGCCTCTGGGTTCTTCTGCCAATCGGCATAAACTTGCGCATAGCGGCTCATCGTGGCGTCCTCCTAGGGTCGGCGCATTCGCCTTTTTCGTTGCCTCTAATCAGCATCCTCACGGCATCGGAGGCAATAGGCAGCACCTAGGAGTTTCGGCTAGTGTAGGGCTGACAACCGTCAAAACTGTCGCTTGTCGCGACGGCGCTCAGACCGACCAGGGCTCGGACCCACTCGGACTGAGGCCCACCCAGACTCAGGCCCACCAGGACAGGACGCCATAGCCAAGCGCGGCGGCAGCGGCCGCAACCGGCAAAGTCAACACCCAGGACAGCAAGATGGCGCCGATCACCCGCCGGTCGGCGGTCCCCTTGATTAATCCGACACCGCTGATCGCGCCGACCGATACGTGTGTCGTCGAGACCGGCATCCCGAGCCGGCTGGCGAATATGACCATGAAGGCTGTCACCAGGTTGGCTGTTAGTGCCTGGCCGTCGTTCATGCGCGCAATGCGCTTGCTCATGGTGATGGCAACTTTGCGGGCGTTGACGAGGCCGCCAAGCGCCATGGCCAATGCAATTGCGACCATGCCGATGTGAAGCTCCAGCGCTTTCACCACCAACAGGAGCGCGACAATCTTGGGAGTGTCGTTGAGGCCGCGCGCAAAACTCACCGCCACAGCGCTGGCAAAGTGCAATCCGTCAACCATTGCTTGCGCCGAAATGCCGAGCAGCCGGCCGTCATATTTCATGACGCAATGGTCCGTGGTGCCGACCGTCACCGAAAGGACCGGCGAAGACGCTCGAACGACATTCGATCCGGCATCAGCCACGCCTGCAAGCGCCACCGCCCCAACCGGAACGAACGAACGTGGCCCCACGCAGATGCAATGCTGGCGGCCGATGCCAAGCCAGCGCACGCCCGCAGTTGCCACGCGATAGAGCGGCATTGCCAGCATCAGCGACAGCAACGGGCTGACCAGCAGCGGCAACACGAATGCGGAGCCTAGCCGCGAAAGGTCGAGACTGGCGCCTGCTGCCACCACGCCTGCACCCACCAGCGCCCCGGTCAGGGCATGAGTGGTGGAAATCGGAAAGCCCAGCACTGTCGCCAGCATTACCGTTGCAGCGGCCCCCACGCCAACTGCTGCAAGGAACACGGGCGAAGCGGCGACGACATCGGGCACCAGGCCTTTTCCGGAAAATGCCTTGACCAGTTCTTCGGCCAGGAACACAGACGCGACCGAACCCGCCAGCGTTGCGAATGTGCCGATCCATAGCGCTTGACGGAATGTCGCCGTCGAACTTCCAAATAGTGTCGCCACGCCCTTGAAGTTGTCGTTGGCGCCGTTGGCATAGGCGACGAACAGCGTGGCGAGCAGCAGCAGCGAGGTCAGCAAGGAACAATTCCCCCGGTTCATTGGCGCAACGAGAGCGGCAATCGCACAGCCGCTCTTTGGGGTTCGGTGGAAACCCATTTAATGTTACGCATCGATGCAATGTTCGCCGTTCGCAGCCACGCGGCCGTCTGCGCCTAGGATGCTGACGTCACCCCGGCACGTTCGGAACAACACTCCAGTTCGTGAGATCGCCGCATGTGGTTTGCTGTGCCGCACAAGCCGTCATTGAACAACGAGCGCAGGGCCTGCTGGCGATGATTACCGATCCCTGGTTCTACGCCATCGCGGTGCCTGCAATCGCGCTGACCGGCCTTGCCAAAGGCGGCTTTCTGGGTGCTGCTGGCGGGCTTGCGGTGCCCATGATGAGCCTCGTCATCTCACCTGTGCAGGCCGCCGCCATCATGCTGCCGATCCTCAACGTGATGGACCTCGTCGGCGTCATTGCCTACCGGCGCGATTTCGACCGCGACAACCTCAAGATCTTGCTGCCCGCGGCCGTTGTCGGCATCGCCCTCGGCTGGGCAACCGCCGCTTACGTGACCGAGGCCCATGTGCGCCTTATCGTCGGCCTCGTCGCGCTGGCGTTTACGCTGAACTATTGGCTTGGCGGAGGGGCAAACAAAGCCGCCGCCGAGCGCAACCGCGCCAAAGGCAGCTTTTGGGGCATGGTTTCAGGCTTCACCAGTTTCGTCAGCCACACCGGCGCACCGCCCTTCAACATCTACATGCTGCCGCAACGCCTGCCCAACGCGGCGCTAGCCGGCACCGCCGTCATGTTCTTCACCACCGTCAACATCATCAAGCTCGTGCCGTACTACGCATTGGGACAGTTCTCGACCGCCAACCTGACGACCAGCCTGATGCTGTTGCCGCTCGCACCGCTGGCGATGCTGGCCGGCGTGTGGCTGACGCGGCGCGTGCCGCAAGAGCCATTCTATAAAATCGCCTATGCGTCGCTGTTCGTGATCTCGCTGAAGTTGATTTACGATGGCGTGCGCGCCGTCTTTTCTGCAATTTGACCGCGAAGTTTGATGCTGTCGGCCCGTCCGATGTGTGCTGCTGGCGATGGATTGCAGCATCAAACGCAGCAACGCCCCACATCGGCGGCCACTATTTCATCGATTTGATCGGCGCCAGTTCATCGTAGCGATCGTTCGAGCGATCAAGTTGCAGAGGCGCACGGCAATGCTTGCTAACGAAAACCCCCGCAACGATGGTGCGGGGGTTTTCAATTTTGATGTTGCTGCCCGCCTCATTCCGTCGTCATCGCGATGATGTGCACGATGACGGGTTCAGAAACGGACCGCCTTATTCATCGACATGTTTATTCATCGACTTTATTCATCGACATGGTTCGCGCGGTCAGAGGACGACCCAAGGAATGCTCATCATGACGACGAGCAAAACCCACAGCGCGATCTCTTCTCGTCCTGTGTCAGTCATGGCGTTCTCCAGTGAAAGCTGGACTTCGCTTAACCATGAAAAGCACTATACACACCATCGCATTCGACGAAAAGAGGGATCGACATGTTACCCCCTATCAATTCCAGCCCAATTTTGGTTGGACGGCGAATGCAGCGAGGTCATCCGCCAAGTGTCGAATATTGAAGCGTGCGGCCAGAGCGGTTAGCGTTGACGTGGTGTCGTGATCGCGAAGTTCTCTTCGCAACCCGGCCGCAAAATTACCTGCGGACTTCACGATCATCACACGAGCGGGGTTTGGCTACAGCGCACGCATGGGCGGGTTGACATGCGCGCAAGCACAAGGTCCGCCATGGCGCACAATCCTTACGATCAAAATCTTGAACGCACGCCGGCCAATCACCAACCGTTGACGCCGCTCACGCTGGTAGAGCGCGCTGCCAAGGTTCATCCCGGTGCCACCGCAATCATCCATGGCGCCAGCCGCTCTACCTATGCCGATTATTTTGCACGCTGCCGCCAACTCGCCTCCGCCCTCTCACGACGCTACATCGGCAAGGGCGATACCGTGTCTGTGGTGCTGCCGAACACGCCGCCGATGCTCGAAGCGCATGTCGGTGTGCCGATGGTGGGCGCTGTTTTGCATTCGATCAACACGCGTCTCGATGCGGCGATCATCGCCTTCCAGCTCGACCACGCCAACACCAAGGTCCTGATCGTCGACCGTGAATTCGCCCCGGTGATGCGGCAGGCCCTGGCGCTGGCCAAGGTCGATCCGTTGATCATCGACGTCGACGATCCCGAGTTCCCTCAAGACAATGAGCGCCTCTCCTATCTCGATTACGAGGAGTTCCTGGCGACGGGTGATCCGCAATTCGCGTGGCGCATGCCTGACGACGAATGGGACGCGATCGCCTTGAACTACACCTCCGGCACGACCGGCAATCCCAAGGGCGTCGTCTACCATCATCGTGGCGCGGCCCTGATGTGCTACGCCAACACCGTCGCCACAGGCATGCAGCGCCATCCCGTGTATCTGTGGACGCTGCCGATGTTCCACTGCAATGGCTGGTGCTTTCCGTGGTCACTGTCGGTCGTAGCGGGCACCCACGTTTGCCTTCGATGGGTGCGCGCCAAGGCGATGTACGATGCAATCGCCGACCACAAGGTGACGCATCTGTCGGGCGCGCCGATCGTGATGGCGACATTGCTCAACGCGCCAGACAACGAGCGCCGGGCAATTGCCCACAAGGTTGCCTTCAACCACGCGGCCGCCCCGCCCCCCGAAGCCGTGCTGGCGCGGATGCAGGAGGCCGGCTTCGCCCTCACCCATCTCTACGGCCTGACCGAGACCTATGGCCCGGCCGTGCTCAACGAATGGCATGACGTATGGAACGAGCTGCCGCCCGAGGCCAATATCGCCATGCGGGCCCGGCAAGGCGTTCGCTACACCGCGCTTGAAGATCTGACCGTCATGAATCCGGAAACGATGACGCCCGTGCCTGCCGATGGAGAGACCATCGGTGAAGTCATGTTCCGCGGCAACATCGTCATGAAGGGCTACCTCAAGAATCCCAAAGCGACGGACGAAGCATTCAGTGGCGGCTGGTTTCATTCCGGCGATTTGGGCGTTTTGCACCCGGACGGCTACATCCAGATCAAGGACCGCTCCAAGGACATCATCATCTCGGGCGGCGAGAACATCTCCTCGATCGAGGTCGAGGACGTTCTTTACCGGCATCCCGCGGTCACGAGTTGCGCGGTGGTTGCCAAAGCCGATGAGCGTTGGGGCGAGACCCCGTGTGCCTTCGTCGAACTGAAGCCTGGAGTCAGCATTACGAGCGAGGAGTTGATCGCCTTCTGCCAGCAGCATCTTGCGCGCTACAAGGTGCCTCGCCATGTTGTATTTGCGCCAATTCCAAAAACGTCGACCGGAAAAATCCAGAAGTTCCGGCTGCGCGAGATGACCAAAGACATCTGATCGAGCGAACTCAGTCCAAGCGCAGATCGGGCACAGGCCGGGGGCGAACCCGCCCGATCAGCAATTGCCTTGGCAATGCCACACTCGCGGCGGAAACCACGACCGCAGACGATCATGCTACGCCAATTCAGGTGTGATAGAAGGGACCGCCTCGACATCGACGGCGGGTCGACCGGTGAGACGCCGCGCACCAAGTGTTTCTTCGCCAAGGCAAAAGGCGAGCCTCGAGCCTGGCACGAACTCGTGAAATCCGGTTCTCTATGCAGTTGACAGCCCTACCAGCCGTAGTCCGCCAGCCGGTCAGCGCCAAGCGCACGGCATCGCGCATCTGCGCCGCGCTCCTGGCAGGCTGCGCCGGGCTTGTGGTGCTGCCCGTGATCGAGTTTGCCGGTGGGCTGGCGACGGACGTACAGGCTCGCTCGCGCAAATCTACGCCCGAGAAGAGAGCCAGACACGCCAATCACAAGATATCGCCCAAGCACGCGCTCGACCGCGCCCGGGACCGCACCATACCGGCCGCGCCCCCGCTCCCCGTGCAGCGGCCAGATCACGCCAAGCCGATCGAGGACGGCGCGCGGGGCAAGGCCGGCGACACCGCCAAGGATGGCCAATCAACGCCAGCACCCGTGCTCGCCTCGGCACAGGACCAGCAGCTGACGGCTGAACAGAAAAAGGCCGCTGTGCTTGCCGCGCCTGCCGAAGTCCTGCGCCGGATCGGTCGCCACGTCATCACCGGCTACCACGCTCCGTCACAGTTGACCCCGCTGCTGGAACGCGCGGCATTGGGCGGCGTTTTCGTCACCGCCCACAATGCGCGTGGACGAAACAAGCAAACCCTTGCAGCCGAGCTCGACACCCTGCGTGAGCGTGCACGCGCATCCGGACAAGGCGCGTTCTGGGTATCGACCGATCAGGAGGGAGGCAGTGTTTCGCGCCTTTCGCCGCCGCTTGCCTATCAGGTATCGCTGCCGCGCATGTTGCGCGACATGAAGGCGGATGCCCCGCGCACGCTCGCCGTCGAAGCCTATGCCGCAAAGCAGGCCGCCGCGCTGGCTGACATCGGCATCAACCTGAATTTCGCGCCGGTGGCCGATCTCAACCACAACATGCGCTCATCTGCCGACCGTTACACGCGCATACGCAACCGCGCCATCTCCGATAGGGCCGATGTCGTAGCCGAGGTTGCGCGCACCTATTGCGAGCAGTTCAACAAGACCCAGGTCTATTGCACGCTGAAGCACTTCCCCGGATTGGGGCGTGTTTCCACAGATACCCATGTCATGCCGGCGACATTGAAAGCTTCTGCCGAAGAGTTGGCGCGCACCGATTGGCTGCCATTCCGCAACGTGCTCAAGCACACGCCGGCCTTCGTCATGGTCGGGCATCATCAGGTCGTGAGCCTGGATGCCGAGCGCCCGGCCTCCACGTCACCGGCCGTCGTGCAAAAGCTGTTGCGCGAGGAATGGAAATTCGACGGAGTCGTCATCACCGACGATCTCGTAATGGGCGCCATTACACGCCGCAAGGGTGGCATAGCACAAGCTGCCGTCGACGCGCTCAATGCCGGCGTCGATCTCATCCTGATCGGCGCTCACAACGACGCGGTTTATGATGTGCTTTATGCGCTCGTCATCGCCGATGAGAACGGGCGGCTCAGCCGCGAGAAGCTTGAGGCGAGCGAAAAGCGCTTGGCGAGAGCGGCGGCCCCAATCGAGCTTGCGCGCCAACCGGCGCCTGCCGCCCCACCGTTACCGATGAAGTCGCCCAGAACGAAAACGGCGCGTCAATGACGCGCCGCGGACTGGGGCTCTTCGGATAGGCGAGCAATCTGCTCTTTCAGCTTCAGCTTCTCTTGTTTCATCCGCCGGATTTCGACATCGTCGGATCCGAGCCTCGACACTTCCTCTGCAATCCGACGTTCCAACAACTTATGCTTTTCGGTCAACTCTGCGAGATGAGCGGACAGCGACATCAGGCCCTCCGATTAAGTTGGACACCTAAGAAGTGTGACAGATCGACGACGGCTTGTCCATAATTCGGCGTGTTCTAAGCCGCCCGCGACCGCCGGCATGGTCGGTCAACTCCTAACGTGCTCGATTCAATTGTTGCTACTGCCGCGGCAGGGTAAGTCCGCGTTTGCGAACGCAAAAAATCCGCATACGAGTGCTGCGGAGGCTTGCCAGCAGCAGCAAAGGAATGGATATTCACATTTCGATGAGCTGCATTGCGGCAAGCGGATGGCTACCATCGTGGTGCCACGCATGGCGTAGTGTGGCTGTTTGTCTGCGTGCCGGCGAGACGAATGAGAGCAATGCTCCGGTAGCGGGATCGGAACTGAACGACGATGCAGCGGCGGAATGACAAGGAGCTACGTGAGCAGCTTGCGAGCTTGCGCGCCGAGCACCGCAGCCTCGACGACGAGATCATCGCACTCGAAGGCTCGGGCAGCGCCGATCAGCTGATGATCAAGCGGCTCAAGAAAAAGAAGCTCGCCTTGAAAGACCAGATCACCATCATCGAGGACCAGCTCCTCCCCGACATCATCGCGTGAACCGCCGGCGGCGTCGGGTGGGGTCCATGCGCACACCCGCAGCTTCACGCAAAACGCCGCTACACACTCGACCGTCACCCCGGCGAAGGCCGGGGCCCAGGCATGTCGCGCCAATCTCTCCTTTTTTGTCGATGAATTCGCACTCGCATACATAACTTCTGGCGATTCATGCACCGCGGCGTGTCTGGATCCCCGACCAAGTCGGGGATGACGTCAATGGAGCGATGTGGCGGGTTAGGCGCGCAGGATTGCGCAGCAATTCCGAGCACCGTAACCCGCCGGGCAGATCGAGCCGTCGCAACGGCCAGCGTCGAATCCGGGGCGGCGGAATACGGTGTCTCGATTGCGCGATGCTCCATCTCACCACCTATTCCGCCCTACGGGCTTGGGTGAAGAATTCGGCGGCGGCGAGTGCTTGCGTAGCGTTTGGCAGGCCGGCCGCCAGAACGTATCCATTTCGAATGTCGCCGTCCGCCGTAAAGTCGGCAAAGCCGCGATCCGTGCCGCGATAGGCGTAGACCGTCTTGATGTTTTGCCCGTCGCCACCGACGTCCCAGTTGTAGCGGATGGCGTAGAAGCCGATCGACGCATCCTTGTCTTCATAAGCTGCAATGGTTGCTTCGCCGATTTGGGTGCCGAGTGCAAAACCTAGCCCCACATTCGTTTCACCGAGCCCAGAATTTACGCCACGATGATACGTATCCATCGCAAGGATCGCCAAGAAGATATCGTCTTTTGTTACGGATGGAACTGACATGGCTCAACTTCCGAGTTTCGTTTCGAACTGCGTGGGAGAAAAGTAATCGCGCTGGTGGTAGGTCGTCGCCGAAGCAGGCACCAAAATATCTTTGGGAAGTTCCCGATATTGCTGGCGCCAATTCCTTATCCACTTTGGAGCATCGGGTATGCTAAACAAGAGAGGCTCGCTCGTCGGCTCGATCGTTATGCGCACAGGCCGCACGGCGGGGTCGATGGCATCAGACAAATAGTCGAACCACGTTCTCTTGAATTCGGTGATGTCGGTTACGTCCGGCGGGCGCCATACGACAAGCAGGCTCAGCAGATGCCCTGCCGGCAAGACTTCGGCTTTACCGCGCGCGGGGTAAATGACCGCCTTGGAGGGTTCTTGACCGCGATTAAATGGCGGATAGTACCATGTGACGTTCTCTGTGACATAGAGAGGCTCTCTTCTCCGAACTGAACCGATGCGACCGCCACCGCCCGCCATCGAGAGAACGATATCCCCATGCCGGCCGAGGCTCATGTGGGGCATGGTTCCGCGAGTGCGATCGGCGACGCCACCAATGCCAGAGTAGATCTCGCGCTCATAGACGCTGGAGGCGATCCTGCGCTCGCCGTCCACTTCGACTTCGATGGTCAGTTTGAACGTGTTGCGGTAGGTGGCGCACGAGATCAGCGCTGCGGCGGCGAAGAGAACTGCAATCATGGCAGTGGCACGCATCATGCGGACGCCTCCTTCATCGCACCGCTCTCGTTTTCGAAGGCGCTGGCCAGCAGCACCACCCGTGCCTCCCCCGTCTCCGGATCGCGCATCAGCATTTTCACGGGTCTTTCCCTGAATTCGTGCGCGGCGAGGTGCCTGAGGCCGCTCGCAATCGCTGCCGGCGCACCCGCGTTAGCGGTTCACCATCCCGCCAACATACTCCGTTCACGTTACCAAGACCTTCCGCCCCGCATCGGCCCAAAATCCTTGCCAACGCGCGGCCCACCCACTAAACCCGCGCTTTCTCCGCGATAGGAAAAGCCAAGCGGAGTGGGGGCAAAAGCCCGGCGGTTCGACGCGAGCAGACCATGAGCGGACACGGCAAGGCGGGTAAACGCGGTGAGGGCCAGCCCCTCGTCGGCATCATCATGGGCAGCCAATCCGATTGGGCGACCATGCGCAACGCCGCGCAGGTACTCGACGAACTGGGCGTTGCCTTTGAAACCCGCATCGTCTCCGCCCACCGCACGCCCGACCGGCTC
>CAZLHQ010000115.1:0-10440 GCA_964559355.1 uncultured Hyphomicrobiaceae bacterium
GATCACCCGATTTGGGAATCCTCACCGGGCGCGATAAAGGGTCCGGACCCTAGCGGAACAGGCGAATACGCCTGCGCCGGCCTTATGCGTGCAACGACGTCATGAAACCAATGCAGCTCAATGCTGTGGCGGCACGCCCGCGATCGACGCTGGACGGCTGGCATCGCCAGCTTCGAGCGCCACCCAGACTTTGGGGTTCAGATAGCTCTGGCGCATCACGAACTCGTAGGGCGTCTGATGCCAGATCTTTACGCCCTCAGCCTTGTTGTCGAGGACGTAATCACCCTGCGCCGTGCGCGCGGTCAACACCGCATGGCCCTCGCCGCGCTCGTCGCGCACCACGGTCATCAGCAACGAGCTGGCGGGCCAGCCACGCTGCATCAACACGCGGCGCTTCAACAGCGCATAGTCTTCGCAATCGCCAGCGGTCGTCGGTAGCGTCCAATATTCCGTGACGCCATAAACCTCAAGGTCGGTCAGAGGTTTGATAGCCCGATTGACGGTGCGGTTGATGGCATCGAGTTCCGCCAGGTGGTCGGGCGTAGCGTCGAGCCGGGCTTCCTCGCGGCCGTCGCCGTTGCATTCCGTCGCGTTTGCCTCGCAAAAGCGAACAAACCCGTAAGGCGCTTGGGACAGGCCATAAACACGCATGAATGCGGATGGGAATCCGGCATTCGCCGCCGTGCGGACGACAGGATCGGCCGCAACCACATCTGACACAATGGCGCCCGACAGCGCGAGCAGCGCTACTGCAAAAGACCGACGCAACATCACATACCCCGTACTGCTCCAACTACAGTAACCAAAAACCGTCGATGTCGCCTCTAAGAAGTTCATCGAATTTGGTTCAAATCTTTCCAATTGCTGCGCGAACGCTGACGTTCTGAGCGGCAAGCCATTCACATGTCATCCGAAACTCCGTTTGAGGGCATCGGGTTCCTGAATGTCGAGAAAACGCACACCGATACCGCGCTCGTGATGGCGCATGACCTTTGCGCGCAATTTTCCGAGTTGCACCTCGGTGCCGATCGGCGGGCGGATTTCGGTGGCGATATTGGCGCCTGACAGTGAGACGTCGATGATGTTGACGGTCAGCGATATATCGTCGCCGAGCTTAAGCGTGTTTTGGTTCTGGTCGGGCGCGTTGCGTTCGTGTTCACGCGCTTCCAGGCCGCCGAGCTCGGAACGGTTGATGAGCCAGGTAATGCGGGCGGCCAGCTTTTCGCGCCGGTGACGGGTGGCGCGTAGGGATAGCGAAAAGCCGCCATCGAAATGGCGTGTAACCTCGCCTTCCACGCCGCCCAGTTCGTCCAGATAAACGACGATATGCTCGCCGATCTCGGGCAGCACGGCGGAGGCAATCGAGGCGCCACCCACGGAAATATCGAGCAGGCGGCAGGCATATTCATGCCGGTCGGGGCGCATGAAGCGGCCAAGGAGGGCCAAGGCAAAGCGCTTGTAGCGGCGGCGATCGGCGCCCGGTCGAAGGTTGGCTCCCAGATCGCGATTGCGGACAAGGCTTGCTTGCATCGGCATGTCGACGTCCCTGCACTGAAAAGGCCGGCGGTGGCAAAAGTCCAGGCGTAGGGCCGATCATGCCGCCACGCCCGAAGTCACTGGGCTCAGTATGATTGCCACGCCTTAATGGGAGGCTAATGGGCAGGCTCTTTTTGGGACATTGCGTGGCCGGCAGGAGGCAAAGCGCGGGCGCAGTCAGGGCTGCATGGCCGCGGGCCACCTTGCCGGGAGCATGGGCGGATGCACGTCGTGCCTGTTTGTGAGCGGATGCCACGAAGCTGGATGCAGCGGTGTTGGCGGCGCACGCTCAGTGATGCACGGACGTAGAGAAGGGGCGGCGGTCGCGTGAGCTTCACCCGTCGATGTCTGTGGTTTCGGGTTTGCTGAGGCCGCCGTCATAAACGCGGAACTGGCGGCGGTCGGAGCGGACGATGCGGGCGTTGCGGACATGCGGCAGGAATGGCACCTGCCGGTGCAGACTGGCGACGACCGAATGCGGCCGTCCATCCGGCCAAATGACCTCGCTATGGCGCAGGCGGCGCATCGCCAGCCGCTCGTCGCCAATCTTTGCGTGCTCCTCGAGGCGCGTCATTGCGCCCAGGAACCTGTCGATGGTGTCGCGCGTGTGGATCAGCGGCAGCAACACGCACTCGAATGTTTGCACGCCGCCAGCCGGCGTGCGGACGTCGAAGATGATCAATCCAACGCCGCCTTGCTGCGTCATCACCTCGAGGTGACGTTGTAAGGTGATGCGGTCGTCGGTGTTCCAGCCGTCGAGAAAATTCGTGCCGCGAAACTCGGTGCCAAAATCGTCACAGATGCGGGTGCCAGCCAAACGGAAGCGGAAGCATTCGACATCGAGCCGTTCCAGAATGAACGTCTCGGGCAGGATTGGCGTAATGCGCGAAGGCTCGATCTCGAAGCGGCGCGGAGCCAGACGCCCGCTGCGGACTTCGTTCCAATAGGCATACAGAAGCTGGCTCGTTTTCGACTTCATTCGCTTTGCAATCGCTCTGCAATCTGTTCCCGGCCCGTCGTACTTTTGCCTTCGCCCCTGTTCGCCGCGATCGGTTGGCGGCGTCCGGTGGCGGTACATGTTGGGCCTTCAATCAACACTCGGGGATTGCCAGAGCAGAATTTGTGCCAGCACGGCGCGGCCGCAGGCAGCCGCGGGCTGCGGCCTCCGAATTCACCATTGTCGGAGGCGTGCTGAGCCGTTAACCGTCGTACGTCCGAGAATTGTTGGAGGCGATCGACGTGGCCCAGCAACACGAGCCGATGTTCAATGTTCCAAATAGCGTCATCGTGCTCATAGGCTTGCTGTTCGCCATCCATCTGGTGCGAATGGCGCTGCCTGACGATCTCGACAATTGGCTGGTTGTGGCAGGGGCGTTTGTGCCGTCTCGCTATGCCGGAGAGGCAGCCCTGATACCCGGCGGCGAGTTGGCAATGGTGACGTCGCCCTTCACCTATCAGCTTCTGCACGGCAACATCACGCACATTCTGTTTAACGCGCTGTGGCTATTGGCATTCGGCGGCGCCGTGGCAATGAGGGTCGGCAGCGCGCGGTTCATAGCCTTCGCCGCATTCACCGGGCTCGTCGCCGCTGCTGTCTTTCTCGTCTTCAACTGGGGTGGACGAGCGCCCATGATCGGTGCTTCGGGCGCCGTCGCCGGGTTGATGGGCGGCGCCATGCGTTTCATCTTCTCGGCCATTGACGGGGGAGGCTTCTGGCGCTTGCGGGAGGCTCCCGATACTGTCGTGACGATGCCATTGGCGGTCGCGCTCGCCGATAAGCGCGTGCTGGTGGCGACGGGCCTTCTGATCGTGCTCAATCTTCTGACATTTGCGGGGGTCGAGACCGCAGGCATCGATGCCAGCGCGGTCGCCTGGGAATCCCACATTGGCGGCTATCTGGCGGGATTGCTGACATTTGGCTGGTTCGAGCGCCCCAAGCCCAAGCGGCCGAAACTGACGGTCGTGCGCACGCTTCATTAATGGTGCGGGCACGACGCCTTTAATTTTGCGGCGGCGAGCGGAGGCTTATGCAACCATTGCTGTGCCTGGGCGTATTGCAATCGCTATGGCCCGCCCAATTCGGCCGGGACGGGTGAGACGTGCGGCTTGCGCCCCCTGTCAGTTTGTCGCACCATAGAACCGATGCCACGTTGTTCGGGTTGCCGTCGGCATGCGTGTTGCGATGCTCCTCGCGACAGGGCGCAGGTGCGGCGACCCCATTCAATGGCCAGAAGTACTCAATGGCGAGAAGTTCGTCGGCTGCATGCTGCTGACCCCCACCCAGGAGGTTCCCCCAATGAACGTTGCGAGCATTCTCAAGGTCAAGGGCAAGTCCGTCACCACGGCCAGACCGGACGAGACGGTTGAGGGCGTGGCGCAAAAGCTGGTTGCGCGGCGCATTGGCGCCGTCGTCGTCGTCGGTGACAATGGCCACGTTGCAGGCATCGTGTCGGAGCGCGATATCATCCGCGTGATTGCGGAGAAGGGTGCTGCGGGCCTGCAGCTTCAACTCGCCGAGGTGATGACGAAGAACGTGATGTCGTGCACCGAAGGAAGCACCATTGAGCAGCTTATGGCGGTGATGACGCAGGGGCGCTTTCGTCACCTGCCGGTTGTCGAGGAGGGTGCGCTGGTCGGCATCATTTCGATCGGCGACGTCGTCAAGCATCACGTCGCCGAGGTCGAGATGGAAGTCACGGCGATGCGCGACTATCTGGCGACCGGCTGAGGCACGTGTCGATGGGATCCTTCGACGCTGACTGAAACACCGGCTGCAATTGCAATCTGGACGCCGCGGACACGACATCCGCGGCGTTCGCATGATCGGGTTCGGGCGCTGTTTTCAGGAAAGGTTGGGCGCGAGCTGCTGGCGCTGGCGTCGCGCTTCGATTTCATGACGAAGGTATTCGAGCTCTCGATGAGCCGCGGCCTCGCCGGCCTTGATCAATTCGTCGGCGCGATGGAAGTCGAACAAGCCGATGCCGCCGATGCGCGGCGAAATCATCGCGTCGGGTGGATCGCCCGCCAACCGCGAGCGGGCGATGCGGTCCTGGACAATGTTGAACGCGTCGACCATCACCGTAGAGATGCCCGGGCTGTCATCGCCCTTGCCGAACATCTGCCGTTGCAAGAGACGGCGCATCGCGTTCTTGGTGCGTCCTGCGGTGCCGTTGGCGGCAGGTTCGATGTATTCGTCTGCCGGCGCCTCGGGGAAGTGGTCGATATGCGGCAGGATGGTGCCGCGCGTGCAGTTGTCGTTGTTGAGGTTGACGGCGATGACGTAGCGTGCGCCGAGCGCACGGCAAACCGTCACCGGTATGGGATTGACGAGTGCGCCGTCAAACAGCCAGCGGCCGTCGATCTTGACCGGGCGGAAGATGCCCGGCAGCGCATAAGATGCGCGCATCGCATTGACGAGAGCGCCGCGCGAAAGCCAGACTTCATGTCCAGTGCCGATCTCGGTCGCGACCGCTGTGAAGCGGCGCGGCAACTCCTCGATGGTCATGCCCGTGAGGTGGGCTTCGAGGCGCTCGCACAGGCGCTGCCCCGAGATGAGGCCGGTGCCGGCGAAATTGAAATCGAGATAGCCGAACACCCGCCGCACGGTGAGTTCGCGGGCGAAGTATTCCAGCTGATCGAGATGTCCGGCGGCATAACAGCCGCCGACAACTGCTCCGATCGAGGTGCCGGCGATGATGTCTGGCTTGATGCCGGCCTTCTCCAGGGCTCGCAGCACACCGATATGTGCCCAGCCCCGCGCAGCGCCTCCGCCAAGTGCCAAACCGATCTTGCCAAATGCCGTCGTGCCATTAACCGCCATTTGCGGCTCCCTGGTCATTAGTGTCCGTGGAAGCAGCGCTTCAGCGCGATACACATCGAGTGCATGACACCTCGAGTGCACACCACCTCAGCAAGCCGCATGCCGCGACGCGACTCAGGACATCATTCTAAATTGAGGTTAGTCTTTCGAAATTAAAGGGGCGCTACCAAAAGCGTGAAGTAGCCTGAAAATCGTCGCTGCAGCGCGATTGTTTGCCGACGCACGATTTCGCGGTCGCAGCAATGGCGATGTCGCAGCAACTTTGCTGGCCGGGCACGTCGGCGGCGCAGACGAGCCATTTGTCGGATCGGGAAACCTATCGTCGCGCTGCCAACTCTCGCTCACCGCGTCGTGCCGGGCTCCAGAGCGATGATGGCCTCGGCCCCCGGTTTGGTCACCACGCGGCGATAAAAGCAGCTGCGCTCGCCCGTGTGACAAGCCTTTCCCGCACCTGTCACGCTGACCCGCAGCCAAATGACGTCTTGGTCACAATCGGTCCGCATTTCGATGACGGTGAGCACGTTGCCGCTTTCCTCGCCCTTTTTCCAAAGCCGCTTGCGCGATCTGGTCCAGAAATGGGCGGTTCCG
The DNA here is from genome assembly GCA_964559355.1 of uncultured Hyphomicrobiaceae bacterium. Classification (GTDB taxonomy): domain Bacteria; phylum Pseudomonadota; class Alphaproteobacteria; order Rhizobiales; family Hyphomicrobiaceae; genus JAEUMD01. Next base: position 5,945 of record CAZLHQ010000115.1, read on the forward strand.
GTGCTGATCGTCAACGACAGCGCCTCGGCATTCATCCACGCGAACATCAATACCTCGCCACTTGTCGCATCGGTAACGATTGCGGGAATGAGGCCGTCGGGGTCGAAGCGCGGGGCAAAGATGGTCCCCCGTTCAAGCTCGGCAGTGGTGGTGAGGGTGGGAAAATCGGGGTTCGGATTGGCCATCAGCTGTGTTCCCGGCAGGCAGGGAAGGGCATGGAAAAGCGACGGCTCCCCATGTGGCGTCAGATGCCCTATATAGACCTGTTGAAACAAAACCAATGGTGGATCGGGATTGTGGGCTGTCTGGGGGCGCTTGGTCGGGTCCTGTCCAGTTGCCGCCACGACCGCCAAAACCAGGGTGCTGCTCGACCACGATGACCAATCTCGATGCCATCTACAACACCAAGATTCTGGAACTGGCCGCAGCCATTCCCCGGACCCAGCGGCTCGCGCATCCGCAGGCGACCGCGACCGCGCATTCCAAGTTGTGCGGCTCGACCGTCAGCGTCGATCTGGTAATGGAGGCAGACAGGATTGCCGACTTCGCGCAGACCGTGAAGGCGTGCCTGTTGGGACAGGCGGCGGCCTCTGTCGTCGGGCGCGAGGTTGTCGGCAGTACGGCGGGCGAGCTGCGCGCGGTAGCAGAAACGATGCGGGCGATGCTGAAGGAGAACGGCCCGCCGCCGAAGGGGCGCTGGGCCGATCTGGCGGTGCTCGAGCCGGTGCGCGACTACAAGGCCCGCCACACTTCGACGATGCTGGTGTTCGAGGCGATCGAGAAAGCCATCAAGGAAATCGAGGCGCGCAGTGTTGTGGTTGCGGCTGGCCAAGCCGCCGGGGGGGCTTGAGTGGCCACCTCGCTTGCCGATCTGCTGCGGCCTCATATCGTCGCCAAAGCGGTGCTGAAAGCGCCGATCCATGTCTATCGCTGGACGTTAAAGCCGCTGATGGGCCTCGAATGCCGGCATCTGCCGACCTGCTCTGAATATGGGCTGGAGGCGATCGAGACGAACGGCGCCTGGCGCGGCTTCTGGCTGACGCTGTCGCGTGTGTTTCGCTGCCACCCGTGGGGCTCGGCGGGCTACGATCCGGCCCCCGACATTCGTACGGAACATCACCCCTTCGCGCCCTGGCGCTACGGCCGCTGGAGTGGCCGCCACATCGCTCTGTCCCAAAGATGGAGCGATGCCTCGGGAGGGCACGGTCTTGAGCAGGGCCGTGATCATGTTCCGGGCTGCTCGTGCGGCAGCGACCACCGTCACCCATGAAGTGACGACCGGCAATCTCTCCGTCAGTCACCTGGGGCTGCTTGCTGTTGACGCAAGGCCTCGCCAGCTCCTGGAGCGCCAAGCCCTGAGGCTCCTTCGGGCCTCGGCCGCACCTCTGCGTTAGCGATGGCGCCGGTATTGGGGGCCCTCATGACGGGCGCGGCCGTGGCAAGCGTCTCTTCGAGCAGCCGCTTGCCCTCCGCGTTGCCACTCTTGGCCGCCATGTCATAGAGCAAGCGGGCGCCGACGATGTCTCCTGCGGCGGCGAGCTGACGGCCGCGTTCGACCAGGATGGTGGCGCGGGCTGCGGTGACGGAGTCTTTCGGTGCCGGTTGGGCAGTCGCCTTGGTCGCTGGCGTGGTGGCCGTGCCAACGCCGGGAATCCGGTGTGGGGTAGCCGGAATGCCGATCGAGGCCGCGGGGGCAGGGTTGGTCGTTGCTACAAAAGCAGGCGGGTCGGCACTCAATGCGGTCAGTGGAACGCGCGCACGCAGCGGTTCAGGCGCAAACGCCAATGGCGCTACCGTTCCGGTCGCGGCTGTGGGTGCTTGGGTGCCGGTTGTCGTCGCGATCGCGAGGGGTGCGGCTGTGCGTGAGGCCGCCTCCGGCTCAGCGGGCTGCGCGGGTGGCACCATCGCCGCCGCTGCGGGCTTTTGCGAGGGGGCAGGTTGTGGTGCGGCGGCCGGTGTGGGTGGTTGGGCTGCGGCAACAGGCGGCGAGCCGGCAGATGGAAGCCGCAACGACGTGGCGGCATTCGAGAGCGCGCTGAAGCGGTCCCGATCGGCGTCGCTTGCGGCCATCGGGGCGGCGCCCAACGCTGCCAATGCTGCGGCCCGCGGCGGGGCGACTGGAACAACGGCGACCGACGCTACGGCGAGTGGGCGTTTGACGGTCTTGGTGTCGTCCGATTGGACCGTGCTGGCGGAACGAAACACAGTGGCGGGCGTCGAACTGGGCCATAGCAACGGCGCGACGAGATAGAGCGCGCTCGGCACCATCACGACAAGCGTCCCGGCAACCGCAACTGCGTGTGTAACCCAGCCACGCGAGCGCGACAATGCGGCTAGGCGCACGCGTGCATCGTCATTTTGGCTGGTATGGGCGGGCGAGGCCGTAGCGACAGGGCGCAATGACTCGGGCCACAGGTTTTTGAGGGGAGTTGGCTCGGCTTGCGGTTGCGCGACAAGCGGGGCGGGCCAGACCTGATAGGGGCTATGCACCTCGGCAATCGCATCGTGTTGCGCAATTTGATCGTGCGCTGTGACACCCGGCGCTTCGAAAGCAAAGCCTTCTGGCGCGACGCGAGCACTCGGAGCACCCGCAGGTGCGGTCGGCGGGTATTGCAGGTAGGCAGGTTGAGCTGACTGGTGCGCGCGATCTGCTGCGCGACTTTCGTTGCGCTCCTCCAGATCGAGCGCATCGAGAAGTTCCTTGATCGAAGGGGCTGCGCATTTGGACGGTTTGCGCTTCAGCATGGTTGCGCCCTCCGAGCCATCGCCAGCACGGGCCCGCGCGCCAAGGTGCGCTGAGCGGTGATAAGGGCGATACGATCGGAAATACGATGTGAAGCGGCAGTCCGCCGACGCCGGCCCCGATCAGCAAAAGTACGACGCATTACTCAACTCCTGATCCTGGGATCAGGCAATCCTTGAAGGGTCGCAACAGTTCGAAAAACGCAAACCAGGGGTTGTCATCCCCTCGTTCATGCCGGGAAGCGTCCCACCTGCCCAACATGCTGCCCCGTCACCCAGCCTGGCTTCGTCAAACGGTGCAAACGCTATCGGTGCAAATGCCGCTCGCTCGCCAAGCTGTTCATGCAATTCCCCCAAGGTAGCCTGAATCGTAAAGCGCCATCCCCCCGGCAGCCCACCGTATTGAATGCGCTTGGCTTCGTTGCCTCAGCCGTGCGTACAGTTGGCCCGTGTCCGGCGGCGGAGTTGAGACAAACTCCTGGCGGCGGTGTGGCGCAATTGAGGCGATTTAATGTTGTTCTGACCAAGAGGTCAACGGTTTGAGAGCATTGGCAGGGCGCCCGATTGCGGCGGCCTGGCGTTGAACACTCCTGCTTGACAGCGTGCAAGGGGGCCTTAGAAGCCTGCTGTCGTCTTACGTGCGTGGTTGGCACTGAGTGAGAGGAGGCTCGAAAATGACCGAAATTGCATTGCGATTCCCTGATGGCGCCGAGCGCCGCTACCCCCGCGGCATCACCGGCGTGGTGTTGGCCGAGGGCATCTCCAAGAGCCTCGCGAAGAAAGCGGTGGCCATCTCGCTCGATGGTAAGCTCACCGATCTCGCCGACCCGATCGAGAACGACGGCGCTATTCGCATCATCACCCGCACCGATGCGGAGGCCCTCGAGCTGATCCGCCACGATGCCGCGCATGTGATGGCAGAAGCCGTGCAGGACCTGTGGCCCGGCACCCAAGTGACGATCGGTCCGGTCATCGAAAACGGCTTTTACTACGACTTCGCCAAGGCCGAGCCATTCCAGCCCGACGACATGGCCAAGATCGAGAAGAAGATGGCGGAGATCATCGCCCGCAACGCGCCCTTCACCAAGGAGGTGTGGAGCCGCGAGCAGGCAAAGGACTTCTTCCGCTCCAAGGGTGAGCTGTTCAAGGTCGAGCTGGTCGACGCCATTCCTGAAGGCGACGACGTCAAGATCTACAAGCAGGGCGCGTGGCTGGACTTGTGCCGCGGACCGCACATGACCGCGACCGGCCAGATCGGCAAAGCCTTCAAGCTCATGAAGTTCGCGGGAGCTTATTGGCGCGGCGATTCCAACCGCGAGCAGCTGCAGCGCATCTATGGCACCGCGTGGGCGAGCGAGGACGATCTCAAGGCGTATCTGACGCAGCTCGAAGAAGCCGAGAAGCGCGACCACAGGAAGCTCGGGCGCGAGATGGATCTGTTCCATTTCCAGGAAGAGGCGCCGGGCAGCGTGTTCTGGCATCCGAAGGGATGGACGCTGTTCCAGACATTGATTTCGTACATGCGCCGCGCCCAGAACCGGGCCGGCTATGTCGAGGTCAATTCGCCCGACATGATGGAAAAGCACTTTTGGGAGTTGTCCGGCCATTGGGAGAACTATGGTGAGAACATGTTCACCACGGTGCTGCCCGACGAGCGCGTGTTCTGCTGCAAGCCGATGAACTGCCCCGGCCACGTGCAGATCTTCAAGCACGGCCTCAAGAGCTACCGCGACCTGCCGTTGAAAATTGCCGAG
>CAZLHQ010000116.1:0-10418 GCA_964559355.1 uncultured Hyphomicrobiaceae bacterium
GCTACATCAAGGTCGGCCAGCAGGCGACGACGCTGTCGGGCGGCGAGGCGCAGCGCATCAAGCTCGCCAAGGAGCTGTCGCGGCGCGCGACGGGACGGACGCTTTACATCCTCGACGAGCCGACCACGGGCCTGCACTTCCACGACGTGGCGAAGCTGCTCGAAGTGCTGCACGAACTGGCAGACGCCGGCAACACCGTCGTCGTCATCGAGCACAATCTGGAGGTCATCAAGACTGCCGACTGGATCATCGACCTTGGCCCCGAAGGCGGCGACGGCGGCGGCGAGATCGTAGTGGCTGGAACGCCCGAGGACGTGGCAGCCTGCGACCGCAGTTACACCGGCCGCTACCTCAAAGACTTGTTGGGACGACGCGCGAAGGGAGCCGCGAAGGCTTCGAATGCGAACAGCGCGAAAGGCGCGAAGGCGAAGGCCGCGCGCGGCGGCAAGAGCCAGGCGGCGGAGTGACGGATCGTTCAGTCGTTCCACGCAAATTCGTCCGAATTCTGCTAAACGAGCCCTTGAGGAGATTTGACATGAATTTGACGATCGAAACCGAACAAGAGACGGACGCCCGTTGGATTGCCGAGGTGCCAGAGCTACCGGGCGTCCTCACCTATGGAGCGACATGTGAGGAGGCGATGGCTAAGGCTGAGGCGTTGGCACTTCGCGTGATGGCAGAGCGGCTAGAGCAGGGCGAAGCACGGCCCATGCCTATCTCCATCATGGTCGCGGCTGAATGACTGCGTTTGGAGCAACAAAGGCGCGCCGCGTCCTTGCCGCATTATTGCGGATTGGCTGGACGGTGAAGCGTTAGTCGGGCTCTCACAAGACGCTTTCACGCGAAGGCTGGCCCGATGTCGTGTTTGCCTTCCACGATGACGTAGAAATCGGTCCCAATATGCTCACCCGAATTGCCAAGAGTACGGGGTTGCGGCCAGACGATTTGTGAGCGGACGGCCCCGAGGACGTGGCGGCGTGCAAGGAATGCTACACGGGCGGCATCTGAAGGAGCTGCTGGGTCTGCGAGCGAAGGGGGCGGCGGAGTGATCGCGATGCTTGATCCACGACATGAAGCCGAGGATCACAGCAGCGGGCGCTCCGAGATTTTCACCCAATACGCAAGTAGCAACGCCCCAATCCGGCGATAGGTGGCCGATGTGAATCGGCCGTGGCCGGGCTAAGCTGCTGGCGACACGAGCAGCAATGCGGGAGCAACGATACAACCATGTTCTCAGCCTCAGCCGCATCCCCCTCCACCAGCCCGCTCTTTTTCGAAGACCTCTTTGTCGGCCAGAGGTTCGTTACTGGCACGCGCACGATCACGGCCGAAGACATCAAGGCCTACTCGGCGGTGTATGACCCGCAGCCTTTCCACCTCGACGAAGAGGCGGCCAAGGCGACGTTATTTGGAGGGCTTGCCGCGAGTGGCTGGCACACGGCCGCGCTGACGATGCAGCTCGTGGTCGAGGCGCTGCCGCTCGCCGGCGGCGTCATCGGCGCGGGCGGCGAACTCCAATGGCCACGACCGACACGACCCGGCGATACGCTGCATGTCGTGGTGGAAGTTCTGGAGCTGACGCCATCGCGCTCACGTCCCGACCGCGGCAGCGCCATCATGCGGAATACCACGCTGAACCAGAACGGAGAGGCCGTGCAAACTTTCACGGTGCGCGTCCCGCTTCTGCGTCGCGCCGCGGACAAATCCTGATTGCCGGAAAAAGACATCAGCGGCAGCCGTTTGTCGTGCAGGAGCAGGGCGCGGCGATCGCCACGATCATGCTGTGCCTTATGTTCAATCTCCCCCGCCGGCCCTACGCTGGCGCACCAGGTGCACGACCTCGCCGACGATCCAGACGAGTGCAGCGAGCGCGCCGAGCGGCAGCGTGACGAGCGCCAGCCAGCCCATCACGGCCATCGTATACAGCGCTTCACCGATGTCGCGACCGAACACGATGCAGGGATTGGCAAAGCCCTCGTGCAGCGTGCAGCCGTTACGGCTCGCGATCCACGCGGCGAGTGCTGCCGAAATCAACGGAGCGAGGCAGACGAGAACGACGATTGCAGCACCCAGGCGAAGTCGTTTCACAGCGTGAGCTCCAGATCGGCTTGCCGCGTGCGCCGCACATCACATGGCCGCCGCGGCACGACATACCTTTCTCGCAGGCACAGTCCGTTGCGGGCTCATGTTCGTGCACGCCCATGGCCAAGCGTTCACCGCCAAAAATGCTGAAGGCCGCGCCTTGGAACGACAGCATCGCCGGCCGTCAATCGAAACGCGGTTACAGTCTGGGATCACTTTGCCAGACCGCACTCCTTCATGAACTGGAAGGTCTTGTCGACAATCTCGTCTTCCTCCTTGGCTGTCATCCCCGACTCGAAGTTCGCCACGTCGCCAGCCGATGCGGAGACCGACAGATAGGCGTAGGTCAACGCTTTGTCCTTGAATGCGGCGTCGATCTTGCCCGCCATGCACGCACACTTCGCCTTTGCCTCCGCACCGTTGCTCTTCTCACATTGGGCGAGGTAGCTGGCGCGATCTGCGGCGCCGGCCGCGCCAGCAGTCTGAGTGGCGGCAGCGGCCAGCAGCACGGCGCCGAAGAGTTTGCGGGCTCGCAGCATTGTTCACTCTCCTTGATGACGACGGCATTCTCAAAATTCTTACCAGCGCTTCATCCGTGCACCAGCGCGGCAGCGGCCAGCACCGCGCACTATAGCGGCAATTGCGCGGCAGTTGAGGCGCCTTCTCGTGTGATAAGCCCCGCGCGTAAACCTTGGCGACGCAAAGGACCGTGCGTTGCCTCCGCAGGATGCGCAAGTGACTGGCGCGGGCGTACGAGTGATTGGTATACTCGCGCCGTTCGATCTGCCGCCCCTGAGCCGCCCACCACAAGAGTCCCGATGCGAAAGCAAAAAGCCTCCCCGCCGCGCCTTTCTCACCTCAACGAGAAGGGCGAGGCCAACATGGTCGACGTGTCGCAAAAGGACGTTACACATCGCGTGGCGCGCGCGCAGGGCTTCGTTTCAATGGCGGCTGAAACGCTGGCGCTGATCGAGACGGGCACGGCAAAGAAAGGCGACGTGCTCGCCACCGCGCGGATCGCCGGCATCATGGCCGCAAAGAAGACGTCGGACCTCATTCCGCTGTGTCATCCCCTGCCGATCACCAAGGCGACCGTGGATTTTGAGCGCAGCGACAGCCCACCCGGGTTGCATGTGATGGCGGAGGTGAAGGTCTCGGGTCAAACCGGCGTCGAGATGGAGGCGCTGACGGCGGTGTCGGTGGCGTGCCTCACCATCTACGACATGCTCAAAGCGGTCGATAAAGCTATGGTCTTCGAAGCCATCCGGCTCATCGAGAAATCCGGCGGACGCTCGGGCACATGGCGGGCCGCGACACCAGACGGAGCAAAGACCTGAGATGGCGCTTCTGTCTGTCGAAGAAGCGTTGTCTCGGATCGTCGCGGGCGCGCAACCGATCGCAGCCGAGAACATTGCGCTTGCCGATGCCGCCGGCCGCGTGCTCGCCGACGATGTTGCCGCTCGGCTGACACAACCACCCTTCAATGCCTCGGCGATGGATGGCTATGCCGCACGCGCTGCCGATGTCGCGCGATTGCCAGCCACACTGCAGCTGATCGGCGAGTCCGCAGCCGGTCATGCCTTCATGGGCCCAATCGCAGCAGGCCAAACCGTGCGCATTTTCACAGGTGCGCCGGTTCCCGAAGGCGCCGACGCCATCGTCATCCAGGAAAACACCAAGGCCGATGGCGAGGCGATCCACGTCGTCGAGGGCCTGCCAGATCCTGATCACATCCGTCCGCGCGGTGGCGATTTCCAAAGCGGCGTGGTGATGCTGCATGCCGGCACCCGCCTCAAGTCGCGCGATGTCCTGCTCGCGGCCGCGACGGGACACGATCGCCTGGCCGTGCGCCGGCGTCCGCGTGTGGCGATCCTGGCGACGGGCGATGAACTGGTGGCGCCGGGTGAGACGCCGCGCCCCGATCAGATCGTCTCGTCCAACCCATATGGCCTTGCGGCGATGCTGCGCGGCTACGGCGCCGAACCGGTGCTTCTGGGCATCGCTCGCGATACGCTGGCCAGTCTTTCCAGTCACATCGCAGCGGCCGAGAATGCCGACATCCTGCTGACCATCGGCGGGGCCTCGGTCGGCGATCACGATCTGGTGGTGCCGGCGCTCGAACAGGCCGGCATGACGCTCGACTTCTGGAAAATCGCGATGCGACCCGGCAAGCCGATGATCTTCGGCCGCCGTGGCGCGCAGTATGTGCTGGGACTGCCGGGCAACCCGGTGTCGTCGATGATCTGCACGCGCGTGTTCGTGGTGCCGCTGATCGCCGCGCTGCTGGGACGCGATCCTGCCGAGGCTCGCACGATGCACAGCGCCACCCTCGCCGCACCGCTGGAGAAGAACGGCCCGCGCACCCACTACATGCGTGCCTGTTTCATCAATAAAGGCCCCGGCCACCGCCGCGTGCACGCGATCACCAATCAGGATAGCTCGCTGATCTCTCCGCTGGCCGCCGCCGATTGCCTGATCGTGCGCGCACCCCATGCCGCGGCATGCGATGCGGGCCAGCGCGTCGAGATCCTGCCACTCGATTTCTAGTTGCCCAGATGATGTGCTTTTGAGGCCCTTGCGGAACAGCACGGGAACGGCTAGTGTACGTTCATGATTTGTCCTGACTTGCATGCGCTGAGTACGGCGCAACGGATCGGCCACCTCAGGCGGGTTCGTCGCCGTGAGCTGACCGGGGCTGCATTCGAGTAACGAGTGCCTGCGAGTGAAGAGTACAGGTCCGCTGGGGCCGGCCCTCGGTACGGGAGCGGCTGGCATTTCAAGGGCTGGCATTTCAAGAAACGGGAGGCGTGATGCTCACGCAAAAACAGAAAGAACTCTTGCTCTTCATCCATGAGCGCATGCAGGCCGATGGCGTGCCGCCCTCCTTCGACGAGATGAAAGACGCCCTCGATCTCAAATCAAAGTCGGGCATCCATCGGTTGATCACGGCCTTGGTCGAACGTGGTTTCATCCGTCGGCTGCCGCACCGGGCGCGCGCCATCGAAGTGATAAAGCTGCCCGAGGGCAGTGATGCGGCACCGAAGAAAGCCGGCTTCCAGCCAAGCGTCATCGAAGGTAGCGGGCGCAAGCCGGCCGAGCTCTATGCGCCACCATCGGTCGCCATCGACAGCCGCACGGTTTCGGTTCCGGTGATGGGACGGATTGCAGCCGGCACGCCGATCAGTGCCATCCAGAACCATACCCACGACATCGCCTGCCCACCCGATCTGCTGACCAACGGGGTGCATTTCGCGCTCGAAGTCAAAGGCGATTCGATGATCGAAGCCGGCATTCACGACGGCGACACGGTCATCATCCGCCGCTGCGACTCGGCCGAAAATGGCGACATCGTCGTTGCTTTGGTCGAAAAAGAGGAAGCGACACTGAAGCGGCTGCGCAAGAAGGGCACGACGATCGCCCTCGAAGCCGCAAACCCCGAGTTCAAGACGCGCATCTTCGGTCCCGATCAGGTCGATATCCAAGGCCGTCTGGTGGGATTGATCCGTCGCTATTGATCGGTGGCGCTCAATCTGCCCGTGTAGCGCTCTGCGGAACTTCCCACGCAGTGCGCTGCAAGCCTGTTGCGATGTGAGCATCGGTGAGTTGGCATGTCACTCCAATTCCTCGCTGGACAGCGGTTCGGCGTCATCCTCGACTTCCGGTCGCGGCAAGCGCAGGGCGTCGAGCATCGCGATGGGGGCGGCGAAGGCGGCAACGCGCGAGTAGCGATCGCCTCGTTCGCTTCGACGACCGTCCCTGCTGTTGCCGCTGTTGGCGGCGGCGGCGGCGCCGTCGTTGATGACGCCCGCAGGGGAGGTGATGACGGTGCCCGCCGGGGAGGTGATCGAGCGGGCCGCACCTTCTGCGACTGCTGCGTTGCGGCGACCTTCCAGCGACCAGGGATGGGGCGGCGACCAGGGGCGTGCGCCGCGTGTGCCCGCCACGGTCTCGATGCGGAACTCTCGCGGCCCTGAAATATAGACGGCATGTGTTCCTGCCGTGCGCGCAGCAAAAAAATCGATGACCGCGGCCGGTTCGGAGCAGCCCTTGGGCACCGCCATCGCCAGCACCACGAGATCGGCCTGCCGGCAATCATCGCCGATGGCAGCCGGATGGCGCGAGACGGCGATCCGCGCGCCCTTGACGTTCATCATGCAGCCCAGCGCGTCGCAACTCATGCCACCTGATGCGAACACTTCGGCAGGTGGACGCGAATCCCCATCATGCTCGAGCCAACGCGACAGCTCGAAGCGCGATTGCGGCGCGGCCAGAGCCGTCAAGCGGCCCGACTCCGTGCGAACCGCAACCAGCGCGCCATCGCGGCCGATCAACACATCGGGCCGTGGCGCAAGCGGCGCCAGGGCAATGCCGGCAGCGATCGCCGCCAGCCCCAGAAATCTCCAGCGCGCATGCCACAACAGCAGCCACAGCCCGCCGGCCAGCATCAGCGCGAACGCAGCCGTGGGAATCGCGGGCAGATAGCCGACTGCACCGGGCAGCCGCGCAACCTGCCGCGCCGTCCAGCTCATCGCGTCGATGCCGAGCCCCATGACCCACAGCGGCCCTGCCTCCAGTCCAAGCGGCATCGCCACCAGCGTCGCCAGCGCGGCGGGCATCACCATCAGGTTGCAGATCGGAATGGCGAGCAGGTTGGCGATGATGGCGAACTGCTGGCTCTTGTGGAAATGGTAGATCGCAAACGGCGTCACGGCGGCTGAGGCAACCAGCGTCGACAAGATGATGCCGCCGAAGAACAACCCCGTCTTCATGACGATACCGAATTGCGTGCGGCGCGGTCCTTCCAGTCGATCGCGCACCGCCTCGTATGCCGCCACCAGCGCAACGACTGCGGCAAACGACATCTGGAAACCGACATCGAGCACGCTTTCTGGGAACAACGCGAGAATGACAAGCGCCGAGAGCGCGACGTTGCGCAGCGCCACTGCCGGCCGGTCCAGCAAGACAGCCAGGAACATTATCGAGATCATGATGAAGGAGCGCACCGTGGCAAACGACGTGCCGGAGATGGCGAGGTAGCACAACGAACCGAAGGCCGCGGCAAGTGCGGCCCACTTCTTCACCGCAAAGCGCAGCGCGATCGTCGGGAACAATGCCAATAGCAGGCGCACGCTGAAAAACACCGCGCCGCCCATCACCGCCATGTGCAAGCCGGAAATCGACAGGATGTGAAAAAGTCCAGAGTCGCGGTAAGCGGCGTTGGTCGCCTCGGGAATGCCGCCACGCTCACCCGTAATCAACGCCTTGGCAATCGCCGCCGTCTCCCCTGACAACACGCGATCGACGCGCGCACCAATAGCCTGGCGCAGTCGCTGCACACTGGCCGACACCCGCAAATCGAATGGCGCTGGACCGGCCGACGCGTCACGCTCAGGCAACATCAGCGCATAGCCGACCGCCCCGATACCACTGAAATAAGCATGCCGGGCAAAGTCGAATCCGCCAGGCAACGCCGGCCCGGCCGGCGGCGCGAGATGAACGCGCGCGGTGATCGCGTCTCCGGCCGCAAGCCCTTCGAGCTTCTTCATTGTCCGAATGCGAGCGCGCAGCGGTGTCGCCGCGTGATCGAGCTGCCCGAGCTTTGTTATGCGCAGTGTGATGCGCTCGCCGCGGCCCTCGCGCGGCTCCACCAGCTCGACAAAGCCGCGCACTTCGACCGGCCCCATGCGCTGCTGCAGAATAGGCCCCGCCACCAGCAGGGTGCGCAATGTGATGAGCGCAAATCCCACGGCGAAGATCACCAGTATGCTTGTCGCCAACGACAGCAGCGTCGTGCGCGGCAATGCCATGCGCAGTCCCAATGCCCCCGCCATGAGCAGCGTTGCCGCAATTGAAGGCGGTTCGCTCGGCAGCGCGAAATAGGTTGCGATGCCGGCCCCCATGATGACGGGAATCCAATAGAACCAGCGCGCGCGCTCGGCTTCCAAGGCAACACCGAGCCGAGCGCTCGGCGATAACGCGCCACCGCCAGCGCCCTCTGCATCGTTCCAAGCGCCAGTGCCCGGGTTTCTCATCGACGGCTCGATGGCGGAAATTCGCGACGTCATGTCCGGCCCCGGCCCTTACCCCCGGCCGCCCCCTGTGGTACGGGGATTGGCCTGCCGAACGCACATCATCGGCAGCAGGATCATGACACGCTGAAAGACTGAAAAACAGATGACGCATCACCCCGCCCCCGTGGTCCGCTTCGCACCCTCGCCGACCGGCTATCTGCATATCGGCGGCGCGCGCACGGCGCTCTTCAATTGGCTTTATGCGAAAGCCAAGGGCGGCACCTTCCTGCTGCGCATCGAGGATACCGACCGGGAGCGCAACAACGAGGCGGCTGTCAGCGCCATTATCGATGGCTTGAAATGGCTCGAACTCGACTGGACCGGTGAACCTGTCTCGCAGTTCTCTCGCGCCCAGCACCACAGGCGGGCCGCGGAGCAATTGCTCGGCGCCGGCCACGCCTATCGCTGTTTTCTGACCCAGGCCGAGCTCGACGCCATGCGCGCAGAGGCCGAAGCGGAGAAACGCCCGCTGACGATCCGCTCTCCCTGGCGCGATCGGCCACAATCGGAGGCGCCCGCGGGCCAACCTTTCACAATCCGGCTCAAGGCGGCACGCGAGGGCGAGACCGTCATCGAGGACCACGTCCAGGGCCGCGTCGTGTTCGCGAATAAGGACCTCGACGATCTCATCCTGCTGCGCTCGGACGGCACGCCAACATACAATCTCGCCGTCGTCGTCGACGATCACGATATGGGCGTCACGCATGTCATTCGCGGTGTCGATCACCTCACCAACGCCGCGCGCCAGTCGCAGATCTATGCGGGCCTTGGCTGGCAGATACCGCAGTTCGCGCATGTGCCGCTGATCCATGGCGCGGATGGCGCCAAGCTCTCCAAACGGCACGGCGCGCTCGGCGTGGAAGCCTATCGGGCGATGGGCTACCTGCCGGAAGCGCTGCGCAACTACCTGGTGCGGCTGGGATGGAGTCACGGCGATGACGAAATCATTCCGACCCGACAGCTGATCTCGTGGTTCGACATCGATGCCATCAACAAGAGCGCGGCGCGGTTCGACTTTGCCAAGCTGGAAGCGCTGAATGCGCACTACATCCGCCAGACCGACGATCACGAGCTGTTCGAGCGCACGCTTGCGATCCTGCACGAGATCGAGGGTGGAGACCGCATCGCCAAGGCGCTTGCCGCAGGCGCCAGCCCGCAATTCCGCGCCGCTATACCGAGCCTGAAGGAGCGCTCCAAGACGCTGCTCGATCTCGTCAAGGGCGCCGACTATGTATTTGCCGAGCGGCCGCTCACGCTCGATGAAAAGTCGGCGAAGCTGATTGATGCCGAGACGCGCGCGATGCTGGCCAAGCTGTTGCCGAAGCTCGCGACCGCCAAGTCGTGGACGGCGTCCGAGCTGGAGGCGCTCGTGCGCACGTTCGCTGAAGAAAATGGCCTGAAGCTCGGCAAGGTTGCGCAGCCGCTGCGCGCCGTGCTCACCGGCCAGACGGTATCGCCGCCGGTGTTCGACGTCATGGCCGTGCTGGGCGAGGCTGAGAGCTGTGCGCGAATTGCCGACCATGCGGGGCACGGTTAATAGCCAACGTGTGCAGCAGGAGCCGCGTGCAAACAGTACGCTGCGGCATGTTGCGCCGCCGCTGGCGGCCACGCCAACGCTGCCTTTTGAGGCAGCCCCCTGCGCAATTCTCTAGCAGTAAAGCGTTGTAAGACTTTAGCATTTCCGTACCCATTCAGAGCCGACTGAGCCGAAGGGTTATCTTGTCGCAGGGCGGAATGTGGGCTACCAGAAGCAACAGGTGAGAAGCCGGGCACACAATTGGGCCCAATCCGACAACAAGCCTCCACCCCATTCGGATCGCACCATCGCCCGAGCACGCAACGTCTCGAGGGAACCGTTCATGACCGTTCAGGACAGCTCCATGCAGCACGCAAATCAGAACGAGAACGCGAAGCTGGTCGTCAAGACCAAGTCGACCGAAATGCCGGTCCGCTCCGGCTCGCTTGGTCCCGATGTGATCGACATCGGCCGCCTATATCGCGACACCGGTTGTTTCACCTACGATCCGGGCTTCACGTCGACCGCGAATTGCTCGTCCAAGATCACGTACATCGATGGCGACGAGGGCGTGCTGCTGTATCGCGGCTACCCGATCGATCAATTGGCGGAGCAGTCCAACCACCTCGAAGTCTGCTATCTGCTGCTCAATGGCGAGCTGCCGACCAAGGCGCAGTTCAAGGAGTTCGATGCCGCCATCACGCGCCACACCATGGTGCACGAGCAGATGACGCGCTTCTTCACCGGCT
>CAZLHQ010000117.1:0-10313 GCA_964559355.1 uncultured Hyphomicrobiaceae bacterium
GAGCACGGCCTGCGTCGGGTTCATGATGCGCGTATATATATTGCCGAAAGCCTCCAGGCCAAACAGCTGGGCTGCGTGATCGGCGTCATTGAAGACGTAGGACGTCGTCTGGTAGATCGGCGTTACCCGCGCGCCGGTGGCGGGGTCGGGCATGGCGCCAGCGTGAACCGCCAATGTCGCGAACTTGGGCGTGTTGGTGCCGGTCATTTCGGCCTCCCTGGCTGTGGGCGAAGGCGCCTGTCAGCCGCCGGCCCCGCATCTACGACAGTTTCTTTTTGTGGTGACGCTTGCGGCAACTTGTGCCATCGGAAAGTGCGGTTGGGAAGAGGAAGGTCAACGCTTGGCACACTCAGCCGGTGCCCCGTGCTGTCACGATCCTGCAATGTGCGCGGCTGCAAACAACACACATCTCTCGCGGGTGGTAAACCAGGACCTCGCAAGCCAGGCTGGTGGCGACGCCCGCCTCGCCACGCACATGGAAAGCGAACCATGACGATCCGTAACCTCGATCTCATGTTCCAGCCGCGCTCAGTCGCACTGATCGGCGCCAGCCGCCAACAAGGCAGCCTTGGCAACCTTCTTGCGCGCAATCTGGCGCAGACGTTCAGGGGCGATGTTGCATTCGTCAATCCCAGGGGTGGCGAGATCGACGGCCGCATCTGCCTGCCCGCAATTGCGAGCCTGCCCGCCGCACCCGACCTCGCCGTCATCGTCACGCCTGCCGCCACAGTTCCTGGCGTGGTCGCCGAGCTCGGTGGCATCGGCACGCGCGCGGTGGTGGTCATTTCGTCGGGTATCAAAGGCGCGCTGCGGCAGGCGATGCTCGATGCTGCGAAGCCTTATTGCCTGCGCCTGCTTGGCCCCAACTGCATCGGCCTTATGCTACCCGGCCTCGGCCTCAACGCCAGCTTCTCCCACATCGCAGCGCCCAAGGGCGATCTCGCCTTCCTGTCGCAATCGGGTGCACTCATCACCGGCATTCTGGATTGGGCGGCCTCCCGTCGCATCGGCTTTTCGCAGGTCGTTTCGCTCGGCGACATGGCCGACGTCGATTTCGGCGATCTGCTCGACTATCTGGCCGGTGACACCAAGAGCCGCGCCATTCTGATCTACATGGAAAGCGTAACGCATGCGCGCAAGTTCATGTCGGCGGCGCGGCGCGCGGCACGCTCCAAGCCGGTCATCATCATAAAATCGGGACGCCACGCCACCGGCGCACGCGCCGCCGCTTCCCACACCGGTGCGCTGGCCGGGCTCGATGCCGCTTACGACGCCGCCTTCCGTCGCGCCGGCCTGTTGCGCGTGTTCGACTTGAACGAGCTGTTCACGGCCGCCGAGACCGTATCGCGCGTGCCGCGCATTTCCGGCGACCGGCTGGCGATCGTCACCAACGGCGGTGGCGCGGGCGTGCTGGCGGTCGATCACCTCGCCGATCTCAACGGCCGGCTTGCCGAGCTTTCGCCTGAGACGCTGAGAACACTCAACGCCGCACTGCCGCCCGCCTGGTCGCAGGCCAATCCCGTGGACATCATCGGCGATGCCGAGCCGGACCGCTATGCCGTAGCAGTCAAGGCGGTGCTGGCCGATCCAGTAATCGATGCGGTGCTCGTCATCAATTGCCCGACCGCCGTTGCTTCCAGCACGGATGCGGCGCGTGCCGTGGTGCGCTCGCGCGACGAGGCCGGTCTCGGCTTCACCCGCGCCAAACCGGTACTCGCCAATTGGCTTGGCGATCATTCTGCCGATGCCGCGCGCCACATTTTCGCCGACGCCCACATTCCGACCTATGAGACGCCCAGCAACGCCGTCAGTGGCTTCATGCATCTGGTGGCGCACGCACGCGCCCAGGAGCAGATGATGCGCGCTCCGCCCTCACGCGCACCGGGGCTCGCCCCCAAGCGCGAAGCCGCCGAGCAGGTCATCGCCACGGCTCTTGCCGCCAACCGGACGATGCTGAGCGAGGCGGAGGCGAAGGCGCTCCTGCTCGCCTATCGCATTCCGACTGTGCCGACCCACATTGCCCGAGATGTCGTGGCCGTGCGCGCGGCAGCGTCAACCATTCGCGCAGGTGGCAGCGCCGTGGTGGTGAAGATCCTCTCCGACGATATTTCGCACAAATCGGATGCTGGCGGCGTCGTACTCGATTTGAAGAGCGAGGACGAGGCGGCCGATGCCGCGGCCCGTATGTTGGAGCGGCTTGCCCGCAGCCACCCCGACGCGCGCATCGACGGCTTCACCGTGCAGCCGATGGTACGTCGCTCCCGGGCGCACGAGTTGATTGTCGGCATGTCGGAGGACGCGACCTTCGGCCCACTCATCATGTTCGGTGCGGGTGGGACCGCGGTCGAGGTGGAGCGCGACACCGCGCTGGCCCTTCCCCCGATCGACCTGAAACTGGGCCACGAACTCATCGGCCGAACCCGCATCGCTCGCCTGCTCGCGGGCTATCGCGACCGCCCCAAGGCCGACCTCGACCAGATTGCCGACACGCTCGTCAAAGTCAGTCAGCTGGTCGCCGACCACCCCGAAATTCGCGAGATCGACATCAACCCGCTGCTGGCCGACGAGAACGGAGTGGTCGCGCTCGATGCGCGGGTGCGCGTTGCCGATGAAGCGGTAACGCCGCGCCGGCCGATGGCGTTGAGGCCCTACCCCGTCGAATGGGAGCGGCTCATCGGACTGCACGGCCTGGGTCCGGTGCTGCTGCGCCCGATCCGCCCCGAAGACGAGCATCTCTATCGCGGCTTCTTCGCCAAGGTATCGCAGACCGATAGCCGTTTGCGCTTTTTCACGCCCTTGAAAGGGCTGACCCACGAATTTCTCGCGCGCCTTACACAAGTCGACTACGCGCGCGAAATCGCCTTCGTCGCATTATCGGATGTCGGTGAGCTTCTGGGCGTGTCGCGCTTCACCGCCGATCCCGACTATGAGCACGCCGAATTCGGAGTTCTTGTGCGCACCGACCTCAAGGGCCGCGGACTTGGCCGTGCCTTGATGGAGCATCTGATCGCGTATGCCCGTGCCGAGAAGCTACGCGAGATCGCGGGCTACATTCTGGCGGAGAATACCGGCATGCTGGCGCTGGCCGAGCAGCTCGGGTTCACGATCACGTGGGACGAGGAAGATTTATCACTGCGCAAGGCGGTGCTGAAACTCGATGGCCGCGACGGGCAGACCGCCTGACCACCGCTACAATCTCCAGAGCGCTGCTTGATCCGATGGAATCGAACCCGCGCTCCAGAATTGTTGGCTTGTCGCATTTTCAACGACGAACCGGCGGCCGCTTCGTCGGAAAATGCTCTAGCACCGGCGTTACCGCGTGCGATCAGGCCTTCGCCATCTGCTTGGCGGCCCCGCAGCGCCAACGCTGGATGTTCCACTTGGGGTGGCCTTCCATCCACTTGGCGATCTCGGACTGGCCATACATCATGCACTGATGCGGCGTTACCGACTGGGCCATGAAACTCAAGCGGACATCCTCGCACTTGGCGGGGTCCTGAACGAGGCAGACGGACATTACGATTTCAATCATCGGCCGTGCTCCTAGTTGCGTTCATCCCGCCGCATCGCTGCGGGATCAGCATCACCAGGGCGTCCGTCCCAGACACATCTGCTTGTTATGTTGGAAGGCTAAGCGACTCGAACTCGACTGCTCAAGATCGAGTTATGCGCAACATGGCGCACTTTTATTGGGCACCCCAATGATTGAAACAATGTTAACCGCGCACCCACCCAGCGAGGACAAGCAAGACAACTTCTTCACCCGCCGACGTTTCCAGCACGTCTCGCATGCGTGCCCGCGTTGATCCGGCCACTCAGCATTTGCGTTTTGAACACGGGTGAATTTCCCGCCGCATGTCGCGCTATTGCGTCGCACGGTGCGCAATTGTCACAAAATTTGGCAGCCCGGTGGAAAACAGCCGCGAAAAGCGCTGCGTTGCACAGCCAATCCCTGCGTTCCCGCCGCATTATTCAGCACGACCGCAATTTTGTGGCCTTAGCTGGCAGCGCGTGTTGACGGTCTCATGCCAGCCGGTCTCAATGGTGTCGTGACTGCCATTTTGGCGCATCGGGAATGTCCCGAGACCACGCCCGGCTCCCGTCACCGGCCGGCGCGCGACGGGCAGGCTGGCGAGGAATGGCAACACACCGCGAACGAGAAAGCCATGAGCAAACCGATGGCCAGCGGCCGCCTCAACGTCGAAGCCCTCATTCTCGATGCCATTCTTGAATCGGCGGCCGCCGGCGTCTTGTCGATATCGTCCAAGGGCATCATCCGCACCGCCAACCCCGCCGTGTCGAAGCTGTTCGGTTATAGCGCGGAGGAGCTTGTAGGCCAGAACGTCTCGATTCTCGCCGATGGCGCCGACCGTGACCACCACGATGCCTACATCGAGCGATACCTGCACACCGGTGAGAGCCGCATCATCGGCATTGGCCGCGAAGTCACCGGCAGACGCAAGGACGGCAGCCTGTTTCCGCTGCACCTGTCGGTCGGCGAGTTCAATGTCGCGGGTGAAACCTTCTTCACCGGCGTGCTCATCGATTTGAGCAAACAGCGCGTCGCAGAAGAGCAGCTCGCCCATCAGCAGGCATTATTCCGAGCCGTATTCGAATGCCTGCCCGACCCGCTCGTGATAACGGGAGCCGATCGACGCGTCGAAACAGTCAACCCCGCGTTCGCGCGCGTGTTCGGCTACGCGAATGCCGACCTTGCAGGCGCACCGACCACATGCATTTTTGCCAACCCATCCGATTGGGCGAACGAGCGCGCTCGCGGTTGTCCGGCAAGTCCAGACAGCGACCAGCAAGAGGAAGCCGTCTTCGATTTCAAGCGGCGTGATGGCGAGGTGTTCCCGGGTTCGGTGGTCTCGGCCGCGATCACGTCTCCCGACCAGCAATTGCTCGGCCAGCTCGATGTCATCCGTGACATCTCCTCTGAACGCCGCCGCGAAGCGCAACTGATGCAGGCCCAGCGCATGGAGGCGATCGGCCAACTCACCGGTGGCATTGCTCACGACTTCAACAACATCCTGACAGTGGTCCTCGGCAACGTCGAGCTGTTGGAAATGCGGCTTGGCAACGACGAAGCGACCACCTCGCTGGCGCGCGAGGCGCGCGAGGCTGCCGAGATCGGCGCCCGCCTCACCGACCGCCTGTTGACCTTCGGCCGCCGCCAGTTGCTCGAGACGCGCCGCATCGATCTCAATGAATTCGTACTCGGCCTGATGGAACTTCTACGCCGTGCGCTCGGCGAGGACATCGACATTTCGACCGCGCTCGCCTCTGACTTGGCATTGACGGAGGTGGACGCCGGCGAAGTGGAAAATGCGGTGCTGAACCTCGCCATCAACGCCCGCGACGCAATGCCCAAGGGCGGACGGCTGGTGATCGAGACACGCAATGTCGATCTCGACGAGGCCGCCGCGACGCCTACTCCGGAGCTGGCTCCCGGACGCTACGTCGTGCTCTCGGTTTCCGACACCGGCCACGGCATGACGCCAGAGGTCAAGGCCCGCGCCTTCGAGCCGTTTTTCACGACCAAGGGCGGCGGCACCGGAAAGGGCACGGGCCTCGGCCTCGCCACCATCTACGGCTTCGTCAAGCAATCGGGCGGCCATGCCGCCATTGCGAGCGCCGTCGGCCGCGGCACCACTGTCGAGTTATTCTTGCCTGCGGTGTCGGCAACCCCCGACATCGCGGCGGCAGACTCTGCGCAATCGCGCCTGCCTCAGGGCAAGGGACATCGCGTGCTGGTGGTGGAGGACAACGCGGCCGTGCGCCGTCTCACCTGCCGCCGCCTTGTCGACCTTGGCTATGACGTAGCCGAAGCCCACAACGCGGTGGCCGCGCTGGAACAGCTTGCCGAAGACCAAACCTTCGATCTCGTTTTTACCGATATCGTCATGCCGGGCGGCATGTCTGGCCTCGATCTGGCTCGCGACATCGCCCAGCACTTCCCCCGCGTGCGCGTCGTTCTGACGACAGGCTATGCTGAAGAGATGCTTCGCCCCGCCGAGCAGGTCGAGCCACCGCCGGGGCTCATCCGCAAGCCTTATGGGCAAAGCGAACTGGCGCGCACGCTGGCAACCGCTCTCGGCCTTTCGAGCTGAAGCGGCCATGAGCGCCGATCTTATGGATTCGAATCGGCGATCAAAAATTTGGGTTCACCGCATTCTCAACGACCAACCGGCGGCCACTTCGTCGCAAGTGCTCTACCCTCCAGCGTGCACCTGAGCGGTAAGAATATAGCCGAGCCCGCGCACTGTTTTGATGAGACACGGCTCGTCTTGGCTCGGCTCGATCTTTCGGCGCAAGCGCGCTACCAGGTTGTCAATGCTGCGATCCAACGGCGACCATTCATGCCCCTTGAGCAGATCCATGATCTGGTCTCGCGTCAGTACGCGGTTGGCATGCTGTGCGAATATTTCGATGAGGCCGAACTCAGCCGTGGTCAGATTGGAGACCGCACCTTGCGCATCGCGCAACTCGCGCCGGTCGAGATCGAGCGTCCAACGATCGAAGCGATAGACGCGGCCGGGCGCACGCGCACCTGCTGCCGTCCCCGACTCCGAGCGTGCCCGCCGCAGCACGGCCCGCACCCGCGCCAGCACCTCGCGCAGATGGAATGGCTTGGAGATGTAGTCGTCGGCGCCAACTTCGAGCCCGATCACCCGGTCGATCAGATCGCCCTTGCCTGTGACCATGATGATCGGCACTTGCGAGCGCTCGCGAATGGTGCGAGCGACGGAAAGACCGTCGATGTCGGGCAGCGTCAAATCGAGGGTGACGAGATCGATATCCCCCGCATCCACCGCCGAGGGCGCCTGCGAGCCGCGCGTCAGCTCGGTGACGCGATATCCCTCGCCCTCGAAGCAGCGCCGCAGCAGCAGGCGGACCTTCTGGTCGTCATCGACGATCAGGATATGTGGTGCGCGCGTATCGGCCATGGCGGAAAGTTCACCGTCCTAGAAGGCATTGTTCCGGCTGGCCGGACAACATGTCGCGGGCCCAATTTCCGGGGCAGGATAGGTCTCGATTACAATTTGTTACGTCCAGTTACAATTGATCGAAATCAGTGCGACATGCAGCTGATTTGATCCTCGACAGGTTAATTCACCTAGAGGACGCCCAGATGCTCGCCATGTCCGCCACACCTGAGCTGGTCTACGAGAAGCCCCACAACGTGTTGCCGCTGCAGCGAATGCCGCAGGCCAAGACCGTCGACGAATGCAGTCTCGACCAGTTCTCACAGGTCATCAGCCCGTCGCTCTATGCGCCGCGTGAGGATTTGTTTCTTGAAGGTGATGAGGCGTCTCATCTACTCGAAGTGGCTGAAGGCGTTGTTTGCGCGTACCGTCTGCTGCCGGATGGGCACCGCCATGTGGTGTCTTTCTACTTCCCCGGCGATCTCATTGGCTATTGCTGTGCCGGCACCCACAGCTTCAGCGCCCAGGCGCTCAACAAGGTGCGGATTCGCCGCATCCCGCGTCATTTGATCAATCACCTGATCGAAACCCGTCCCGGCTTTGCCCGGCGCCTGTTGAAGCTCGCCACCGACGAGCTCTCCATGACCCGCGATCACCTGCTGTGCTTGGCCGCCAAATCGGCGGAAGCGCGCATGGCCGTATTCCTGCTTGCCCTGTCGCGGCGCAACCGTGACGCGGGTGGTGATGCAGCGCGCATCGAGTTGCCGATGACTCGCGTCGACATCGGCGACTACCTCGGCCTGACGATCGAGACGGTGAGCCGCACTTTCTCCAAGCTCAAGCGTAGCGGCATAATCGCGTTGCCGCGCACGACCACAGTGCTGATCCGCGATCTGGAAGGCCTGCATCAAGTGGCACAGAGCTAGAGCCTGATCGTCTGAGACGGAACCACTTCCGGTTCCATCGAAGGCGTGAATCAGACTCTCAAACAAGGGTTTAGAGCAGGCCACCACGGCCAAAGTGATTCCATCAAGATCGGACCTGCTCTAGGCAGTTTCACACGTTTTGCGTTGCGGCCGAACAAGCGCAACGTGTGTGAGGCGTGACTTGAGCAGCAACATGCGTGCTTCGTCACGCAGTCCGATTGTCATGTGAATGCGGAGCCCGCTGCGGGGTCCGTTGGCGATCAGGAGAGTTCACCGATGACTGCGCCGAGCCGAGATCAATCATCACTGCACGACTCGGAGGTGCGCATCAACGTCGCAGCCGCCCTTTTCGACCGGCTGGTTGCTATTGAATCGGCGCTGCGCGACGTCGTCGCCAATGGCTTTATCAATTCGGCATATTCGATTCTCGTCGGGGTCCAATCACGTGAGTTCGCCCTGCTCGGCAGCACGTTCCGGGTGCCGCAGCTCACCATTCCCGTGCATCGCATCGACAACGCCAGCGTTGAGGACGGCGCATTCTGGATTCCCGACGACCTGACCGGACCGGATCGCGGCGGAGCGGCTCGTTCAATGGGCGGTCGCAGTTTCGTCCCCGGCGCCGGGGGCGCTGCAATGCAAGTGCTGGAACGGCACGGGCACCGCTTGCATGGCCACTTCACACGCGGCGGCGCCGTTCTGATCGCCAGGGTCGAATCGCTGGCTGAGCAACACGCCATCTGCAGCATGCTGCTGCATTACGCCAGCGACGGGGTGCTGACCCATCAAGTCCGCACCAGCGCCGCCCGTCAGCTGCCAGCCTACCTTGGCCCACCCCCAACGAAACGCGGCACGCCAACGCAGCCGGGCCGTTGAGCCCGCGGTATTTGCGCAAGGCGCAACCGCAAGTTTCTGCACGGCGAGCTCCGATCAGCCTCTTTGTCTTGCATACCAAACGCCACGCAGTCGCGTAGCGTATCCGGTCGCCGCCCCCATGCCGGCCGGGTATCCAGGGGCGTATGCAACGAGATCACCAGTGATTTTTATCAAATATTCAATTGCGTGAAGATCGCGACTGGGCCACCACTATGCGGGGTCATACCTTTGTGGTTCTATCGAACGGGGCACGCATTGCGCTGCATGCGACGTTGAAACGCACGGGCAAAACCTTTGAGAAGTTGAGTGATATCGCATGACTACATGATCGTTCTTTCGATCATCTGTTGATCCACGTCAAAGCCATGAAAGTGGCGGCGCGCGACGTGAATTGTGGCTGTTCAGCTTTCTTCTGTTTCAGCGTGAGCGGTGCAGCAAAATCTTACCAGAAGGCGAGGAAAATATGACAGACACAACGGTCGAGAGGCACACGTTCTCCGACGTGCTTGCTGTCGCGGGGGGCGGTCTCGTCGCGCTTGTCGGCGCATTGATCGCAATTAAGACAACCGATCCGGCGATGGCGTTTCATGGGGTGGTTCTGGCATTGGCCGGTGCACTGGCCCTGCTCTATGTGTTGACCCGCGGTTTCGGCGCCACGCTGACAGACGCGAATGGTTATATGGATGGCCCGATCCGCGTTGCGGTGGTGGCCTCGATAATCTGGGGCATTGCCGGCTTCCTGGTCGGCGACATCATTGCCTGGCAGCTCGCCTTCCCTCGCCTCAACCTCGACTTGCCCTGGACCAGCTTTGGCCGTCTGCGGCCGCTGCACACCTCG
This sequence comes from uncultured Hyphomicrobiaceae bacterium, assembly GCA_964559355.1. Taxonomy (GTDB): domain Bacteria; phylum Pseudomonadota; class Alphaproteobacteria; order Rhizobiales; family Hyphomicrobiaceae; genus JAEUMD01. The sequence continues at coordinate 9,567 of CAZLHQ010000117.1, forward strand.
GCCGTCATCTTCGCCTTTGGCGGCAACGTGTTGCTGGCGACCTCATTCTATGTCGTGCAGCGCACCAGCCAGGCGCGCCTTGCCGGACGCTGGGCTCCCTATTTCGTCATCTGGGGCTTCCAGACCTTCATCGCCATTGCCGGCACCGGCTACATCCTCGGCATCACGCAGGGCAAAGAGTACGCCGAGCCCGAGTGGTACGCCGACCTGTGGCTGACGATCGTATGGGTGGTCTACCTGCTGGTCTTCCTCGGCACGCTCGCCAAGCGCAAGGAACCGCACATCTACGTCGCGAACTGGTTCTATCTGGCGTTCATCCTCACCATCGCCATGCTGCATCTGGTGAACAACGCGACGATACCGATCAGCCCGTTCGAGCCCAAGAGCTACATCGTGTTCGCGGGCGTGCAGGATGCCATGACGCAATGGTGGTACGGCCATAACGCGGTCGGCTTCTTCCTGACTGCCGGCTTCCTCGGCATCATGTACTACTTCGTTCCCAAGCGCGTTGAACGTCCCGTCTACTCTTACCGCCTGTCGATCGTCCACTTCTGGACGTTGATCTTCCTCTACATCTGGGCGGGTCCGCACCACCTCCACTACACCGCGCTTCCCGACTGGGCGCAGACGCTCGGCATGACCATGTCGATCGTGCTGTGGATGCCCTCTTGGGGTGGCATGATCAACGGCCTGATGACGCTGTCGGGCGCCTGGGACAAGCTCAGAACCGACCCTGTCGTCCGCCTG
>CAZLHQ010000118.1:0-10299 GCA_964559355.1 uncultured Hyphomicrobiaceae bacterium
GGAGAGGTGGTCGAGTGGTTGAAGGCACCGCACTCGAAATGCGGCATACTCGCAAGGGTATCGTGGGTTCGAATCCCACCCTCTCCGCCACCATCAAGTCACTGAAAATATGAGAAGTTTTATGAAGGATGGCCGACGCATGAGCGGGCTTGGTCGGATCGCGCGTCCGTCTGCGTCCTGCGTCCAGGGTTGGCATTGCCCAAGCGCATGGTGGCCCAGCCGCTTGCCCGGTTTCAAACTGTGAACCAGTAGCGCGTGAGGTGGAAGAAGATCGGGGCTGAGAACACCAGCGAATCCATGCGGTCTAGCATGCCGCCGTGGCCTTCGATCATCGCTCCCCAATCCTTGACGCCGCGATCGCGCTTGATGGCCGACATGACGAGGCCACCCAGGAAGCCCATCAGCACGATGACGGCCGACATGCCCGCGGCCTCCAGCGGCGAGAACGGCGTGATGAGATGGAGCGCCGCGCCCAAAGCGATGGCGCTCACCGCGCCGCCGGCCAATCCTTCGACGGTCTTCGAAGGTGAAACGCTGGGCGCGATCTTGTGTCTGCCCAACAGTTTGCCCCAGATGTATTGCAGCACGTCGCTGCCTTGCACGACGATGATGAGGAATGCGACCAGCAGGATCTGCCGTCCCGAAAATCCAGGGATGTCGAGCGTCACCAATGCCGGCACATGGCTGAGGCAGAAGACGGTGGTCATCAGCCCCCATTGCGTTTCCGAAATGCGCTCCATGAAGTTTTCCGTGTCGCCGCGCATCGCCGACAACGCGGGCAGCAGCAGGAAGGCGTAGACGGGAATGAAGATCGAGAAGAAGCCGTACCATTCGATTGCGATGAGATAGTACTGCAATGGCAGCACCACGAAGAACGAGGCAAACAGTGCGAGGTGGTCGCCGCGCCGCGTCGGCGTGATGGTGAGGAACTCGCGCAAGGCCGCGAACGAGTTCAACGCGAAAAGAACGATGACGCCGATCTTGCCGAACGAGAATGCGGCGGCGAGGGCTGCGACCATCACCCACCACGATTTGATGCGCGCATTGAGATTGTCGATGGTGGCGCGCGCCGGACCGTCTCCAGCCCTGCGGGACAGGATGAAGGATATCAGCGATGCCACGGCGAGCACGGCCACGGCGGCGATGAAAACGTGTGTTGTCGCGCTCTCAAACGGCATGCGCCGGCTCCTTGCCCGGTGAGGTGTCGATCAGGGCGTCCCGTGCCCGCGCGAGAAAGTCCGGCTTGGCTTCGCCCGCCCGCAACTGCATTGGCGCGCCGAAGGTGACGCTGCACAACAGCGGAACGGGGAAGAGCTCACCTTTCGGCAGCACGCGGGCGACGTTTTCGATCCACACCGGCACCAGGTCGGCATCGGGGTGGGCGCGCGCGATATGGAACAGTCCCGGTTTGAAAGGCAGCAGCATTTCGTCTGTTGTGTTGCGCGTGCCTTCCGGAAACAAGATGAGCGAGCTGCCCTGTGTCAGCGCCTGCTCGATTGGCGCCAACGGGTTGTCCTTGCGCGTGGTTGCCGCGCGGTTGATGAGCACCGCATTGAAGACGTGCTTGCCGATGAAGCGGCGCACAGCACCCGCGTCCCAGTAGTCCTTGCCGGCGACCGGCCGCGTCAGAACGCGCAGTTGGGGTGGCAATGCCGTCCAGATGAGGACGAAATCGCCATGGCTCGCATGGTTGGCAAAGTAGATGCGCTGCCGGGTTTGGGGGCCACAGCCCTGCCAGCGTGCGCGTACTCCTGTGACGGCGCGGGCAAAGCCGGCAATCAGGACGGCGAAGAATTTGCCAGCGGCTGCGATCATGCCAGTACGCCTCGCACTATGATTGCGAGCGATGGCATCGCCACGAAAAGCGCGGCGATGATCTGATTGCGCCAAAGCCGTTTTGCACCGGCAATGCGATCGCCAAGGGGGCGCATCTCGTTTGCTCGCGCGAGTTCGGCGATCTCAAGACCACGATCGAGATCGGCCATGGCATGGGTGAGGCCGCGCGCGTCGTTCGAGAGCCGGTCGAAAAGCAGCGCATCGATGCCGGTGCGGATGGCGAAATAAGTTTCAGTCAGGAGCGCCATGAACGCACAGAGGACGGCCAGTCCTGACATCGCTGCAGGATGAGCGATGGCATATGCGCATGAAGGAAGGAAGATGACCAGCGCCGTCCAGTGCACCGCGCGACCCTGATGAAGCAACGCGGCACAGCTTGCGGCGGCCCATGACTGATCCGTCTCACTCATGAGCGTGCTCCGCGGTGCGGACGGCCTCGAGCACGCTAAGTTGCTCGGCGCCGATGCGGACCTGTGGGCGCACCCGTTGAACTGCTGCAACTGCATCCGCCACGTTTGCGGCACGCCCGCTTGCGACCAGCCATGCCGCAACGGCAGCGGCAGAGCGCGAAAAGCCGAGCGCGCAACATACCAGCACGCCCGATGCTTGGCCCGCGTGAGACAGACGCATATGTTCGATGTGTCGTACCGCCTCGCGCAGCGCCGGCAGCGGCACGGCGACAAGATCGAGCGCGGGCACGCTGCGCCAATTGGCAAGTCCTGCGGGCTTATGCAACTCGGCGGTCAAATCCACAACGGAGAGGCCGATGGACGCAGTCGAGGGGATGCGTCCAATGTGGATGCCATCGGCAACCTCGGCGGCGTGAACCAGACGGCTCGTCCACGCCCGAGAGTTGATCCATGCCCCAACATGATAGGGCCAGAGCAAGACGCGCACGGCGAGGCTGTGCTGGCCGTCAGATGACTTCTGGAATGTCGCGGCGCCGCCGCCGGCATAGGCATAGGCGACGAAGGCCAGACTGACGGCGGGCCACCAGAGCCACAGCGCGGATCCCCAAACCAGCGTGCCAGTTATGAAGAGTGCGCAAGCGCCGGCCGCATAATATGCGGCAAGCCGCCAGCGCCCCGCGTCCTTGGTCAACTGGAATTGCGTAATGGGCGAGGTTGCGCCGTCTGGCCAGAACCAAAGGCAGAACAATCCGAGCAGCGCGCCGGTCGGCACATCGAAGAAATGATGTTGAAAGGCCGTCATCACCGATGTGCCGATCAGCACCGCCCAAATGTGCATCAGCCAATGCCAGCGGCGCGGCAGGTAGCGATGATAGGCCGCCCACACGATCACGAGCAACGCGATGTGCAGCGAGGGCGCCATGTTGAATGGCTTGGTGATGACCTCTCCGAGCGCGCCGTAGAAGACCGCGAACGCGCCGGTGTCGGCGGGAATGGTGGAGGTGAGACGCAGCGGCGCCACCAGGAAAATGATAGTGGCGACGATCTGAGCAGTCAGCAGCCGAAACGCAAGTGTGCGCAATTCGCCGCGTGTGGGCGGCAGGAACAGCGCGATGCCGTAGAGGATGTCGATCGACCAATACGGAACGATCGTCCATGCGAGGAAGGGTATGTGGCGTTCCCAGTCGAAAACGATCACCGGCACATGCTGGCGCCAGGAGACGATTTCGAGCGAGCCGAGATAGGTCGCGAAGAATAACGGACCAAGGAAGGAAAGCCATAGGATGGCCTGCTTCCATGGTCGTTGGCGCCATGCGGGTGCTGGTGCTGTCGGCGCGATGGCGAGCATGACTCAGGACTTTGTTCTGCGCGCCAGGGAGACTGTGAAGATGCCCCATTCGTCGATCAGCTGGTCGATCTTTTCGAACCCTGCCGCCGCAACGAGCTGATCCATTTCGCCTTGGCTGCGGCGGCGCATGACCCATGCCTGCCCGGCGCGATGGCTGGTCAACGTGCGGGCGATGAGCTCCAGCTGCGGGTGCCACGGCTGGCAGGTGTAGACGAGATAACCGCCTTCGGGCAATGCGCGGGCCATTCCCGACAGTGAGCGCTCGATCATCGCATTGTCGGGGAACAGCTCGTAGAGGCCTGAGACGATGCCCACGGTCGGGGCGGGTGTGATCGCGGCGACGCTGTCGGCGTCGAAGGCGTCGCCCCTCTCGAATCGCGCCACATCTGAAAGTCCCATGCTGGTTATGAGACGGCTGCCGGCTGCGACGTTGATATCGCTATAGTCGCGCAGCAAGATCTGGTCGGGGCGCACACGGCCGCTGGTGAGTGCCTCCACAACGTAGCGGCCATGGCCTGCTGCAATGTCGAGCACGCGCACGCTGCGGCCCGATTCCTTGACGGCTTCCATGGCGCGGTTGATCAGCGTTTGCGCATTCAATTTGCGCTGCCGGATGCCCTTCCAGCCGACCGCGTCGATGTAGTTGCGATCCACAAATCGGCCGAGCCCGGTCTTGCCGGATGCCGTGTTACGGTAGACGTAATCGAGCATGGAACCGGAATCGAAGCCCGTCTTGTTGCCCACCGCGATTCCGTCCGAGAGGAGGCCGCCGAATTTCATGCCGAAACGGCCGAGAGCCCAATAGGCGCCGCGCGGGCTGGTGATCGGCAAGGGCGTTGCGAGGCGTTCGGCCTCATCTCGCGTATAGCCGACGCGATGCGCATCCTTCAGGTTCACCTTCTCGACAGGGCGCGCATAAGCCGCCTTCAGGAACGTCGCGATCTTCTCAGTGGCGATGTGGCGGTCCTTCTCGCCCAGCGTGTCGTGGTAAAAGCCGGGCAGGACATGGCGCTCCTTGGTGTGCGAGCCGAGATTGACGAAGAAGTCATGCTGCGGCTTGTGGTGGACCACCCAGTCGGAACCCGAGATCAGCAACTGCGTGGGCACCGTGATTGCCTGTGCATCGCGCACCACGCGATCGGCAGCCTCGTAAAGTCCGAGCAGCATGCGCACTGATATTGCGCGCGCGATCAGCGGGTCGCTGTCGTATGTCGCAATACGCGTGGCGTCGTGCGTGAGAAAGCGCGCCTTGACGTAGCTGTTGACGAAGAAATTGCCGCGCAACATTTTCTGCAGCGCAAGCCCTTGGCGTGCGAATGGCACGTAGAGCTTGACGCTGAAGGCCGGCGAGGCCAGCACCATGGCGCGGATCTGCGGGGCATAGTCGTGCACCCATGTGGAAACCAGAACCGCGCCGACACTTTGCGCGACGACGCTGATGTCGTCGCTCTTGATGCCATCGGCTGCAGCGATTGTCTTGATGAAGTCGTCGACGTCGCTGACGGCCGTCGCGAAATTCGGCGCGTCCCCGCGTTCGCCGGGAGAGCGTCCATGTCCGCGCGCGTCCCAGGCGTAGAAGGCGAATTCCGGCATGGCGAGCTCGTCGACCAGATGTGCCATGCGGCCGGAATGCTCATGTCCGCGATGAAACAGGACGATTGCGCCGCGCGGTGTTGCGCTCAATGCGGGCCAGTGGCGGAAGAAAAGCTCGCTGCCGTCGCGCGTCTTGAACGTGCGCAGGGTGGCAGTGCGGCCGGCTTTGGCGGACGGCTCCAATGGTGGCGAAATCATGTTCATGAAAAGTCTCAGTTGGGGCCTGATGAGGCGGCTTCACGCAGTGCTGAGCGCACTCGATTGACGACGGTAATGATGCTGAGTGCAATTAGCAGCGGCATGATGGCGGCAGCCCATTGCGGCAGGCTGCCACCCAAACCGATCCAAAGACCAAGCGCGCCGACGACAAGTGCGCGGTCGCTCTTGCCCAGCGGGCCATCATAGCGGCGCGACGCCCCGATGCTGGGCCCCAGTGCGCCGGCGAATTCCGTTAGGGCGGCAAGACTTGCGAAGATGACGGTCATCGCCGGGGAAAACGGTGCGACCAATGCCAAGGGCAGGATCAGCGCGAGGTCAGAAACGACGTCGCACAATTCGTTCAGGAACATGCCGAGTGGCGACTTTTGCGCATGCTCGCGCGCCAACATGCCGTCAATGGCGTTGAGGGCCATGCGCGCGAACAGCCATATCGGATAGATGAGAAAAACCCAGGGTTGCCGGTCGCCTGCAAACGCCGCGATGAGACCCACGACAATAGAGCCGGCGGCTGCAGCAAGCGTCACCTGGTTGGCCGTCACGCCCTTGGCGAACAGCGCGTGCACGAGCGGCCGCAACAGCGCCTGAAAGCGCGGCTTCAACTCATAGAGGGTCACGGCTGGCACGTCCCTACGCGTTACACACGTCGTCGGAGCGTAGCAGCGGCCCGTTAAGCAACCGTGCACTCGAACGTAAACGCTTTCGCGGGTGCGCGTCGACGCCGGTTCACGACGCGATGCAAATGCATCTCATGGGCAACGGGGACTGCGGCCGCCCGGCATGCGAAATCACGCGCAAACAGCGCAGCGCTCACGGCCCGACCGTCATGACATCCTGCCACTCGGGATGCTTCTTGTATTGCGCCTTAACGTAGGGGCAGATCGGGATGATCTTGAAGCCGTTGGTTCGCGCATCGGCGATCATGTACTCAACGAGCTTTGCCGCAGCTCCCGTGCCGCGCATGCTGTCGGGCGCTCCGGTGTGATCGGCGCTGATCAGCGCCGGCCCGCGCACCGTAAAAGTGATCTCGGCCTCGCCGTCGACACCGTCGAGGGTGGCGACGTAGCGCCCGGCAGTGCCGCTCACCTGCTTGTCGAAATGGATCGCTTGGGACATGTCGGTTGCACTCTCGGGTTGGTTGTCAGGTCGGCAGCGGAATGAACTCGGCGCGATCGTCGGGCGGCAGGTCGAACAACCCCTCGCCCCATTTGCCGCGACGGTAGTCCTCCTTGGCGGCTTCGATTTTCTCCTTCGATGAAGAGACGAAGTTCCACCAGATGTAGCGGTTCGCTCCCATGGTCGCGCCGCCGAGGACGATGAGCTTGGCGCCGCGCGGACCGGCCGCGATCGTGATCTTGTCCCTTGGCCGGAAGACCATCATGCGGCCAGCCTCGAACTCCTGCCCCGCGATCGACACCGAGCCTTCGACGACATAGAGACCACGGTCCTCGTGATCGTCGGGCAGCGGCAGGCGCGCGCCGGGGGCGAGCGTGGCATCACCGTAGAAGGTATCGGAGAACACGCTGGCCGGAGCCACCTCGCCGTAGGCACGGCCGAGTATCAATCGCAGGCTGACGCCGTCGTACTCGATCAGCGGCAGTGCGTCCTTGCCATGATGCTCAAAGCTCGGGGCGACGTCCTCCTTTTCCTCGGGCAGTGCCACCCAGGTCTGGATGCCGAACAGGCTGTGCGGACCTTTGCGCGTTGCCTCGCTCGTGCGCTCCGAATGCATGACGCCGCGTCCTGCCACCATCCAGTTGACGGCGCCGGGCAAGATCATCTGGTTGGAGCCGAGACTGTCGCGATGCTGGAACTCGCCGCGATAAAGATAGGTGACAGTCGCAAGCCCGATATGCGGGTGCGGACGCACATCGACACCTTGCCCGGTGACGAATTCCGCCGGCCCCGCCTGATCGAAGAAGATGAAGGGCCCTACCATTTGCCGCTTGGGCGCAGGCAGCGCGCGCCGCACTTCGAAGTCCCCCAGATCGCGCGCACGCGGGATGATGAGCGTATCGATCGCGTCGATGCCGATCGCATCAGGGCAGCCAGGTTCGAGAGCAGGATTCCAGCTCATGATGCGTTTTCCTTGTGTTGGTGCGCCCCATGTCCGTGGGCGTGCGCACGCGCCTCGGCGATTTCGTGGCGGAGCGACCAGGTTTCCCATGCCGCAACGAGCACAAGAACGCCGGTAGCCAGGCTCGCGACTGCCATCAACGACAGTGAATGTGCCAAGGCAAATAACGCCGCAAGCAGGCCAATGCCTACCATGTGACTGAGAGGAGGCCAGCCGGCGGTCGTCCACTTGAAAAGCATGCAGCCCAGCAGGAACAATGCCGGACCGCCGGTAATCGTCAGCGCATAAGCAGCCTTCACGTGATCTGCCGGATGCTTGAGAACGAGTTCGTCGGAAGCAGCCGAAACGATGATGCCCGCTACGATGATAATGTGGACATATGTGTAAGCGAGCCGGCCAAGCGCACCCGGATTGGACGATTTGGCGATCAAGCGGCTCGCGCGCTCGGCGCCGACGTTGAAATAGATCCACCACATGGCGATGCTGCCCGTCAGGCAGACAGCAAAGCCCGACAGATTGGTATTGGTCCATGCAAGATCCGCAAATGTTGCACCTGTCAGCAGTATGGATTCTCCAAGGGCGATGATGATGAAGAGGCCGCAGCGCTCGGCCATATGCCCACCGGCGATGTTCCAGTCGCCCGCTTTGGAGCTCCCAAGACCCGGTAACCAGAATCCGTGCACCGGGGCGAAAAGTTCCAATGCGGCCGCGGTGATCCACAACACGTACAAAGTTGTGCCGCCGGCAATCGCGCCTGCGATCCACAATGTGCCCGACAGCGCGAACCAGGCGGTTATGCGCTGAAAATTGCGGTAATTGGCGGCTTGATGTCCTTCGAGCGCCCACATCATGTAGAGGCCGCGGCCCACTTGCATGGCGACGTAGGCACCAGCAAACCAGAGTGAGCGAGACTCAAACGCTTGCGGAATTGCTGCGGACATGATGAGGCCAACAACCATCAGCGCAAACAGAAGCAGCCGAACCTCAGTCGTCTCCGGGTCGAGCCAGTTCGTTACCCACGTCGTGTAAATCCAGGCCCACCACACCGCGAAAAGCAGGATGACGGTCTGCGTCGCGCCTCCCAGTGTCAGGTGATGTAGCAGCAGGTGCGATAGCTGCGTCACCGCAAACACGAAGACGAGGTCGAAGAACAGCTCGACGAACCCCACCCGGGCATGGCCGTCATCACTGCGGACGCGAAGCAGGCGCTGCCGCTGAAAAGTCGTTCCGGGTGGGCTACTCATCGTCTTTCCAATCCTCGCAACCTGTCGAAGCCGTTATCGACCAGACTACGCTGCCGCGAGCTTGTTGGCGATCTCAGCCACATGCCGGCCCTGGTAGCGCGCGCCGGCCAGATCGTTCGCGGTTGGCTGGCGCGAGCCGTCCCCGTCGGCGATAGTCGAAGCGCCATAGGGTGAGCCGCCGACGATCTCCTTGACGCCCATCTGGCCCTGATACGAATAGGGCAGTCCGACGATCACCATACCGTGGTGAAGCAGAACGGTGTGTGTGGAAAGGATCGTGCTCTCCTGGCCGCCGTGCTGGGTGGCGGTCGAGGTAAACACGCTGCCGACCTTGCCGATCAGCTTGCCCTGGAACCACAGGCCACCTGTCTGATCGAGGAAGTTCTTCATCTGCGCTGGCATGTTGCCGAAGCGGGTCGGTACGCCGAGGATGATGGCGTCGTACTCGGGCAGTTCGGCGACCGTCGCAATCGGCGCCGCCTGATCGAGCTTGAAGTGCGATTTCTTCGCGATCTCCTCCGGAACCAATTCGGGCACGCGCTTGACGACGGCCTCAGCGCCGGCTTCGCGCACACCATCGGCTATCGCATTAGCCATCTTCTCGATGTGGCCGTAGCTGGAATAGTATAGGATTAGTACCTTGCTCATGATCTCGTTCTCCAGTTTTCTGGTTGTGGGTGCGGCAGCCGCCGATCAGCGGTTGCCGCGACGGTTCAGCCCTTGTGGTCTTTCTCGGGATTGGAGCCGTCCCAGTTCGCGAACACCTCCATGAAGCCGGGCACGGTCTCGGTGCGGGCCCAGTCGCGCTGAAGCTCGCAATAGAGCTGCGTTTTCGAAATCAACTTGCCGCCGGCCTGCTCGATGCGTCGGAGCGCGGCTTCGTGCGCGGCAAGAGAGGTGCCGCCGACCGCATCGGCGACGACGTAGACCTCGAATCCTTCCTTCATGGCATCGAGCGCGGGGAAAGCCAGGCACGCCTCTGTCCATAGGGCCGTCATGATCAGCTTCCGGCGTCCGGTGGCGAGCACGGCCTTCTTGAACTCGACGTCCTCCCAGCTGTTGATCGTAGTCCGATCGTAGGTCGGGAACTTGCCGAGCACGTCCTGGATCGGCTGGATCGGCGGCTTGTTCTTGCCGGTCGCGATATTGACCGTCGAATGCACGATCGGGAGCTTGTAGTTGACCGCAGCCTTGGCGGTCTGGACGATGTTGAAGACCAGCTCCTTCTGGTCCATCGAGCGGATCGAGCTGACCTGTATCGGCTGGAAGTCGATGATGATGAAGGCCGAGTTCTGTGGCGTCAGCAGGTGGTCGAACTTGGGATCGCGGATCGGCTCGCTGGTCATGATTGTGCTCCTGGGCTGATTGTTGAAAGCCTGATGAATGATGTCCTGGGCGTAGCCAGTGTGGTTCAATTCAGGCGATGAAGTTCCTTCTCCCTTGGGGAGAAGAAAAGTGGGGCGATCCCGAGAATTGAATTGCCCTAGAGCCGTTCCGGTTTTGATGGAATCGCGGAACGGCTCTAGATCCTTGTTTTATCGTGCTTCTTTTCGGAAAACCGGTTCCCACTTTTCC
>CAZLHQ010000119.1:0-10294 GCA_964559355.1 uncultured Hyphomicrobiaceae bacterium
GACGAGGCGCAGGTTCGCCTCCACCATTTCCTTCTTGGCCTGACGCGCCTCGCGCTCGCCCTTCTGCACCGCGCGCACGATGCGACGGTATTCGGCGATCTCCAGGCCCGTAGCGCTCGCCAGCTCGTGGATGTCGTTGCGGATCTTCAAGATCTGGTTGCGCTCGGCCTTGACGAAGGCCGCCCACTTCTTGCCCTGGCCGGAGACGCGATCGAGCCACGTCTGGTCGATTTCGTTGCCGTAGTATTCGTCGATGAAGGCTTGCCGTGAGACGCCGCAGCTCTCCGCCAGCCGCATCAGACGGCCCTCGAGGCCGACCAGGCGCTTGTTGATGGCATAAAGCTGTTCGACCAGGCTCTCGATGCGGTTGTTGTTGAGTGACAGCGATTTGACGTCGATGATGATTTCTTCGCGCAGCTTGTCGTAGGCGCGCTGCTGCTGGCGCGAGCCGGTTTCGCCCGCGACCTGCTGCTCCAGCTTCTTGTCCTGCTGTTTTCTGAGTTTCTTGTAGGTGCCGGCGATCCGGTCGAAGGTTTCCAGAACCTTGGGCTTCAACTCGGCTTCCATCGCGGCCAGCGACATCGAGTTCTCGTAGTCGTCCTCGTCCTCGCCTTCGCCCTCGGACTTTTCGGCATCGGCGACGTCCTCGGCCACCTCGTCAGCGCCGTTGCCTTCGGTGGGCGGCAGCTTGGCGTCAGGGCCTTCGTAGGTGGCTTCAAGATCGATGATGTCGCGCAGCAGAATCTTGCCGTCGTTGAGTTCGTCGCGCCAGATGATGATGGCCTGGAACGTCAGCGGGCTTTCGCACAGACCGGCGATCATCGCCTCGCGGCCAGCCTCGATGCGCTTGGCAATGGCAATCTCGCCCTCGCGCGACAACAGCTCGACGGAGCCCATCTCGCGCAGATACATGCGCACGGGATCGTCGGTGCGCTCGGTCGGCTCGGCGCGGGTTTCCGAACGGGCCGGCAGCGTCTGCGTGGCGAGCGCGCGGCTTTCCTCCTCGTCGGTGGCCAGTTCCTCCTCAGGCTCGGCCTGCTCGTCCGCCTCGTCGGTTTCGACGACATTGATGCCCATGTCGGACAGCATCGCATAGACGTCCTCGATCTGGTCGGACGTCACTTCGTCGGACGGCATCACGGCATTGAGCTCGTCGAGCGTCACATACCCGCGCGCCTTGGCGGTCTTCAGAAGCTTTTTGACCGAAGAATCGGACAGATCGAGAAGCGGACTGTCGCGCTCGCCCGGTTCCTGGGCGCTCGTCGGCTGTTCCTCGGTCTTTGCGTTCGCCATGTGTCTATCTATCCAATTGGAAATGCGGGCTTGGTAGTTGGCTGCGATTGCGTGGTCTATGACCTGTGCCGCCAGACAACTGGATCAGCGGCAAGAGGGCCAGTGCGCATGAAGGCCTGAACGCAGGTACCCTTCAAAATTCCGACAGAGCGGCAATGATCGACGCTGCCGCGCCCGTCAGTGGTCATCGCCACTGGCATCGAGCCCTCCAACGCTGTTCACAAGCGCGATCTGGCGTTGGATCTCGCAAATCCGTGCCAAGGCCGCCTCGTTGCCGTCCTGTTGCCACTCATACTCCGCAGCCTCCAGCGATCTGCGCAGATCGACGTGCCGTTCGTGCATCGCGAGGGCGTGGCGCCAGCCAGCTTCCACCTCGGGCGGTTCGGCATCAGGATCTGCGAAACGGTCGCTGCGATGTGTAATGGTGCGCTCCACCAGATTGATCCACTGCCGGGCGCCCAAACCGTCCAATTGGGAGCGCAACCCATCCCTGTCAAGTGGAATATCCAGGGCCTGCGCCGCCAATAGGGCATCCTTTAGCCTCTTTAACTGTTCCGACGTGAGGGTGAGACGCGCCAGGGCTTCGGCATGCTCCTCGATCAACCAGGGGTGGTTGAGCAACGTCAGCATCAAGAGCGCCTCGCGGTAAGGTGGTGCCGCGGCCTCGCCGGCAACCAACCCGCTTTGCCGCAAGCTGGGGCTGGCCGCGACATGTAAGGCATTGGCGGAATTAGCAAATGAATGGAATCCGCGTGAGGCTCGGTCGGTCTGGCGTTGGGCTGCATAGTCATTGGGGCCACCACCGCCGAAGCGACGCCTCTGGCCGCTCCGCCCGCTCGTGGCCGGCCCACCGTGCTGGCCACCGTGCTGGAATGAGCGTTGCCCGCCTGCACCACCCCATGCCTGGAAAAGCCGCTGTCGCATGTCGCGCTCGTAATGAGCGCGTACTCCGGCATCGCCGATCTGGCCGACCAGAGCCTTGATCTGTAGCTCGAGGCGAGCGCGGCGTTCCGGCGTCGACCATTCGCCACTCGCCCATTCGCGTTCAAACAGCACATCGGCGAGGGGGCGAGCCCGTTTCAGCACTCCTTCCATGGCCTGCGCACCCTGCTGGCGGATCAGATCGTCGGGATCGAGGCCATCAGGCAGGAAGGCGAAGGCAACGCTGACACCCGGACGAAGATGTGGCAGCGCGGTATCAATCGCCCTGAAAGCGGCCTTGCGGCCGGCACTATCGCCGTCGAAGCACAAGATCGGCTCGGGCACGAACCGCCACATCAACTTCAGTTGGTCCTCGGTCAACGCGGTGCCGAGCGGGGCGACCGATTCGCCAAAGCCCGCTTCGCTCAGCGCCACCACATCCATATAGCCTTCGACCGCGATGATGCGTTCCTTGTCGTGCGCGAGCGGGCGGGCGCGGGCGGCGTTGAACAGCACATGGCCCTTGTGGAACAGCGGCGTCTCCGGTGAGTTCAGATATTTTGCCGGGGCATCCGGGTCGAGCGCGCGGCCGCCGAACGCAATCGTGCGGTCCTTGAGATCGGTGATCGGGAACATGACGCGGTTGCGGAACCGGTCGTAGGGCACGGCAATGTCGTCGCCGGAAATCAGCATGCCGGAGCGTGCCATGTCCTGGAGCGTGAAGCCCGCATGCGCGAGGTGCTCCTTGAGAGCGTTTCGGGAATTGGGCGCATAGCCAAGGCCAAAGCGCGCAATCGTCTCGGCTGCGAGCCCGCGCTTGGCGAGATACCGGCGCGCTTCTTGGCCTTCTGGACGCATCAAGGCCTGTTGGAAAAATTCTGCCGAGACGCTGAGCAGGCGATAGAGCCGCTGGCGCTCGTCCTCGCGCTCGACCTCGGCGTGGGTCGGCTCGGTGCGGGCCGGCATTTGCACGCCGGCTTCCTCGGCCAGCCGTTCGACGGCTTCGGGAAACGACAGGCCTTCGGTCGTCATCACGAACTTGAAGATGTCGCCATGCTCGCCCGAGGCGAAGCAATGATAAAAGCCCTTCTGGTCGTTGACGAAGAACGACGGCGTCTTTTCCATCTTGAAGGGTGACAGACCAACGAACTCGCGACCCTTCTTCTTCAGCGCAACCTTGCGCGAGACCACGGCGCTGACCGGTAGTCGCGCGCGGATCTCATCCAGAAGCTGTGGGCTGAATCGCATGGTGTCTCGTGTGCGGGCCGCCGAATGCAGAGGGCATCATCGATCCAGCGATACGTGATTCGCGCACGATGGATGTTCTTATCTTGTTCCAAGCGCGGATCATGCCCGCTATCCACAGGCGCGCTCAACGCACGGGTCAATTGAACCGGCACGGCCCGAATTGCGACAGATCGGCATGTCGCTGCAACTTGAGGATCGCCGCCATGCAAGATCTGCTCACCGGGCTTTTTCAATGGATCGCGGGAGGGATGTTCTACGCGGTCGGCCGCACCACGACGCGGCTCTTCGGGCAGGCACGCACCACGAGCGGCTGGCCCGAAACGCTGCTTGGATTTGCGATTTTCGCCCTATCGATCGTCGTGGTGGTTTCGATCGTCAAATTTCCGGTACGGATCGTGTCGTCGCTGGCAAGCGCGCGCTGGACTGGTCCGCTCAGAGCTTCGGTCGACGCTTAACGGCCACCGAAGCCTTTGCGTGCGGCGGGACGGTTGAAACCGAGTTTGCTGCCGGTGGCTTCGTCAGAACCAGTCACGGCAGACGCCCCGGCGCGCGTCAGAGCCGGAGCGCCGGCAAGCGGATTGGAACCCTGCCGCGCCGCATGTTCAGAACGCACGCGCTCGCGGATCTTGGCGTGCTTTTGCTGAACCACCTCTGCCGAATCCGTACCGAACGGCGGGCCATATGCGTTGGCGGTTTCGTTTGCTCCCATAACGATGCCGTAAAGGACGGCGCCACGCAGCAGGTTGCGCGCTCCCTGCATGGCGAGGTCGAGCAAGTGATAGCTGCTTTCGACATCCGTATCGGTGCTACCCATCACGCTCGGGTCGAGCAACAACAGAAAGTCGAATACGACGAGGCCAAACAACGGCATGACGACGACGCCGGGAATGCCGCTGTTCTGCAACGAGCGCGAGACGAGGCAGAACTGCGGCCAGATCAGCACCAAGATCAGCGCATACCACCAGTCGGCGACGTCGTGGCCTTGCTGCAATTCCATCTCGAGGTGGTAGCGTGCCGCAAAGGTGGCAATTGCGAGCGGAACGGCAAGAACCAGCAACGCGCCGCGGGATATGCGGCCTGCAGGGCTGAGAAGTGCCCAAATATAATGGTTCATGCTCATCGTCCCGGAAGTATGAATATCAGTCGAAAGACGATATCCGGGCGAGGTAAAGCAGCGATTAATCAGTTCCCTGTGCGGGTCGCACTATTTCAGCAAATCTTTGATCATTCCGCTGGCCTTGCCGAAGTCCATGCGACCGGTGAACTTCTCCTTCAGCGATGCCATGACGCGGCCCATGTCCTTGAGGCCGGTGGCTGCCAGCGTGCCGACCGCCTCCTTGCATGCAGCCCGCGTCTCGTCTTCGCTCATCTGCTTCGGCAAGAACTCCTCGATGATGGCGATCTCCTGGTTCTCTTGCTCGGCCAGCTCTTCGCGTCCGCCCTGGCGATAAATTTCGGCCGATTCCCGGCGCTGTTTGATCATCTTTTGCAGCAGCGCCAGAATTTCGGTGTCGTCGACGCGATCGCGGCCGGTAGCGTGGCCCTTGTCGTCGACGCGGGCAGCGATATCGCGGTCCTTGATCGCCGCCGTCACCAGTCGCAGCGTCGAAAGCCGCCTCTTTGCACCCGACTTCATCGCATCTTTCATGGCTTGCTGAATGAGCTCGCGCATCGGAAAACGGGCCTCCTGGCCAAGCTTGCGTCGCCAATTTGGCGACCGGTGGCCCTGTTTAGGCAAAGGCGCGGTGGTCTTCAACCCGGATCGGGCAGATGGCTGTTGCAACGCATGGAAAAGCCTTGGACGCCCCCAAAAGGGCGACGCCAGCATCCTGCTGCAAAACGGGGTCCTTGTGCCGGTGTTTGCGCCCCGAAACGAGGCCGGCACAGCCAATTGACCCGGCCCCGGCGTTCTTCTAGGTTCCGCGCCAATCACGTCGCCCGCCGCAAGTCGCAGCGGGGTCGGTGGCGCCTATCCGGAGTAGGCCACGAAACTGGCCTGTTCAGGCTGGCACCGGCACTCGCCCGCGACCATATGTGATGGGGTACCGAAAGCTTATCCCGCATCGTCGCCGCGGGTTCGCGCTGGAGCTGAGATGACGCAAACTTTCAACCGGATCGCACCTCCGCCCTGGACGGAGGTGACGAAGACCGCGCGCCTCGTGCTGGCAGATGGAACCGTGATCGAGGGAATGGGGCTGGGCGCCACGGGCACGGCGGTCGGCGAGGTTTGTTTCAACACTGCCATGACAGGCTATCAGGAGGTGTTGACCGACCCTTCCTATGCGGGCCAGATCGTCACGTTCACCTTTCCCCATATCGGCAATGTCGGCACCAATGGCGAGGACACCGAGACCTCCAATCTCGCAGCGCGCTCCGGTGTGCGCGGCGCGGTGCTGCGTGCGGCGATCACCGATCCGTCGAACTATCGCGCGGCCGAACACTTCGACGGGTGGCTGAAGGCGCGCGGCATCGTTGCGATTGCCGGGATCGATACCCGCGCATTGACAGCCTTGATCCGCGAGAAAGGGATGCCGAACGCCGTCATCGCGCATGAGCCCTCCGGCCGCTTCGATCTCGACAAGCTGAAGTCTGAAGCGAAGGCGTGGTCTGGCCTGCTCGGGCTCGATCTCGTCCCCGACGTGACGAGCGGGCAAAGCTATTCCTGGGATGAGACGCGGTGGGTCTGGGGCAAAGGCTATGGCCGCGAGGACGAGCCGCAGTTCCATGTGGTGGCGCTCGATTATGGCCTCAAGCGCAATATTCTTCGTTGCCTCGCATCGAGCGGCTGCAAGGTTACGGTGGTGCCCGCGACGACCTCTGCAGAAGACATCCTGGCGCGCAAACCAGACGGCGTGTTCCTCTCCAATGGCCCGGGCGATCCGGCGGCCACGGGCACCTATGCGGTGCCTCAGATCAAGAAGCTGGTCGCCAGTGGCCTGCCGGTGTTCGGCATCTGCCTGGGGCACCAGATGCTGGCGCTGGCGCTGGGTGCCACCACCAAAAAGATGCATCAGGGCCATCACGGCGCCAACCACCCGGTCAAGGACCACACCACGCATAAGGTCGAGATCGTATCTATGAATCACGGTTTCACCGTCGACCGCGACACGCTGCCGGCGGGTGTGGAGGAAACCCACGTCTCGCTGTTCGATGGCACCAACTGCGGCCTGCGTGTCGCCGGACAACCGGTGTTCTCCGTGCAGCACCACCCGGAGGCGTCTCCGGGTCCGCAGGACAGCCATTATCTCTTCACACGCTTCACCAACATGATGCGTGAGCAAAAGGGCCTGCCTGCAATCGCGGAGCGTTGAGGACGAAGTCGCGTGAGGTCGCAACACAGATGAGGATGATGGCAAGGCGAATGAATGGGCCGCGATTTTATGTTCGCGCAGCCGTCACGTTTGCTGTGTTGCTGATCGTCTCTGCATTTGCTGTTTCATCAACGAAGGCCGACAACCGCGACGTTCCTGTGCTGCCGCTCGACTGGGTATCGCAGGAGCAGCGCGATCACCCGCTCGCCGGTCGCATTTGGTCGCGCCAGGCCGGTAACTTCGTCTCCGCGCAGGATTATGGAACCCGACTGGCGAAGGCACGCTTCGTGCTGCTCGGCGAGGTGCACGACAACGCCGATCATCATCGCCTGCAGGCCTGGGCGATCCGCACGATTTCAAAGTTGCGCGGTGCGCGGTTGGTCGAGGGGGCAGCGCAGATCGACGCCGTGGCACTCGAAATGCTGACGAGCGAGGAAGACGAGGCGCTCGATCGATTCTACGGCCGTAACGCCAAGGTTCCGCGCCCGCGCACCGCTGCCGACTTCGGCCGCCTCATCAAATGGGACAAGCTCGGCTGGCCCGACTACGCCATTTACGAGCCGATCGTTGCCGCCGCGCTCGAAGCAAACCTGGTGTTGAAACCTGCAAGCCCGGCGCGGGCCGAGAACCGCAAGGTCTCCAAGGAGGGCCTGGCAGGCCTTGCCGCGGGCGATGTCGAGCGCTTGAAACTCGCCGAGCCGCTCGCGGGCGAACTCGCCACCGCGCTGGCCGAGGACATCAAGGAAAGTCATTGCGGCATGCTGCCGGAACAGGCGCTGCCCAGCATGAGCCTCGTGCAGCGTTTGCGGGATGCGCGCATGGCGGATGCAATGCTGGCGGGATCGGATGGGAAAGGCGCAATCCTGATCGCCGGGAACGGCCATGTGCGCCCGGATCGTGGCGTGCCCTGGTATCTGTTCCGGCGCGGAACAGTACCCGCCGAATCGGCAACCGTGCTGCATGTCGAGGTTGAACCCGACATGGCAAATCCCGCCGACTACGACGTTCTCGATCCCGTCGCCGGCCACCAGGCGGATTTCGTCATATTCACGCCGCGCCACACACGCCCTGAACCGTGCGAGGAGATGCGCCGGCAGATGGAGGCGATCAAGGCGAAGCGCAAACCGACGGGCGAAGAGGCAAAGTGAACCGATTTGGGCGCGCGCTACGGCAGTAGGGCCGCCTTGACGCCCTGTGGGCACACGCGCCGGCAACCGTAGTGGGCGATGGCGGATTCGACGTACCTGCCGCAGACCTGGCTGATTGAACGAGCCGTTACGGCTCCAAGACCAAGGATGACGAGATGATGCGCAAAGCGATATCGGGCCTGCTGTTGGCGGCGGCACTGTTTCCCGCACCCGCAGATGCCGCGGAAGAGTGCCGCAAGGCCGTCGAGGACGCTTTCACCAAGCAGCGCACGGCGAAGGGCTTTCGCTTCACGGCCGAGATGCCGTCTGCCGAGGGTCCGACCCGCATGACCATCGACTACATGCCGCCAGACCGGATGTATCAGAAGGTCGAGGCGCCAGGCCACGTCAAGCCGGTCGAGACGATTGCGATCGCGCGGTGGGCGTGGGGCACGATGGGCGGCGGCTGGGAGGAACTGCAACCCCAGTTTGCCCAGTCGATCACGTCGCATGTGCACGAGACGCTGGTTGCGCCGTTGCAGATTACGGCCGATTTCACATGCCTTGGCAAAGTCCAGTTCGAGGGCGCCGAGTACATCGGCTATCGCGCAGATCAGCCCAGCACATTGGCGAACGCAGATGCCAAAACGCCGGCCTTGGCGCGAACGCTCTATGTCGATGCGGCGAGTGGCCAGCCGATGCGCAACGTCGTCGCCAGGCTCGACGGCAGCGAGCCGCCGGTATTCGTCGGCCGCTACAGCTATCCCACGGACATCGCGATCGAGGCGCCGGTCGGCGGCCATGACATCGCACCATCCAACGCTACCAAACAATAACCGCGGCTGAGCGGAACCAATCGGCATTCCAAGGAGCACTCCTCGCCATGCGCGCTTCACAGGCACGTCTCATCATCGCACTTGCAACGATGCTCGCCGGTGCACCCGCGGCATTGGCCGACTGCAAACAGGAGGTTGCCGACGCCTTCGATAAGCAGCGCAAATCGAGTGCGTTCCGCATGGTGACGCAGATGATCAACGAGCGCGGGCCGGTGAAGATGACGGTCGACTATGTGTTGCCGGACCGCATGCACCAGACCGTCAAGGCGGCGATCGATCCAGCGGCCACCGAGACCATCCTGGTGGGCAAGCGCGCCTGGGTCTCCAACGGCAAGGGCTGGCAGGCGCTGCCGATGGAGGACGCCTTGCAGATCGCGGAAGACTTGCAGAAGACCGTTCTGCAAGGCGCCAAGGAGCAGCCCGTCTTCGACTGTCTGGGCTATGTCGAGATCGAGGGGCGCAAGCTCAGCGCCTATGAGGCAATGCGCGACAAGACCGCGCCTCCAGGCGCGCCGACGCGCATCGTCTACATCGACCCGACCACCGGGTTGCCGGCACGCAATATTGTTGCGCTGGCCGAGAAACTTGATCGACCGTTTTTCAAACAGGACTACAGCTACCCCCTGGACCTGAAGATCGAGCCGCCAACAGACGCCAAATAGGGCGTCCGGACAGCAGCTCGGTTCGTGAAACGGCGCATCGCGCCAAATCCGCACGCCGGTCAGTCCACAATCCGCCCAATCGCCCCTCGCGCCGCTGCTCGGCCTCGGCTATAGCCTTGCCCGAGTTGAACCCCTGAGAAGACGCCCCGACATGCCGAAAAGAACAGACATCAAGTCCATCCTCATCATCGGTGCGGGGCCAATTGTCATCGGCCAGGCCTGCGAGTTCGACTATTCGGGCACGCAAGCCTGCAAAGCATTGAAGGCGGAAGGGTACCGAATCATTCTGGTCAACTCCAATCCAGCCACCATCATGACCGATCCCGAGATCGCCGACGCCACCTACGTCGAGCCTATCACGCCAGAGATCGTCGCCAAGATCATCGCCAAGGAACGTGCAGAACGTCCCGACGACAAGCTCGTCGTGCTGCCGACGATGGGCGGGCAGACCGCGCTGAACACGGCGCTCGCCCTTCATGAAAAGGGCATTCTAGATCAGTATGACGTCGAGCTGATCGGCGCCAATGCCAAGGCAATCGACAAGGCCGAAGACCGGCAGCTGTTCCGCGAGGCGATGGAGCGAATCGGTCTGGAAAGCCCGCGCGCAGCAATCGCCTCATCACCACCGATCCATGACGCGCAAGGCCGCATCTCGGGTTACGACAGGACGGCCGGTTTTGCCGAAGCCATGCGCGCTTTGGACAAGATCGGCTTGCCGGCCATCATCCGCCCGGCCTTCACGCTCGGGGGCACGGGTGGCGGCGTCGCCTACAACCGCGAGGAATTCGAAACGATCGCGAGGTCGGGCATCGACGCTTCGCCGGTCGGCCAGATCCTGATCGATGAAAGCCTGCTCGGCTGGAAGGAATACGAGATGGAGGTGGTCCGCGACCGCG
>CAZLHQ010000120.1:0-10274 GCA_964559355.1 uncultured Hyphomicrobiaceae bacterium
TCGACGACGCCACCATCGCCACCGCGCTGCTGCACGACGTCATCGAGGATACCGACACCACGCGCGCCGAAATCGACCAGCTGTTTGGCGCCGAGATCGGTGCGCTGGTCGAGGGCCTCACCAAGATCAAGAAGCTCGACCTCATAACCAAGGAGGCGCAGCAGGCGGAAAACTTCCGCAAGCTCTTGATTGCGATTTCCAGCGACATCCGCGTGCTGCTGGTAAAGCTCGCCGATCGCCTGCACAACATGCGCACGCTCGAGCACAAAAAGCCTGCAAGCCGCGAGCGCACCTCGCGCGAGACGCTCGACATCTACGCGCCGCTGGCCGGCCTGATGGGCATGCAGGCGATGCGCGACGAGCTCGAGGACCACGCCTTCCGTTGGCTGCACCCGGAGGCCTATGTGGCCGTCGTCGGCAAGCTCGACGATTTGCGCCGGCGCAATCAGAACCTCGTCGAGGATATTCGCCAGGCGATCAGCGCCAAGCTCAGCGAGGCCGGCGTTCGCGCCGAGGTCGCCGGACGCGAGAAGAAGCCCTATGCCATCTGGCGCAAGATGGAGAATAAGCAGATCAGTCTGGAGCAGCTCTCCGATATCTACGGATTTCGCGTCGTGGTCGACAACGTCGAGGACTGCTACCGGGTGCTCGGCATCGTCCACCGCACCTGGCAGATGGTGCCGGGCCGCTTCAAGGACTACATCTCCGTTCCCAAGCGCAACAACTACCGCTCGCTGCATACGACGCTGATCGGTCCCCGGGCCCAGCGTGTCGAACTGCAGATCAGAACGCGCGAGATGCACGAGGTTGCCGAGTTCGGCGTTGCAGCCCACGCGCTCTACAAGAATGGCGGCATGTTGCAGCCGCCAACGCCGGCCGCTGCGGTAGCGGCAGGGGCAAACGATGTGGCGGCCGAGCCTGCCGTCAGCGCCGCCAACGGTGCAGCGAACGTCGACGCGGCGGACAATCCCTACTTCCATCTGCGCCAGCTCGTCGGCACCTTGCTCGAAGGTTCCAACTCCGAGGAGTTTCTCGAGCACACCAAGCTCGAGCTGTTTCACGATCAGGTCTTCTGCTTCACCCCGAAAGGCCGCCTGATCGCATTGCCGCGCGGCGCCACCGCGCTCGACTTCGCCTATGCGGTGCACACCGATATCGGCAACACCGCCGTCAGCGCCTACATCAACGGCCGCCGATCGCCGATAGATACGCGCCTTCGCAACGGCGACGAGGTGCAGATCCTCACCTCGAAGACGCACCGGCCACCGTCGGCGTGGGAAGGCTTCGTCGTCACGGGGCGCGCGAGAAGCTCGATCCGCCGCATCGCACGCGATGCCGTGCGCCAGCAATATTCCGAGCTTGGCAGGCGGCTGTTGGCGGCGGCATTCGAGCGCGCCGGGGTGAGCTACAGCGACGAGAAGGTCCGCCGCGTGCTGTCGCGGCTCAATCAGAAATCGCTCGAGGATCTGTTCGCAGCGATTGCCCGCAACGAGGTGGCGATCAACACGGTCGTCAAGGCCGTGGCGCCGGAGGCCACGCTGCCCGAGCCGGTGGTCAGCGCGCGGCGGCCGCGCAATCGCTATGACACCGTGCAAAGCCAGGATGGATGGTTCAACCTGTCGAAGGTGATGAGCCTCAAATTCAAGCTCGGCAACGCGGCTGCGGGCGAAACCGGCGCAAAGGCGGGCGGCATTCCGGTGCGCGGGCTGCGCTCGGACATACCGGTGGTTTATGAGGAGGGCGGCGCGGTGCCCGGCGATCGCATCATCGGCGTGCTGACCCCGAGCGAGGGCATTCGTATATTCCAGATCCACTCCCCGCGCCTGCAAGAATACGAGCACGAGAACTGGATCGACGTGACGTGGGATCTCGATCCGGAATCGCCGGTGCGCTTTCCAGCCCATATCGTCATAACGGCGTTGAATGAGCCAGGATCGCTGGCCGAGATCGCGCACGTCATCGGTGAGGCGGACGGCAACATCGACAACGTCAAGATGATGCAACGTGGCGCTGACTTTACCGAGTTGAAGATCGACCTGGAAGTTTGGGACCTGGCGCATTTGAACCAGATCCTGGCCGGTTTGCGCACCAAGGCCGTGGTCAACAAGGTCGAGCGTGTGTTCGAATGACGCGCAACGATTGCGCCCTGTTCCGCGCCGCTAACCCCATCAAAAACAGTGCGCGGTATCTCGGAGGCCTGCTGGCATTTTAACATTAAGACAACAGTGCCGAAGATTAGCGCCCCGCGTTGCCGTGAGGCGATAGGCGGCAGGGCAAAGGGCCGCATATTCTGTTTATTCGAGATTCGGCCATAAGGGTCGGTGCGCGTCAGTCGGCGGCTGGCGATGTTACACCCACTGGCGAGCAGGCAGCAGTTTGCATCTGCCCGCGTGGGCATGAGTTCGCGACGAGAGAGACGATGCTATTCAAGCGGCGGCAGCCGGCAGGATTTGGCGAGAAGGTGCGCGTCTGGCTATGGCCGAGGCGCAGCTGGTCGCGCTCGCTGCGCTATGTGCTGGCTCGCATCGTCCGGCTGAGGGCCAACGCCCACTCCCTGGCACTGGGCTGCGCGGCCGGCGTCTTCGTCTCCTGCACGCCGCTGATCGGTGGCCAGATCGTGCTGGCGGCGATGCTGGCGTTGACGCTGCGGGCCAGCGTGCCGGCGGCGATGCTCGCAACCTGCTTCGGCAACCCGCTGAGCTGGCCGTTGATCTGGCCGGCCACGTATCTGGCCGGCGCACACATGCTGGGCGGCGCGGTGAACGTGAGCGCTGCCGAGCTGATGGCGCGCATCGAGCTGTTGCGCTCGGCGCTGGATAGCCAATCGCCCGAACTCATCGCCGCGGCTTCGGCGTTCGCGGCACCGGTGCTGTTAGCAATGCTCGCCGGTAGTCTGCCGATAGGTCTCGCAGCGGGCGTGGCGATCTATTATATGATGCGGACTGCGGCGCGGACCGCGCAGTCTCGGCGCCGTTTGGCGGGGCTAGAGGCCGCGGCTGGTTGATTGCGCTGCCCGGCAACAACGAGCGAAACTGGCCAAATTCCCATGACTCAAGGTTCGCGGGCGCGTGCGCTACGCCTCGGTGTCAACATCGATCATGTTGCAACCATCCGCAATGCGCGTGGTGGCCGCCATCCCGATCCCTTGCGCGCGGCGCATCTGGCGGTCGCGGCTGGCGCCGACGGCATCACGGCACATCTGCGCGAGGATCGTCGGCACATTTCGGATGTCGACATCGCCCGCCTGAAGCAAGAGCTGACGCGGCCACTCAATCTGGAAATGGCGGCAACCGAGGAGATGCTGGCCATCGCGGTGCGCCATCTGCCGAACGCCTGCTGTCTGGTGCCCGAGCGGCGCGAGGAGCGCACCACGGAAGGCGGTCTCGATGTGGCCGGTGGTGGCAAGCTGCTCGCTCGGGTGGTCGCCTCGCTCAAGAAGGCGGGCATCCGGGTCTCGCTGTTTGTCGAACCGAACGTCAAGGTGGTTGCCGCGTCGGCGGCAATCGGCGCCGACATCGTCGAATTGCACACGGGGCGCTATTGCGAGCTGGCTCTGGACGGCAACTCCAAGGGCCTCGCCGCCGAGGTCGAGCGCCTCGCGCATGCCGCTCAGGCTGCCGACGAAGCGGGTCTGGAAGTACACGCCGGACACGGCCTCACCTACAACACGGTTGCCGCGGTGGCGCGGATGCCGCAAATCGTCGAACTCAACATCGGCCATTTCCTGATCGGCGAGGCAATCTTCGGAGGGTTGAACCAGGCCGTGGCGCACATGCGCAAGTTGATGGACGACGCGCGCCAGGAGGTTCCGGCGCCCGCCGCACCTGCCGCCAGGCCACAGCGCGGAACCGGCAAGGCGCGGCGATGATTATCGGCCTCGGCAACGATCTGATCGACATCCGCCGTATCGAGCGGACGCTGGAACGCTTTGGCGAGCAGTTCATCGAGCGCATCTTCACGCCCGTCGAACGCGCCCGTTCCGAGCGCAGTCAGGTCTTGCGCGCCGCCTCGTATGCCAAGAGGTTTGCGGCCAAGGAGGCGTGCTCCAAGGCGCTGGGGACCGGTTTGCGGCAGGGCGTGTTCTGGCGCGACATGGGCGTCGTCAACCTGCCTTCGGGACGACCCACCCTGGAGCTGACCGGAGGGGCGCTGACAAGGCTTGCGAACCTGCTGCCCGACGGCCATCAGGCACGTATCGACTTAACGCTTACGGACGATTTTCCGTTGGCCCAGGCCATCGTCATCATTTCGGCGCTGCCAACCAAGGCCGACCCGCGCTGAGCTGATTGCGGCGCTGCGCCATCGCCACGCGCAAATGCCACCCGCCTGGGGCAATTCGCCGTCGCAGTGGCCTGCGAATTGCGCTCCAAGGCCGAACTCGCTATAGCGGTCGGGTTGAAAAATCGGCTTCTGCTTTCGGCCTGTTAGGTCCCGCCGCGATGCGGGAGGGCCGCATTTTTTTGGGTGCCGCGCCGGGCATGGCAGGAAGCTGGCGCCGCGCGTCGGGCCGGGCACAATAGGGAACGAGCGCGAAGATGGCGGCACATCGTATGAGCGAGAGCAATTGGTGGGAGACGATCAAGATCGTCATCCAGGCGCTGCTGATCGCCATGGTCGTGCGCGTGTTCTTCTATCAGCCATTCAACATCCCGTCGGGCTCGATGAAGTCGACGCTGCTGGTTGGCGACTACCTGTTCGTCTCCAAGCTGTCCTACGGCTATTCGAAATATTCCTTCACATCGAGCATCGATCTGTTCAACGGCCGCATCTTCGCAAGCGAGCCCAAGCGCGGCGATGTCATCGTCTTCAAGCTGCCGCGTGACAACGCCACCGACTACATCAAGCGCCTCGTAGGATTGCCGGGTGATGAGATCGCCGTGCGTGGCGGCGTGCTGTTCATCAACGGCAAGGAAGTGCCGCGCGTGGCTGACGGTGAGTTCGAGACGCGCGAGGATGGCGGCCCGCCGCGACGCATCAAGCGCTACCGGGAAACGCTGCCCAACGGCGTCAGCTACACCGTGCTCGACAGCGAGCCGAATGGGCCGTTCGATAACACGAGCGTGTTCAAGGTTCCGCCCGGCCATTACTTCATGATGGGTGACAACCGCGACAATTCCACCGACAGCCGCGCGCAGTGGGGAGTCGGCTACGTGCCGTTCGAGAATCTGATCGGACGCGCCGAGATCATCTTCTTTTCCGCCGCCGTCGACGAACCTGGCGCGTTTGCCTGGACGAGCCCGTGGACGTGGCCGTTCGATATCCGCTGGAGCCGCTTCTTCACCTTGGTGCGTTGACCGACCGCATGGCCCGCAAGCCCGCAGAAATCAAAGCGCTTGAAACGGCGCTCGGCTACAAGTTCAAGAGCCGTGAGCTCGTCGAGCAGGCTTTGACACATGCCAGCGTGCGCGGCAATGCCAAGCAGCGGCCCGATAACGAGCGACTCGAATTCATCGGCGATCGCGTGCTGGCGCTGTCGATCGCGGCGTTTCTCTACGATGCGTTTCCCGCCGCCCGTGAAGGTGAGCTGGCGCGGCACTTCAACCGGCTGGTGCGTGGCGAGACCTGCGCCAAGGTTGCTCGCGCGCTCGATCTGGGGCATTGCCTGATCCTGTCGGACAGTGAGGCGGAACACGGCGGTCGCGACAAGGAAACGATATTGGCCGACGCCATGGAGGCGCTGCTGGCCGCAATCTTTCTCGAGGCCGGTTTCGAGGTGGCGCGCGACGTGGTGCTGCGGTTGTGGCAGCCCCATATCGAGGGCGCGCCGCAGGTCGTCGCCGATCCCAAATCGGCGCTGCAGGAATGGGCGCAAGGCCAAGGCTTGCCGCTGCCGGAGTATGCCGAGGATAGCCGCACCGGGCCCGATCATGCGCCGCGGTTCGTCGCCCGCGTGTCGATTGCCGGCAAACGGGCAGCGATCGGCGAGGGGGCCTCGAAACGGCAGGCAGAACAGGCCGCAGCAAGTGCTATGCTGGTGCGAGAAGGCGTGTGGAGCAAGCCAAAGCGTGACTGAGGATAAAAAGACGGATGCGCAGGCAGCGATGCCTCAGGCGTCTGATGTCATCACCCCGATGGCCGGCGGCGATGGGCGACGCTGCGGCTTCATCGCCGTGATCGGCGCCCCCAATGCCGGCAAGTCGACGCTCGTCAACCGCCTGGTCGGCGCCAAGGTGACGATCGTCAGCCACAAGGTGCAGACGACGCGCGCGCCGGTGCGCGGCATCGCCATCGAAGGCTCAAGCCAGCTTGTCTTCATAGATACGCCTGGCATCTTCGATCCAAGAAAGCGCCTCGACCGGGCGATGGTGGATGCGGCATGGTCGGGTGTCGGCGATGCCGATCTCGTCGCCCTGATCGTCGACGCGCAGAAAGGTATCGACGAAGAGGTCGACAAGATCCTGGCGCGCCTCGCCACCTTCAGCGCGCCGATGCTGCTGATCTTGAACAAGGTCGATCGCGTCACCGACAAGGCACGGCTGCTGGGGCTCGCCGCTGCCATCAACGAGCGCGTCGCCTTCAAGGACACGTTCATGATCTCGGCAGAGGACGGCTCGGGCGTGGCAGACCTCAAGGCGCACCTGGCGCGCTGTGTGCCCGAGGGGCCTTGGCACTATCCCGTCGACGACATTTCCGATGCGCCGTTGCGCCAGCTTGCCGCCGAGATCACACGCGAGAAGATCTATCATTACCTGCACGACGAGCTCCCCTATGCGATCACGGTGGAAACCACGGACTGGAAGGATTTGAAGAAGAAGGGCGTGCGCATCGAGCAAACCATCTACGTCGAGCGCGACAGCCAGCGCAGCATCGTGCTGGGCAAGGACGGGCGTACCATCAAGCAGATTTCGCAGTCTTCGCGCCACGAGTTGAAGGGTATTGTCGAGCGCGAGGTTCATCTGTTCTTGTTCGTCAAGGTGCGTGATTCCTGGAAGGACGATCCGGAGCGCTATCGTGAGATGGGGCTCGAGTTCCCAAAGGATTGAGCGGGCCCGGCCGGATTGCGGCGCGGCCTGCAGCCCACGATGTCGGGCGCGGTAGCGCCGATCTGGCGAGGATATTGGCGATGCGATTGGGTACGGCAGCCGTGGGCATGGTGGTGTTGCTGGCAGCCACAGCGGGACCTGCTGCGGCCGCCGTGCGCGTATGCACCACCGCACAATTGAGTGACATTGCGCATGCGGCCGGCGAATTGGAGGCGCGGCGGGCGGCGCTCGCGAGCTGGCGCGCCAAGGCGGCACGCTCTGGCCGCGCCTTTACGAACTGGCGTCTTGCAGCCAAAAAGAGCAGTCGCTGTGCGCGATTGAAGGACGGGCAGTATGCATGCGTCGCCTTCGCGGTGCCTTGCCGGTTGCAGCAAGTCGTGCCGCGCAAGCGCAGCCCCGAAGGCGTGAAACCGCAGTTGCCTCCGGGCAGGTTGCCGGGAAAAGGCGGCGTGCGCGACATCTGAGCGGTTCGTTGTGCGGCAGTGGACGACGAGCGATGAACTGGAGTGACGAAGGCATCATCCTGTCCGTGCGTCCACACGGCGAAACCGCTGCAGTGGTCGAGTTGCTGACGCGCGCGCACGGCCGTCACACCGGGCTCGTGCATGGCGGTCGCTCGCGCAAGAGCCGCCCCGTGCTGCAGACCGGCAATCACGTCGACGCAAGCTGGAAGGGCAGATTGTCCGAGCATTTGGGACACATGACGCTCGAGCTGCGCACAGGCTATGCGGCGCAGGCGATGGATAATGCGGCAGCGTTGACGGCGCTCACGTCACTGGCGGCGCTGGCGCGCTTGCTGCCCGAGCGCGATCCGCATCCGAGCCTGTATGAAATTACGCTGTTCGTGTTGGGCTTCCTCGACGATCAGAGCGTGTGGCCGGCCCTGATGGTGCGCTGGGAGCTGGCCTTGCTCAGCGAGCTTGGCTTCGGCCTCGACCTGGGAGAATGCGTAGCGACCGGCTCCAACGACGCGCTCGTCTATGTGTCGCCCAAGTCGGGGCGTGCGGTCTCGGCGTCGGCCGGGGAACCCTATCGCGATCGGCTCTTGGCCTTGCCGCAGTTTCTGCTCAAAGGCCGCCGCACGGGCGTCACGCACGAGGACGTCATGAATGGATTGAAGTTGTCGCGCTATTTTCTGGAGCAACGCGTACTCACGCCGCGAGACTTGCATTTGCCTGAGCCCCGCCTGCGGCTCGAAGCACTGATCGACAAAGGCGTACGTTCCCTCACTTGATCTTGCGGCGAGTCTCGACCTTGACTTGAGGCGTGCCGCGCTTGCCGCGCTCGATTACATAGACAGCGCCAGTTGTCGCCTCATAGCGTGCAGTTAGCGCAACCGCGCCCGCACCGGTTCCTGCCTTCTTGAAGACGACGCTGGTTGGCGCACACGTCGTGTGAGTTGCGGCCATGCTCGGCGCAAGCTCGTGTGATTGATCGCCAAACGAATAGATGACGGTCGATTGGGTGGTGTTGGCGATCTGGACGTCGAACGCGAATGAGCGGGGGCGACCGAACAGTTGCACGACGACGAACTTGGGGTGCTTGTCGGGGACACGCGCGACCGCGACACCGGTTTCGGTCACGTTGGGTGCTTCGATGTTGCGGCGATGGCCGGGCGAGTTGATCCAGCCCTCGACGGTCGATTCTGCGAGCTTGCGGCTTTCGAACCCGCGTGAATCGAGACTGCGCGCCAAATTCTCCGAGATCTCGCAATAGTCGTAGCCGGCATTGCCGGCACGCTGCTGCAGGGTGGTGCCGCCGGCGTCGTGCGCAAAGCTGTCGGTCCGGGCGAGAAAGTCGGCAAAGGCGCGCGCCGCCGCGGTGAGCGCGGGCGATGGGCCGACGGGGCTCAGTTTGTGCCCGGCGCGATAGGTATTGGTCATCTCGACGATGGCGGTTTCCACGGTCGGAATATCGGGGAGGATGGTGGGCATCAGCGCTCTTGGCTCGACGCTTGCGGGGGTGCCCCGGCGTCAGGGTTGGACATGTGACGGCAATTATTCGCGCGCAGCAGCAATTTTGACCCATTGCGGGGCAGCCGCAAACCTCAGCGAAACGATCCCAAAACGCCGCTTTAAGCCATGGCTGCTTACAATTGCAGTGGGTCGAGGCGTTTTTGTGGGTTTATCGCCATGAGCATTGGTCATCTCCTGTTCGGTTTCCAGGGGCGCGCCAGCCGATCGCATTTCTGGCTCGGCCAATTGGCAATCGTTGTGATGATTGTCGTCATCGTGGCGATGATCATCTTCGGGTTTGCCACGGCCAAAGGCGCATCGACGCCGCACGAGATTCTTGGGGCCATCGGTATCCTGCTTTTGGTGTTTGTCGCATGCTTCGTCCTGCTCGCCTGGATTTCTTGGGCGGTGGCGGTCAAGCGCCTGCACGACCGCAACAAATCCAGTAAATGGCTGCTCATTGGCTTGGCGCCGACCGTAATCGTGCTCTGGACGTTGTTTACTCAGGGGCTGGCGGCGATGGTCATGCTCGATAAATCGCCGCTGATGATCGTCCTGCAACTTGCCGTCGGCGGCTGGTACCTCATCGAATTGGGCTTCCTGAAGGGAACGCCGGGCGGCAACATGTATGGTCCGGCTCCGGGCGGCGGTGCGGGCTTCGAAAGCGGGTTTGACGATCTTTTCGAGCAGGGCGCCGAGGCTGCCGGCGCGGCTTCTGGCGGCAGGGAGCCCGTGCCCGCAATGCCGGCGGCGGTCGCCAAGACGCAGGCCGTCCAGCGGATGGTCAAACAGCCCGCGACGGGGCGTCATCCAGGCGCATTCGGCCGTCGCGGCTCGCACGCCTGAGTTGCGCTCGGGTTGAAAAGACGTACCCGCATGAGGCCGCTGCGGCGTGGGTTGTGGCGCTGGCGCACTTGAGCCTGCCCCCTCAGGCGCGCTAACCCAGCGAGCATGAGCGACAAACCGATTCTGCCGGGCGGAGGCCCGATCGAGCCCGTCAACCTGCGCCTGGCGCTGGAAGAACGTTATCTGGCGTATGCGCTGTCGACCATCATGGGCCGCGCGCTGCCCGACGTGCGCGACGGCTTGAAGCCGGTGCACCGGCGCATCCTGTATGCGATGCGTGAGCTGAGGCTCGATCCTTCCCAGGGCTACAAGAAAAGCGCTCGCGTCGTTGGCGACGTGATCGGCAAGTTCCACCCGCACGGCGACCAGTCGATCTATGACGCACTGGTCCGGCTCGCGCAGGATTTCGCGGTTCGTTATCCACTCGTCGACGGTCAGGGCAACTTCGGCAACATCGACGGCGATAACGCGGCCGCCATGCGTTACACCG
>CAZLHQ010000121.1:0-10212 GCA_964559355.1 uncultured Hyphomicrobiaceae bacterium
CCGGTTTTCCGATAAGAAGCACGACGAAACAAAGACCTGGAGCCGTTCCGCGATTTCCATCAAAACCGGAACGGCTCTAGCGTCGCCGCTGGCAAGCCGCACAACCTTCACATCATGCAGCGTACACCGCCCATGGCCGGAAGGATGAAATCGGCCTTGCGCTTCTGCTCGTCGTTGAGGACGCCATAGAGCTTGTCGAGAGCGGCCTTCATTTCCTTCATCATCCCAAGGCGCGTTTCCGTGGTGGAGATGCGCGCGGCAAACCGATCGAGCGGCGTCTTGGCGTTCATCATGGACGCCCACATCGCTGCGTGACGCTCCTGGCTGCCTTGGTGGTGCGACTTCAGAACTTGCGCCACGGCGTCGAAGGCGGCGGTCTGCGCGTCATTGAGGCCAAGCTCTGCCTTGATGAAGGCCATGCGGCCGGCGGCAAAGTCGGGCGGACCCATCATCGGCGGGCAAACGTCACCCATCATCGGATGCCCCATCGGGCCGCGCATCGGCGGCGGTCCGAAATCGGGCATCTCCGGCATTGCGCCGGGTGCGCCCTGACCGGCCTGTTGCTGGCCTGCCATGCCGCTCATTCCTTGCATGCCCGACATGCCCTGCATCCCTTGCATGCCGTCCATTCCGCTCATGCCGGTCTGGGGGCCATGCTGCATCATGCCGGGACCACCCATCGGTCCGTGCATGGGGCCGTGCATGGGACCCTGCATGGGACCGGGCATCGGCCGATACATCTGGCCGGGCATCGGTGCCTGCATCATCTGACCGGGCTGGCCCATCGGCATGCCCTGCGGAACGGGTGCCTGCATCTGGGCTTGCGGCGGCACCGGGGGCTGGGCCGCAGGTTGCTGGGCTACGGCAGTCGTTGCGAGCAGGGACAGCACCGCGCCTGTCAGCAGCGATGTGCGAATTGAAACCAGTGTGCGCATGGGCGCCTCCTCTTTTATGAAAACGCGAAGAATTCTATGTTCGTCGAACCTGTATTCCATGGCAAAAATGAAAGCAGGCGCGGATGAATTCAACAACCCAATAGCCGCAGGCTGACGTAGCCCCCCTTGTTACCGTTAACAGCTTGCACAAATCTCTGGATGAGCGGGCCACCCGCCTTGATGGGGATCACCCCGCAGTCTAGCGTCGCGCGACATAGTGAGGGGCCCGGAGCGGCCGCGGCCTTCCTGCCGCAGCGCGCAAATCCGGAAAATCGTCAGCCAATTCAGTCAATCGCGGGGTGCCATTCCATGACGACGCTGCAAGCTTCGGCGCAAAATCAACTGCGTCAATTCGTCGAGCAGATCGAACGGCTCGAAGAAGAGAAGAAGGCGCTGGCTGGCGACATTCGCGACAAATACGCGGAAGCCAAGGCCTTGGGCTTCGATATCAAGGCGCTGCGGCAGATTGTTCGGCTGCGCAAGAAGTCGCAGACCGAACGCCAGGAAGAAGAGAGTATCCTGGAGGTCTACATGCACGCCCTGGGCATGTTGAACGGCGCGCCATCGGAGGCTGCCGTCGACGCATTCATGGCGGCCGAATGAGGTTTGCAACAAGGGGCGGCGCGCGTGGCGGAACCTGATTATGACGACCCCAAGGTCGAAGAGGCCTGGGTCGAGGCCAAGCGCGTCGAGATCGAAAGCTATCTTGCGCGCGGTGGCGTGCAGCATGGCGCGATTGGCGAATGGCCGGCTTGGCACCTGCCACCGTTGACATCGGTGTGGGCTATCGAGAGCCTTCGCTCGCCGGGATATGTCGGCTGGTGGGCGGTGGCGGGCGATCATCCTACCGATTACATTTCCTCGATGAACTGCAACGATCCACGCTCGGCGCTGCGCGCGATCTGCGATCGGTGGGGCGAGATTGCCGAGACGATGAGCGAGGGAAAACCCTATCCGGCTATGCGCTCAGGCCCGCCCGAGCAATGGATCGAGCTTGGCGGCAAGCTCAAGACCCGCGTCGCGATCCTGCGCGAATGCGTGGCGGATGATCGCAACTGGGTCGAGGCCGAGCGGCCGAACTGAACAGCAAAAACAGCCTCTGGCTCAGGCCAGACGTGGCAGGGTCTGCGCAAAAGGCGGTGCGGTTCAAACTCCGCTGCCGTCGTCACGCATGCGCTCCGTTCGGCCCACATCTCGAAGCGTCGGGTTCTGCGCCGTCATGAAACATTAATGGCGCGCCCTTCGTTCAGGCCGACAATCGGGCCGGCAGGTGTTTCACACCACCGATGCATGCAACCTCAATCATCAGGTTGTTTGGCCCATTCACCACCTTGCGATAAGTTGATCTAATATGTCCGTGTTTACCTTGGAGCCGCTGCGTCTTGGCACGCAGCTTGGATGAAATGTTCACCGAAACTATAAGTTTTTGAACCGGGCACACTGATGGTGGTCAGTGGGTGTCATGGTTCCGGGGCCTGCCGTGAGCTACGTTACGCTGAAGCAATTGAAGTATTTCGACGCGCTTGCGCGCCTGCAGCATTTCGGGCGGGCGGCGGATGCGTGTGCGGTAACGCAGCCCGCGCTGTCGATGCAGATCCGCGAACTCGAACAAAACCTTGGGCTGGAACTCGTCGAACGTACGCGCACTGGCGTGCATTTGACCGACAAGGGCCGCGAGATAGCACAGCGCGCCACGCGCATCCTGGGTGATGTGCGCTCACTGATCGAATATGCGCACCATTCCGACAAGGTGCTGACCGGGCCACTGAAGCTCGGCGTAATTCCCTCGATCGCACCCTACCTGCTGCCGCCGCTGCTGCCGCTGGTGCGCGCCTCGTTCCCCGATCTGGAACTGCATGTGCGCGAGACGCAGACGGCAAACCTTACCGACGAACTGATCGAGGGCAAGATCGATTGCATGCTGCTGGCGCTGCCGGTGGATCATGTCGATGTCGCGACCTTGCCGCTGTTCGAAGACCGTTTCCTGCTGGCGCTGCCGAAGTCGCGAAACCTTTCGGGCGGCGTGCGCGCAACCAAGGACATGATCGCCAGCGAGCGTCTGCTGTTACTCGAGGAGGGTCATTGCCTGCGCGATCAGGCGCTGACCTACTGCAGCTTGAAGCAGGTCGATTCCGTCAACACATTCGGTGCGTCGAGCCTGTCGACCATCGTCGAGATGGTGGCAGCGGGCTTCGGCGTCACCCTGCTTCCGCAGATGTGCCTGCCGGTGGAGGTGCGCGGCCGCGCGTTGAAGCTGGTGCCGTTCGTCGCGCCCGAACCCTATCGAACGGTCGGCTTGGCTTGGCGCCGCACGAGCCCGCGCACCGAGGATTTCATGGAGCTGGCGCACTTGCTGAAGACGGCCGCGCTTGAGGTCATTCCCGCAGCCGTGGCAGGTGTGGATGTCGATGGCGAAACCTCATCTGCCAATGGGGCGGAACGCGGAGCCGCAGACGCCAGCGGAAAGGCAACGCGTCCGTCGAACGGCACTGGGGAAACGCACAAGGCGCGCAAGGCCGTAGTCAATCCTGCTTCGGCGCGCGCAGCCGCAATATCTGCGAAGGGTGCTGGCAACGTCAAACCGCGCAAAGCGAGCAAGCCCAAGCCATAATCAACGTGTTGCTTATGGTGCGGTTCTGCATGGGCCGGGCAGTCATGTGCCGGCATGTCGTTGCTTGATCGATGTATCTGGTTGCGCGGGCGCTACGTAGCCGGTTCGATCACCGTGCGCTGGTCGGAACTGTGCGGCGTGCGAGCCTGCCGATGGGATCGGGATGCGCGGCTTCATCGAGCACAGACAGATCGACCGCATTGCCCTGGAACTGTTGCGCCCACAGCAACTCGACCACTTGCTGTCCGGGCCGCAATGCCAACGGTAGCTCGTCGCGATCCTGTCCCAGCATCTCCAGAGTCTGCCCCACATTGGGATGCACCAACCGGGCGAGAACCGGATCGTCTGCAGATGCGGTTTCGGTCAGCAGCGGTGCCACCGGAAATGGCCGGTAGGACATCTCGTCGGGATGTTCTTCGTCGAATTCGGGCTGTGCGGCCCAACCGGTCGACCAGCCGGCACGCTCGATATCGGTGACGCTGCGCGGCGCCGACGGATCCGCGAGTGCGTCGGGAGCGATGGCGGCGAGGCGCGGGGCCTCACGCTCCGGTACGGGGCTCGCCGTCTCGGGAGTGACAGGCGCCGGCATCGCGCCTCCCGTCAGGCTGGCGAGGGCTGCCGGCTGCCGGCGTTCAACCGGCGTCGGCGGCTTGATCAGCTTGGGCTCAGGCTGGAAAGCGGCGAGGCTGAAGAGCGAGGCCAGCCTGTTGCGATCATGCGAGGAGGGAGCCTTGGCGGGTGCGGCTGCTGCAACTTTGGGCTCGGGCTGCGGTGTCGGCCGCTGTGCTGGACGCGGGGTGGAGACCAGTTTGGGTGCGGCAGGCGGCTCGAGGGAGGCTAAGCGTGGCTGGTCTGCTTCGCGCCGAGTAGCAACGGCTGCAACTGGCGCCCGTAGCTGGGGGGCAGGACGTGAGGCGGCGACAGGGCGGGCCGCACCACCAGCGTCAGCCACCAGCGTCGGCTGCTTAGCACCGTTGCGCAGGTCAAAGAATGCTGCCACCTGCTGCGCCAGTTCCTGATAACGGCTCTTGGCGACGACATAGTCCTCGCGCGTCAGCGGCCGTCCATCGGCTGGCACATGCTGCGACTGGCCATTGGGAAACAGCAGCGCCAGCTCATAACGCGGTACGCGCGGCCAGTGACGCACGCGGCCAGTATCGAGATGGACGAACGGCACGCCGGAGGTCGGGTAGTAGCCGACGCCGCCGCGCTCGCGCACGAGGCCCGAATAGCGGATCTGCTTCAGCGGCACGTCAGGGAAATGGATGTCGGCGGCCTTGCCCTGGATATGCTGGGAGTTCTTGGCCTGCCCGCCTTGTGTCTTGCGCAGACCCTCGTTGGTTTCGGAGGAGCGGAAGCCGGAAATGACGTGGATTGGCTCGCGCGAGCCGAGCTCGGTGTGCACCTGCCAGATGAGGTCGACCAGATCGGGGTCCATCTCGGTCGGCTCGTTCTTGCGCCAGTCTCGCAGGATCCAGTTGATCTTCTTCATCGATTCTGGATCGCGCTTGCCATTGCGCATGTACGTGACGGAGACGGTTTCCTTGGTGTGGATGTTGTAGAAGGAGAGGGCGCGGGTCGGGTCGTTGCGCGCGATCAGCCGGTCGGCGCCGATGCCACCAACGGCCGTGGCCGCGGCAAGGCCCGCGAGCAACACTCGAGCGCGAAGCGTCACGATGGCTTCCCCGTCCCTAATCACCCACGCCGCTCAATTTCCGGGCCCTGTAACCCGGCCGAGGCGCCAATGGCCCCAGATGCGCACGTGGCAAAAGACTTTGCTAAGGTAAACCCCTAACCCCTTAAGATTGAGTAAGACCCACAAATAGGGGCCAAATTACGGTAGTGGATTATGGGATTTGCGAGCCCATAGCCTACCCGCCAAGAGCTGGCTCGTAGCTGCAAAGAAAAACGGCCAGTGCACCAAGGCCCCGGCCGCAAATCTTGACAACTCGGTTGAAGACCACTTGCCGGGCGCACCCGGCCAAAGTCGAGCCGGGCGTGCTGCTAAAAGCCACCGAACAGGTTCTGGAAGAAGTCGCCAAGCGCATTCTGCTTGCCCGGCGAGTTGGCGCTCATTTCCATCGGATCGGGCCGCACGTACTCGACCGGCAGCAGATGATCGCGGTGGCGCGGGATCTGGTCCCACTTGCCGGCCAGCGCCAAGCGGATGCGCTTCTCGTGCAGGTACATGTCCGGGCGCGACTGCAACTCCCCATCGTCATCGACCCAGGCGGTGAAGTAGGTGACGTGCACGGGGATCTTGCTTTCGAGCGCGATGTTGTTGTTTTCCGGTCCTGTTCGCAGCAGGGTCTGCACCTGCTCGGGCTCCCAGCCCTTGTCCTCCTTCAGAACGACTTCGGCCAGCTTAACCGGGTTCCGGACGCGCATGCAGCCGTGCGAGAAGGTGCGTTGCGTTGAGTTGAAGAGGTTCTTGGTCGGCGTGTCGTGCATGTAGACTTGGTGCTTGTTCGGGAACAGGAACTTGACGACGCCCAGCACATTGCCACCGCCGGGCGGCTGGTAGACGTGATAGTTGCGGATGTCGGCACGGCTCCAGTCGACGCTGACGGGATCGACCTCGCGGCCGTTGTATTGCAGGCGCAGGCCCTGGCGTTGCAGTGTGCCGCCGCGCGCGAGCGAGGGCAGCAGTTCCTTGACCTTGATCGACTCCGGCACGCCCCAGAACGGGTGCAGCACCACCGTTTCCATCTCGTGCGAGAACACCGGTGTCTGCTTGTCGGTTTGTCCGGAGATGATGCGTTCCTCGTGGATGATGCCGCCATCCTTGACCACGCGCACCATGAATTCGGGCAGGTTGACCCAGACGTGGGTGCTCCCCAAGTCCTCCGGCATCCAGCGCCAGGCTTCCATGTTGGCGATGACGAGGCCT
The DNA here is from genome assembly GCA_964559355.1 of uncultured Hyphomicrobiaceae bacterium. Lineage (GTDB taxonomy): Bacteria > Pseudomonadota > Alphaproteobacteria > Rhizobiales > Hyphomicrobiaceae > JAEUMD01. Next base: position 6,437 of record CAZLHQ010000121.1, read on the forward strand.
TCATCGAGGCTGCGCTGGCCACCGTTGAGGGCGGCGCGCGTCGACTTGCCGACGATGCCATCCGGCTTCATGCCGTTATTGCGCTGATACTCTTTGACGGCGGCTTCCAGCTCGCTGTCATAATGCTCGGGATCAGGCGCCGCGCCATTGGAGGCCGTCGCCGGCAGCGCCGCCTTGAGACGCTGGCGCAAGACAACGACATCGGCGAGCTTCTTGCCGGGAATGAGCGTCGGACCCGACGTCGGCATCACCACTGGGCGCTCGGTTGTTTCGTTGCCGCGCATCTGCAGCAGCTTGCGGCGCAGGCGCGCAAAGCCCTCGTGCTTGGGATGCAGGCCTACGAGGTAGCCGCCGGTGTCGTCGGTGGCCGTCAGCGCCTCGAGCACCTTCACGGGCGACAGGATCGGCGGGTCGCGATCCAGATACGAACTCATCTTGCGGGGATCGGGGATGCGGCCGCCGCGCGCGAAGCGGGCGTATTTCAAGGCCGCCAGCGATAGCTTCGTCTCAGCGCCGGCAAGTGTCTCGCGGTCGGGTGACGTGCCGAGATCGGCCTTGGGCAGATCGAACGCGGTGACGTCGAGGCCCCAATCGTTGGCGCGCTCGATTTCCTCGATGGCGGCGCGTGCCTTGGGCTTCATGCCGCCAGCATCCGTCCAGATCGGCTGGTTGGCGCGCGAGATGTAGAACTGAGCCAGCGCCTCGCGATCGGAAACATCGGCTTCGCTCCACCCCTTTTGCATGGCTTGCAGCGCCGCCAGTCTTTCTCGCACGGCGATGCCGATGCCTTCGTCCGCCGTGATCAGTTTTTGCGGTGGATCGGGCTCGAGTGCGGCGGCGTTAGGCGGCAGCGATGTCAGGGCAAGCAGCGGTAGCGCGTAAATGGCCAGGCGGCGCATCAGATTCTCCCTCGTTGGCCGCACGCTAATCAACGTTCGCGGCAAATTCTAGCCACGAGCGTTGAAATGCAACACTGGGCGAGGATCGTGATCAAATCGTGTTGCGCCTTTGCCGATTGCGATGCGACGTGTGTGCCGCAGCGGCGAAGGAGCAGGATTATCATCGCCGTAATTCGCGATAACGAAGCGGTTGACGCGTGGCTCGAAGCCATAGTCCTGCATCATCCTATAGAGAGTGTTAATCAGCCGATCTCGATGCGCTTGGCGACCTCGGTCATGTGACCGAAATTGCGGCCGAGTGCCAGGCGGATCAGGCCGGCCTCGATGCCCCCCGAGAAACGAATGTCGCCGTTGCAGTTGACGGCGGCGATGCCGAACACCCCGCCGTCGCCGGCCCTGCAAGGCTCCGGTTGTTGGCGCTCGAGGCGAGGGTCGGCAACGCCGACGCGGTCGTTAGTGAAACAATGACCATATCTCATTCTCCGACTTGGCCAGTCGAATTTTATCGAATTGCTTCAACTGGCCGAAAGGTCCGTTCCCGTATGGTCGGCGGGTAGTCGGTGCGTGAAAGGATGACATCTATGCGCTCAAAGTTTCTGGCCTTGGCTGGTGCGGTCGCCAGCATGGGATTGGCAAACCCGGTTTCGGCCGCCGCCGTCGACACCAATGTGCCCTTTCTTGCGGAGATAACGTCGTCATGCGCGGTCGCGCTCGGGACCCCCGGTACGCTGGCCGCCAATGCCAATTACTCGACCCTGTCGTCGAAGGACGGTGGCATCTCCGGTACGGCGTCGGTGGTGACGACCGGTTTAGGCTTCAAGATCAGCGCAATCGCACCGAGTTCATTCGTTAGCGCACCCACCGGTGGCGGTGACGGCGTGACGTTCACGGCGAGTTACGAGACCACGGGGGCGACCTCCACCGGCCAGTTGCCCGGCGCGACGACGACCGATCTCAGCCTTGGCGTGACAGCGATGACGGTCGATCTCGTCGCGGATCGCGCTTCTGGCGCTTATCCGGCCGGCTCCTACCGCGCTGAAGTGATCGTCAGGTGTGAATGATGGGCCGCTTGGGGGGAGGGGCTGCAGCGACGATCGTAGTCGCGACGTGGGAGGTCATCGGTTCGACCGGTGCCGCTCATGCGCAATCGATGTCGCCGATGCGCGGTGAGGTTCGCAGTTTCTCGGACGAGTTCGCAATCCGCGTCACGCCGGCCAACGTCTATCAGCACCGCATCCAGGTCGAGGTGCGTGTCTACGACGAGCGCTTCGCGCCGGTCGCAGCACGGGTGCATCCCGCCACCATGACCCTCGGCCCCAACGGCAGCCGTAGGGTTGTCGTCATGGTTCCGTTCGACGGTGCCAAGCAAAGACGCGTGCGCGTCTGCACGGAAAGCGTGCCTTTCGCTTCGAAAACCCAGCAGGTGAGGACCCAGATATGCGGACGCTTCCTGGCTACGCGCGTCAACTGAGCGCACTTGCCGGCCTCGTGATGATGCTGGTCGCACCTGGCAGCGCGGTTGCCCAAGTGCGCGACAACTACAATCCATATTACTATTCGAACCAGACCTATACCTACGGCATGAATCTGCCGCAGGTGCCGATCCCGAATGGTCAGGACGAAGTACGTTCCGCCGACGGCACGACGTGCCGGTCGAGCATGGCCGGCAACAGCGCCTATCTCGATGTGGGAGCGATCGGCTCGCAGGGTTATGGTGGCGAATTCGACCAGGGTACGTTCTACGGGCGGCTGATCATTCCGCTTGGCGAGAAGCCAAATCGCGTCGATTGCACCAAGCTCTACGAATTGGAAATCCGCCGGCTGCGCCACGAACTCGAACTCGTCCGCGCTGGTAGCGGGAGCATGGTCCCGATGGTCGCCACACCGCAAAGTGCAGCAGCCGCTCCTGGATCGGCGCCTGCCGCAACTACAGCGGAAAAGCCGCTGGTCCCGGCAACGAAGGGAACCAAAAAGTCGAACTCGGAGGCGACCAAGGCTGGCAGCTGGTCAAACAGCGGCTGGAGCACGGACGGCTGGCAGCAGCGCCAGAATCTGGGAATGAAGGTGGCGGCAGATCGTCGGGCGACACCCACAGACAAGCAGAAGAAGCCGGCGCCTGCGAAGACCTCGGCGACCACTGTTGCCGCCGACACGACGAGCGGCTGGATGCCTGTGGTGGTTGTTCACCAATAGTCGCGTCAGCGACCAAGTAAAAAAACAAAACGGCCGGTTCGATGCACCGGCCGTTTCGCCTTGGTCTGGTGGAAAACGTACCTCAGCTGACGCGCGGCTCCAGGCCATACTCCTGCATCTTGCGATAGAGGGTAGAGCGGCCGATCTTGAGGCGCTTGGCGACCTCGGTCATATGACCGCGATAGCGGCCGAGCGCCAGGCGGATCATGTCGGCCTCGATGTCCTCCAAGGAACGAATGTCGCCATCGGAGGTGACGGCGGCGATGCCGAGTGCACCATCGCTGCCATTGCCGGCGTGGATCTCGATCGTCTGGGGAACGCAATCCTCAGCGCCCAACAGTGCCGGCCCCTTGTAGGCGGGCTCTTTGGGTAGCGGCGCGGGCGCGGCCGGCACCGCGACGTCGAAGCCTTCGACATGGGCCGCGATCTGCGGGAACTCGTTGACGGTAAGCTCGGAGCCGTCCGCAAGAACCACGGCACGGAATACCGCGTTCTCGAGCTGTCGCACGTTGCCGGGCCAGGCGTATGCTTCGAGCAGCGCCTGGGCGTCGGGCGCGATGCCGACAATGCGCTTGCCCTCTTCGGCGGCAAAGCGGGCGAGGAAGTGGCGCGCCAGATCGGCAACGTCGCTGAGGCGCTCTTTGAGCGGCGGCACCCAGATCGGGAAGACGTTGAGGCGGTAGT
>CAZLHQ010000122.1:0-10116 GCA_964559355.1 uncultured Hyphomicrobiaceae bacterium
GATCGTCCAGAACGTCACGCCCGATGGCCTCAGCACCGACATGACATTTACTGTGCAGGCTGCCGAATTGGCGCGCACACTCGATGTGCTGAAGGCGGCGGAAAAGGATATCGGCCATTTCGACGTGCGTAGCTCGGCGGACGTGGCCAAGATTTCCGTCATCGGCATCGGTATGCGCAGCCATGCGGGCGTGGCCGCGGAGATGTTCAAGGCCCTTTCCGGGAAGGGCATAAATATTCTTGCCATTTCAACTTCAGAAATAAAAATCAGCGTGTTGATCGATGCGGCTTACGCGGAACTGGCGGTGCGCACGCTGCACACTATGTACGGGCTCGACGCAGCCTGACAAACTGCAGGCAATGGAGCTTCGCCAAGCTCGGCAAAGAGCTGGCGGGAGGGTGCGCAAGTGGCCCGGGCGGCGCGCTTGCGGCTAGGTATGATAATTGCAAAGCTGGACCTGCACGGATCTGGCATTGGCGGCAGTGGTAGATGCAAAGCAGGCGCAACGAGGATCCCGATATTGCTGCGGCCGAGCCGGCGCTGCGCGTTATCATGCGGCGGCTGCGCGAGATCATGGCCGAAGCCGGCGATGGCCAGTCGCGGCTCAACAAGATCGTGCGCCATGTCGCTGGCGTCATGGTCGCCGAGGTCTGTTCCATCTATCTGAAGCGGCGCGACGGCTCGCTTGAGCTGTTCGCCACCGAAGGCCTCAATCCCGGCGCCGTGCACACCACGCGATTGAAGCGGGGCGAAGGTCTTGTCGGTCGCTGCGCCGAGCTGGGCGTGCCGGTGAACGAGCCGGACGCGCAACATCATCCGGCATTCTCTTATCGGCCAGAGACCGGCGAGGAGGTCTATCATTCGCTGCTGGCGGTGCCGATTCTGAGGAGCGGGCAAGTGCTCGGCGTGCTGGTTATCCAGAATCACGCCTTCAAGGAATATTCCGACGACGATGTCGAGACGCTGCAGGCGACCGCCATGGTGGTGGCCGAGCATCTTGTGTCGGGCGCCGTCGCCAATGCGGAAGCCGACGCGGAGATTTCACGCTCACTGGCCGCCGTCATCAAGGGTGAGGTGCTGTCGGAGGGCATCGCGCTCGGTCATGTCGTGCTGCATGAGCCGCGCATCGTTGTCACCAAGCTTATGGCGGAAGACCCTGCCAAGGAGATGGCGCGGCTTGAGGCGGCGATCCAGGAGCTGCGCGCCGCGCTCGACGAGATGCTGGGGCAGGAAAACCTCGCCATCGACGGCGAGCATCGCGATGTGCTCGAGGCCTACAAGATGTTCGCGCACGATCGCGGCTGGGAGCGGCGGCTGCGTGAAACCGTGCAGAGCGGGCTCACCGCCGAAGCCTCCGTCGAGCGCGTGCAGAACTCGTCGCGCGCCCGCATGTTGCGCCAGGCCGATCCCTACTGGCAGGAGCGCCAACGCGATTTCGACGATCTGTCCGACCGGTTGCTGCGCATCCTGGCTGGCCGCTCCAACGGCAATCTACCGCTCGAGATGCCAGCCGACACCATTCTGATCGCGCGGACCATGGGCCCGGCGGAACTGCTCGACTACGATCCCAAAAAGCTGCGCGGCCTCGTCGTCGAGGATGGCAGCGCGCAAAGTCATGTCGCCGTCGTCGCCAAGGCGCTGGGCATCCCCGCGATCGGCCAGGCGATCGGCGTCGTCGAGCATACCAGTGCCGAAGATGCGGCGATCATCGATGCGGAAACCGGCGAAGTGCATCTGCGGCCGCTGCCCGACGTCATCGCCGCGTTCTCCGACAAGGTGCGGTTCCGCGCCCGACGGCAGAAGAAATACGATGCGCTGCGCAAGCGGCAGGCGATCACCAAGGACGGCCAGCGCGTCGAGCTCAACATCAATGCCGGCCTCCTTTATGACTTGTCGCATCTGGACGAGTCGGGGGCCGACGGCATCGGCCTGTTCCGCACTGAATTGCAGTTCATGGTCTCGCACACGTTTCCGCGGCTCGAGCGCCAGGCGCAGAGCTACCGGCAGGTGCTGGAGGCGGCTCGCGGCAAGCCGATCGTTTTCCGGGCGCTCGACATCGGTGGCGACAAGGTGCTGCCGTATCTGCGTCAGGTGAAGGAGGAAAACCCGGCGATCGGCTGGCGCGCCATCCGCATGGCGCTCGACCGTCCGGCGCTGTTCCGCACCCAGGTGCGCGCCTTGTTGAAGGCGACCGCGGGCGGTGAGCTGCGGCTGATGGTGCCGATGATCTCGACGGCGGCCGAGATGGTCGAGGTCAAGGCGTTGTTCGACCGCGAGCTGGGCCTAGTGCGGCGCAAGGGTATGCCTTCGCCCGAACGGGTCAAACTCGGCGCCATGCTGGAGGTGCCGAGCCTGCTGTTCGAGCTGGACGATCTCTTCAAGACGGTCGATTTCATCTCGATCGGTTCCAATGATCTGATGCAATTCATGTTTGCCGCGGATCGGACCAACGCGCGCGTGGCCAGCCGCTACGACGTGCTGTCGCCGGCGCCGATGCGGGCTTTTAAGAAAATCGTCGAAGCTGGCCGCCGTCACAATGTGCCGGTCACTGTGTGCGGCGAGATGGCGGGTCGGCCGCTTGAAGCTATGGCATTGATCGGGCTCGGGTTCCGCTCGATATCCATGGCGCCGGCCGCGGTCGGCTCGGTGAAGGCGCTGATCCTGTCGCTCGATGCTGCCGAGATCGAAGGCGAGATGGATCGGCTGATCGCGCGCGGCGAGAAGAACATGCGTCAAGCGCTGACGCGGTTCGCGCGCAAGGCCGGCGTCGAGGTTTGATCTTTGCGCAACACCCAGCCGTGAATCGACCGGCGGGGCTTTGACAGCTCCTGGCTCAGCCTCTTGGATCATCGCTATCGTAGGAACAGCCGCGGCCGGGCCGGTTCTTTGACCCTGCCGCGCTGCTCCAATCCGTGCCGCGAAATGCTAATCCCAGCCGCGAATGGTGTGATGCATAGCTTTGGACCAGTCGTGACATCGCACAAGGTTCCGGGCATGAACGTGCCGGGCCAAGATGGCGATTTGCGCGGCGCTGGGCGTGGCCCGGCATCCAGCTACACAGCCCTGTCCCACAGTAATAGCGGACGTGCGGCGGCTCGCCCGGCCCCACCAAGCGCGCAGCACCGCGCGCAGGGGTCAACGAGCGTCGAGGAGTTGGTGCGCTTGCTTGGCGGTGTGCGCACGGCGCTGGGGTATTCGGAGATCGAGCTGGCGATGCGGCTCGGCACGACGCCGCGCGTGGTGTTCGCGCTCGAGAACGGCTGGCTCGAAGCGCTGCCGCCATGGACGGAAACGCGGCGCATCGTTGATGGCTGGGTGGCGGCTGCTGGGCTTGATCCGCGTCCCGCGCTCGAGGCGCTGGGGCAGGTGATGCAGGCGACTCCCGTCGCGACCATCCGGACAGCCAACCCGTTCGAAGTGCCGGACGTTGCCAGAGCATCGGGTCAGGACTTGGTGCGCGCGATGCGCCAGCCGGCGTCGCGAACGGTTTCGGAATCCGTTGCGAGTGCCGTTCACTTCGAGATGAATGCCCAGAAGATGATGTCCGACGCCGCGCCGCAGCAGCGCGACTTCGGGCGCCCGAGCTGGCTGCGGATGCCAGCGATGCGCTGGGGACGCCTTGCTGCACTGGCTGTGGCCGCTGCAGGGCTGTGGATGAGCACGACTCAGACCGCTGTCGTGGCTGCCGCCGTCGCAACACTGCCGGCGCCGGCCGAGCGTGCCGTGCGGTCGATTTCGGATTTCGTTGCGGTTCGCCTGGCGCCACTGCGCGAGGGGCACAGGTGGATCAGCGTGGACGATCCGCGCTCGCGCCGCGGCGACAAATTGCGGATTGGCCACCGTTCGGATTAGAGCAGGTTCGACTTAAATGGAATCGCCTCGTGCCGCAGTGGCCTGCTCTAAGTCCTTGATTGAGAGTCTGATTCACGCCTGAGATGGAAACAAAAGTGTTTCCATCTCAGGCGATCAGGCTCTAGATGCGCCCCCAAACACGCCTGCCGCGCGCCAGAACTTTGGCGGCCAGGCAAGTTCAAGGGCCCGCGAACGCAATGAGCAAGATCCCGTCCGAAAAGCTCGACCGGTTGGTGGAGCGCTGGGAGACGATCCAGCACGAGCTTAACCAAGGACCCAATCAGGCGACATATACGAGGCTCACCAAGGAGTTTGCCAACCTCGATCCGATCGTCGGCACGATCAAGCAGTTGCGGGCAGTAGAACGCGAGCTGGCCGAGCTCGAGGCGATGTGCGACGACCCGGGCGCCGACCGTGAAATGGCAGCGATGGCGCGCGACGAGATGGCGGAGCTCGAGCCCCGGCTGGAGGACATCGCATCGGCGCTGCAGCTGCAGATGCTGCCCAAGGATGCCGCCGACGATGGCAGCGCCATTCTGGAAATTCGTGCCGGAACCGGTGGCGACGAGGCGGCATTGTTTGCGGCCGATCTGTTCCGCATGTACACGCGCTATGCCGATCTCAAGGGCTGGCGCACCGATATCATCTCGATCTCGGAGAGCGATCTGGGCGGCTACAAGGAAGTCATCGCCGCAATCTCCGGCGAAGGCGTGTTCGCGAAGTTGAAGTTCGAATCTGGTGTGCATCGCGTGCAGCGCGTGCCGGCCACCGAGGCGAGCGGGCGCATCCACACTTCGGCTGCAACGGTTGCCGTACTGCCGGAGGCGGAGGACGTCGATATCGACATCAAGCCGGAGGACATCCGCATCGATACCATGCGGGCAAGCGGGGCCGGCGGCCAGCACGTCAACAAGACAGATAGCGCGGTGCGCATCACACATTTGCCGACCGGCCTCGTCGTCGTGTCGGCGGAAAAATCGCAGCACCAGAACCGCAAGCTCGCCATGCAGGTGTTGAAATCGCGGCTCTACGATATGGAGCGCGAGCGCGCCGACACCGAGCGCTCGGCTTCGCGCAAGGCGCAAGTGGGTTCGGGCGATCGTTCACAGCGCATCCGCACCTATAATTTCCCGCAGGGGCGTGTCACCGACCATCGCATCAATTTGACGCTGCACAAGCTCGACGCCGTCATGGATGGCACCGCCCTCGACGAGCTGGTCGATGCGCTGATAACCAATCACCGGGCGAGCCAGCTTGCCGATATGGAGCAAAATGCCCTTGGAGCGTGAACGAGCGGGCAGTGCAGCGGGAGACGGTCGAGGCACCGTAGTGCGCGCGTCCGAGCCGACGTCACTTGCAGCCGTGCTGGCGCGCGTCGTTGCCGAATTGCGCATGGCGGGCATCGAGGAGGCTGCGGCTGAAGCGCGTGAGCTCGTCATGGTCGCCGCCAAGCTCGATGCGGTTGACGTGCTGATGCGAGGCGAGCGGCTGCTCGATGCGGCGGCCGTGGTGCGGATTGAAGAGTTTGCGCGCCGCCGCGCGGCCCACGAACCGATCTCGCGCATCGCCGGAGAGCGCGAATTCTACGGCCGCGCCTTCGCACTTTCATCAGGCACGCTCGATCCGCGCGCCGACACCGAAACATTGGTCTCTGCAACCCTTGCCATTGTGCGCGAGCAGGGCTGGCAGCAAAAGCCTCTTCGGTTGCTCGACATCGGCACCGGTAGCGGCGCCATTATCGTGACACTGCTGGCCGAACTGCCGGCTGCAAGTGGACTTGGCATCGACATCAGCGCGGATGCGCTGGCCACTGCCGGGAAAAATGCGATACGGCATGGCGTCGCCAACCGGCTGGAGTTGGTGGAACGCGATGTGCGCGCCGGGATCGACGGTTCGTTCGATCTCATCGTCGCCAATCCGCCCTACATCCCCTCGGGCGATATCTCCAGGCTGGAGCCGGAGGTGCGCTGCCACGACCCCCACGCGGCGCTCGACGGGGGGGCCGATGGCCTCGATTTCTATCGCACTCTGGCTCGCCTGAAAGGGCAGCTGGCGCCGTCCGGCTGGATGCTGGTCGAGGTGGGGGCCGGCCAAGCTGCCGATGTCCGCCAGATATTGGCTGGATGCGTGGCGGACATCGAAATACGTACCTATCAGGATCTTGGCGGGCACACACGCGTTGTTGCCGTTCAGCCACACACGGGGGCATGCAGCGAATAGCACTTGGAATCTGGCGGCGCAGGGGCTAATCTGCGTATAGGCGAATGAGACTGTGCGCGGTAAGCCGACGGTTGCAGCTTGAGCTGGCCCACACTCCTGCGCACGTTTTGACTGCTGAAGGTTGTGCTGAAGTTGCCCCGGAAGGGTGACGTCGCCAACGTGGTGCCTCATACGAGGTTGAGGCTGCCGCATCGGTCTTACGCCCCTCTCCTGTTGGAACGACCACGACCAGGAAACTACGAACTACAGACGGACAAGTGCATGCCTCGCTGTGACGAGCGAGCGTGCGTGGAAGGGAATGAAAAGAGCCATTTGCTCTTTCAGTCTGGTGTGATGACGGCAATTGACGCAGCGGCCTAGGTCGCTGGCGTGCGATGCGAGCATTGTTGATTGCTACAGGCGATCGAAACACTGGAAATTTAAGGCGTTTTGGGCGCGTCGGTGCCCGGGCTGCGGATGCATCTCTGGGTGCATGGGAGCCGGGTCAGCTCGCCCTTTGGATTGAAGAACATCGAGAACGGGAGCCCATGAGGCAGGGACAGCAAAACCGCCGCGGCCGCGGACGTAATCGCAAGAGCCAGAATCCGCTGACGCGCAGCTTCGAGAGCAACGGCCCGGATGTGAAAATCCGCGGCACACCCTCGCATATCGCCGAGAAGTATTTGTCGCTGGCGCGTGACGCCCACTCTTCGGGAGATCCGGTGCTGGCCGAGAGCTATCTGCAGCACGCCGAGCATTACAACCGCATCATCATGGCGTTCCGCGAGCAGCAGATCCAGCAGGGCGGTGATCCGGGACAGTTGCGCCGTCCGCAAGGTCTTAACGACTTCGAGGGCGATGACTTCGACGACGAGGGCGAGGACGGCATGGCCGATTTCGGCGGCGCCATCATGGGCGCCAACGAGCCGCAGCCTAACGTCCGCAACTTCGAGTCGCAGCGTCACGAAGGTCAGCGGGAGGGCCGCGAAGGACAGCGCCACGAACATCGCGGCCGCGGCGATTTCCAGTTCCGTCAGAATCGCGACCGCAATCAGAACGGCATGCGCCACGGCGATCGCAATCAGCAGCAGGATAGCCATGGCTCACGTGGCGATCACCAGCGCGGCGAGCCGCGCGAGGGCCGCCATGGTGGCAATGGCCGTCACGAGCGCCACGAACGCCACGAACGCCACGAGATGAGCCGCCACGATGCGCCGCGCGCGGAGATGGCGCGTGATGTTCCGCGTCAGGAGCCGGTGCGTGTCGAGCCGGTGGCTGAACCTGCCAGCCGCCCCGAAGCTGTTGCGCGGCCCGAGGGTGGTCGCCCCGAAGGCGGCAGCCGCCGCGGTGGAGGCGAAGGCCGCGCCCGTCGCGATTTTGGCGGCGGCGTCGGCGGTGATCAGCCCGAATTCTTGCGTCGCTCGGTGCGTCGTCCGCGCCGTGATGAGCCCGCAGCGACCAGCGAGGCTCCGCAATCGACTGCCGCCACGGTCGATGACAGCGCGGAATAACGTTCGCCTGCCATCGGATAGACCTGTTTAGAATGTGAGCACTCCGCCGGGCCTTCCCTGCGGGGTGTTTGCTTTTTCACGCAGTGGCAGCGTTCAACCCGGCGTCGAAACGATATCGCCTGTCGTTATGCTGCCACCCTCGGCAACTGTCGCATAGATGCCGAAATCGGTGTGGCCATAGGTGCGTAGCAGCAGGGCCGGGATCGCCATGTCGCGCGCAGCAGTCCTGGGATCGACGTTGGTGGCGTCGCAGCGCTTGGTGCGCTTGAAGACGTCGAGCCGCGCTGGCCCGATGGCGATAGACTTGCCGACCCACTGTAATTCGATCCACGGCTCCAGCCCATCGACGATGATGTTGGGGCGAAACCGCAGGGGATCGACGGGCCGGCCTGACACGCGCTCCAGTTCGCGCACGCTCGCCAGATTGACGATGTGAACGCACTTGTTGGCCACGTCGGAAAAGCTGTGGCCTGGCGCGGAGACGATGTGGGGTGCGCCACGCAGGTCCGCTTTCATATAAGCCGCGAGAAACTGCTCGATCATGGAGCGGCCGAGCTTGCTGGAGAGCTGGCCGCGCGCCACCTGGCGGCCATCACGCAATATGGTCAGCGTTTCGCTCGCGTCGTCGAAGTGAGTTTCGAGCGCTGCCAGCCGCTCATTGCGCATCAGCATCAGGAAGTTGATCTTCGGCAGGTGCTGCGGCTCGTCTGGATTGAAGCGTCCCGCGCCGTTCTCGATCGCGTAGCCTCGGTCGCCTGGAACCGTCTCGCCCGGCGCGAGATTGATGTGGTTCATCCGTTCCGGCGTCAGTCCCTTGACAGGATAGCGGTAGAGGGCGGTGACGTGGGGCGCGGCAGGGTCGGGCATGGATGATCGCCTGAGGCTGAAGTCACGCCAGACCTACCAGATCGGGCACGTCGTAGAAAGCGATTAGAGCCTGATCGTCTGAGATGGAAACGCATGCGTTTCCATCGCGGGCGTGAATCAGACTCTTAATCAAGGACTTGGAGCAGGCCACCATGGCACGAGGCGATTCCATGCAAGTTGAACCTGCTCTAGGTTATTGGTTGATGCTGCTGGTAGTTTTCCGCCACAGGATCGTCAGCGCTGCGGTTTGGCGCGTGCTCGAATGACACCATTGATCGATCACCCGTTGCGACTTGCGTAGGTACCGGCCTTCGCCGGCATGACGGATGTGGGTGTGGCGGCGTCAGTGCAACAAACTCGACAGTCTTCCCGACGCAGGTCGGTGATGAATGAGGCGATCGGGCTGCACCAAACTCCACCGTCATGACGGAGATGTTTGGCGAAGGGTCTGCCTCCAACTCGACCGTCACCCCGTCGTAGGACGGGGCCTACGCCAGTTTCGGCGCACACAACGCTGGCGTCGATAAGCTGCGGTCTGCCGAGCGCACCATCAGCGCCGCTCTTCGATGGAACACGCCTCGGCAAACTGCGAGGATACTTGGATGCGCCCAATCCGGCGTCGACAGCGATGGTGAAGCCCTGGATGGTCGACGCACATTTTTCAGGAGATCTGCGATGCCGCGCCCCCTACCAAGCCCGGAAATCTCACCCATATGTGCGTTACCGCTCTGGTCCAGGCGACGCCGCATGGGTTGTTTGGCAGGGATGAGACATACAACCAGGGGTGACTTCAGGCGCCAGTTGGGCCTCCTGTCATGCCGGAAAAAGGGGTTGCCATGAATTTCGAAAAATACACCGATCGTTCGAAGGGCTTCATCCAATCGGCCCAGGGCCTCGCCATGCGCGAAGGCCACCAGCAGTTCCAGCCGCTACATTTGTTGAAAGTGCTGCTCGACGACAACGAGGGCCTCGCCGCCGGCCTCATCGGCAAGTCGGGCGGTCAGCATGCGCGCGCGCTGCAGGCGACAGAAGCCGCGCTGAAAAAGCTGCCGAGCGTATCGGGCAGCGGCGCCGGGCAGGTCTATCTTTCGCCCGAGCTGGCGCGCGTGTTCGGCAAGGCTGAGGAAATCTCTGACAAGGCTGGCGACAAGTTCGTTACCGCCGAACGGCTGCTGCTTGCGCTGGCGCTCGAGAAGGGTACCGAGGCGGCCAAGGTGCTGGAGCAGGCAGGCGTGACGCCGCAAGGTCTCAACACTGCCATCAACGACATCAGGAAGGGCCGCACCGCCGACAGCGCGTCCGCCGAGCAGGCGTATGACGCCCTGAAGCGCTATGCGCGCGACCTGACGGAAGTCGCCGCGTCCGGCAAGCTCGATCCCGTGATCGGTCGCGACGAGGAGATCCGCCGCACCATTCAGGTGCTGTCGCGGCGGACCAAGAACAATCCGGTACTGATCGGCGAGCCCGGCGTCGGCAAGACGGCGATCGCCGAAGGGCTGGCCTTGCGCATCATCAAGGGCGATGTGCCCGACAGCTTGAAGGACAAGAAGCTGTTGGCGCTCGACATGGGCGCGCTCGTTGCCGGCGCCAAGTATCGTGGCGAGTTCGAGGAGCGCTTGAAAAGCGTGCTGCAGGAGGTGACGGCCGAAGAGGGCCGCATCATCCTGTTCATCGACGAGCTGCACAC
>CAZLHQ010000123.1:0-10004 GCA_964559355.1 uncultured Hyphomicrobiaceae bacterium
TGTAGGAGACGTTGGAGCCCAAGTAGTAGCCGCGGGTCTTCAACTCGCCGGCCGTCAACTCGCTCGCGCCGATATTGTAGAGCAGCAGCGCCTGCACGCTGTTGAGCTCGGAGCCGCCGACACGGTCGAACTCATCCTTGATGACATCGAGCAGAAGGCGATGCAGACGCTCGATCAGGCGCAGCGCCTGAAGGTATTCGGTGCGGAACTCGCCATCCTCGGCTGGCGCGCGGTTCCGCGACGGATCAAAAGCAACACTCATAGACAGCCTCTTACTGTTTGACGCATTCCCGACTTTTGTTTTTTGTTCGGTTAGATCAGACAGTACATGAGACGACTAAAGGTTGCCTAAATAGGTATAGTAAAAGAACATTTAGGGGGGGATCGGCTTTAGACTTCCGTAACCCTCACGATCGCAGTGGAATAACCATCAAACGCGCGCAACCTGCATTTGAGTGCGCGTCGGCAACTCCAGCTCTTCACCTGCCGGCAGCGGGGCAAAGTAGGCCGCCACCGCCGCGTCGCTCACATCGGCAAGCGTCGGCGGACGCCACACCGGCTGGTTGTCCTTGTCGACCAACGCCGCCCGCACACCCTCGGCAAAATCGTGATCCTCCAGGCTGCGGCACGCCAGCCGATAATCGGCGGCAAGCACCTGGCGCAGATCCATGCCACGCGCCTCACGCAGATGCCGCAGCGTGATCTTGAGCGACGTTGGCGAGCGCTTGGCGAGATCGGCGACGATGCCTTTTGCGAAATCGTGCTCATTGCCAGCGACGGCTTCGAGCCGGCTGACGATCTCCTCGACCCGGTCGGCCGCGAAACACTCATCGATCAGCTGCGCGTGCGACAGCAGCGGAGCGGCGCCCGGCTCCTGGTGCAAATCATCGAGCAGGGGATCGACGGGTTGCGCATCGGCAAGTGCCGCCTCGATCGCATCGAACCGCTCGGCCGCAATGCAATGCGTGACGAGCCCCAGCGCATAGGCGTCGGCTCGTTCGATCGTGCGCCCTGTCAGCCCCAGATAGGTGCCGAACTCGCCCGGCAACCGCGCCAGACGATGCGCAACCCCGACATCGGGAAACAGACCAATCATGGTCTCGGGCATGGCGAAACGGTAGCCGGGGCCTGCCACGCAATGCGTGTTGTAGATGGAAATGCCAACACCCGACCCCATCACCATGCCGTCAATCAGCGAAACCGTCGGCTTAGAGAAACACTCGAGCGTCCAGTTGAGACGGTACTCGTTGGCGAACGCGGCCCTGGCGCGCGCTGGCTCCTGGCGGTGCCACGCGATCAACTCGCGCACATCGCCGCCGGCCGAGAATGCCTTGGCGCTCATCGAGCGTATCGCCACCGCATAAAGCCCTGGATCGCGCGCCAACACCGGTATGGCCCCGGCGATCACCGCGCGCATCGCCGTGTCGAGCGCGTTGAGAGCGCGCGTGCGCTTCAACACGATGCGTGCCAGCGCGCCCTGCCGCTCGATGGCGATATCGGCCGTAGCCGGCTCATCCACAGACTTCAGCGTCATTTGCGTCCTTGTCCACCGGTCATCGACACATAAGTGCGGCCACACGCCCTGCAGTGATCTTCCGCAGCCGAATTTCCGGGCTATACACCACGATCGATTGCGATGAAACTGATGGCTGATTCGCATCGGCAGCAGGACCGTGGGGGCGGTGGCTGCCAATCGTCAAGACATGCGATGGGGGACGACCAGACACATGCGCCGTGGTCTTACGGGCCTTGCTATTGCGCTCGGCGTTGGTCTTGCGACGACAGCACCGGTTGGGGCTGAGGATCGCGAGCCGATGCGGTTTGTCATCGATCCCACAGTGATAAACGAGATCGATCCCGCGCTGCTGGCCGGTAAAAGGTCGCCCAAACTCAGTGAGCCTGCCCTGCGGAGCGGACCACCTGACCTGCCGCTGGCACAATCGGCTCCCGCCACCGCACAAGCCACGACGACCACCAACATATCCGTTTCCAAACGGCCCCCCGGCTCACAACAGCCCGGTGAGGCAAGCTGGCCCGTGACGCTCAACGAGGTGCGCGAGCGTCAGGAGCTCAAGGCCTCGGGCAAAATCGAACAATGGCAGGTCGATGAGGTGAAAGCCGCACAGGCAAGCTGCGCCGCGATTCTGAAGCGCATCGATGCCGTGGCGGTGATCGAAGACCCGTTGAAAGATGGCGAGTGCGGCACGCCTGCGCCTGTTCGTCTCGTCAGCATCGGCAAGAAGCCCGAGGTCGTGCTGTCGCCGCCCGCGCTCGTTACCTGTGAAATGGCCGAAGCGCTGCACACCTGGATCAAACAGGATCTGCAGCCGATGGCGCGCAAGCATCTGGGCGGCCCGGTCATCAAGATCGAGAAGATGAGCGACTACTCCTGCCGCAACGCTTATGGCCGGGCCAAGGGTCGCCTGTCCGAGCATGGACGCGCCAATGCGCTCGATATCGCCGGCTTCACAACGGCGCGCGGCGAGTCCACGACGTTGTTGGCCGACTGGGGTATGACCGCGCGCGACATCCGCCGCCAGGTCGCCGCCGCGAAAGCCAATGCGATAGCCGCCGAAGCCAAGCGCGTCGCCGCCGAGCAGCAAGCCCGCCAGAACGCACGCTCCTCGCCCCATCACGGGTCACAACAGCCCGGCGCATTAGCCTCCAGCGCGACAGCCTCGGTCGAGACGGGAACGATACCACCAACCGCTCTGGGCGTTTCTGCTGGCGCGCCTGCTGGCGGCATCGCGCGTGCCTCGATCATCGAGGGTATTCCGCGCGTCACTGTTTCGATTCCCGGCGCCAGCTCCGAACCAAGCCAGCCGTCGGAATTCTCCGGTCAAATGAGCCGCCTGGGCGGCCCGCCCCCGGTGCGCCCCGCCAGCTTCGGCACCGCCATCGTCAAGACCGCCGGCAGCCCCGGCCCCGCGGTCGACGAGTTGCGCAAGCAGCGTTTCCTGCGTGGCGCACACGAAAGCGCCTGCAAGATCTTCGGCACCGTGCTCGGGCCCGAGGCCAACAACGCGCATCGTAACCATTTCCACATCGACATGGCCACGCGCGGCGCTACCGGCGCCTTCTGCCAGTAGCCCGCCCAACACGCGCCGACCGCCTCTGCCGCCGCCTCTTCAGCCTTTTGAATGGGGAGGCTTGCATTGACGCGAAGGGGCGGGGAATGTGGCGCAGACTTAGACAGGTTGGATGCGGCGCGAGCGGCCTGCTTTGCACCGCCCGCAATCCTTATCGCCCACAATCCTTTTTCGCCCACATGACGACGGCCAACATGACCTTGACCAAGCCAGATAGCTCTCTGCCCGTTTCCGCCGCAGGCTCGGCACACGGCTCGCCATTGCAGCAAGGCAGCGGCAGCTTTCCGCAAGTGCGCATGCGGCGCAACCGCAAGGCAGACTGGGCCCGCCGTCTGGTCAGCGAAACGGCGCTGTCGCCCAACGATCTGATCTGGCCCTTGTTCGTGCTGGAAGGCAACAACGAGCGCCAAGCGATTGCCTCGATGCCGGGCGTCGAACGTCTGTCCGTCGATCTCGTCGTCAAGGCGGCGCAAGAAGCAGCCGCGCTCGGCATCCCGGCGATTGCGCTGTTCCCCTACACCGATCCCAAAAAGCGCACCGACGACGCGCGCGAAGCGTTCAACCCCGACAACCTCGTCTGCCGGGCGACGCGCGCAGTGAAGGAGGCCGGCATCGACATCGGCATCATTCTCGATGTTGCGCTCGACCCCTACACCAGCCATGGCCATGACGGCCTGCTCGTCGATGGCCGCATCGACAACGACAAGACACTCGACGCGCTGGTGCGCCAATCGCTGGTGCAGGCAGCGGCCGGTGCCGACATCCTGGCGCCGTCCGACATGATGGACGGGCGCATCGGCGCCATCCGCCGCGAGCTCGAGGCGCAGGGCCACGTCGATACGCAACTCATGTCCTATGCTGCCAAGTATGCGTCGGCCTTCTATGGCCCGTTCCGCGATGCAGTCGGCTCGTCGGCGACGCTGAAAGGCGACAAGCGCACCTACCAGATGGACCCGGCCAACACCAACGAAGCGCTGCGCGAGGTGGCGCTCGATATTGCCGAAGGCGCCGACATGGTGATGGTGAAGCCCGGCATGCCCTATCTCGACATCGTGCGGCGCATCGCCGAAACCTTCCATATGCCGACGTTCGCGTATCAGGTGTCGGGCGAGTATGCGATGATGATGGCGGCGGCCGAGAAGGGCTGGCTCGACGGCGACAAGGTGATGATGGAAAGCCTGCTGGCCTTCAAGCGCGCGGGTGCGGCCGGCATCCTCACCTACTTCGCTCCCAACGCCGCGCGGCTCATGGCGTGAGGACCAGCGGGGGCCACGATGGCGATGGCCGCGGACTGGGGTATCAACGGGCGATGAAGAAGCGAATTGCATAAGCGACGGTCGCTACGCAGACGACACCGGCCACCCACAGCGCGAGGAACCACAGCAGGCGGTTGGCAAGCGGGGCTTGCGGCTTATCGTTCAATGATAGCCACCTCCCGGCATGACCTTGCCGCGAAATACCCAGTAGCCATATGCCGTGTAGGCAAGAATGAGCGGGATCAGAATTGCCGCTCCCGCTAGCAGAAACGCCAAGCTCTTGTCGGGCGCTGCCGCATCCCAGATCGTCACCGAGGGCGGCACGATCATCGGATAGAAGCTGATGCCCAGTCCGATGTAGCACAGCACAAACAGCGCCAGAGTTGCAACAAAGGGTACGCCCTCCTCGCCGCGCCCCAAGCCCGACACCAGACGCCAAGCCGCATAAGCGGTGGCGAGCGGAACCGGTGCGGTATAAAGCATGGCCGGAAACGAGAACCAACGCGCCATGAACTTGGCATCGAGAAACGGCGTCCAGATGCTGAACATAGCAATCGCCGCCAACAGGAGCAGTGCGCCGGGCTTGGCAAAGCGGTAGGCGCGTGCCTGCAGATCCCCCTGCGTCTTCAAGATCAGCCATGTCGCCCCAAGCAGAACGTAGCCGACCAACAATGCGATTGCCGTGGCGATGCTGAAGGGCGTCAGCCAGTCGTACCAGCCCCCCGCATAGGCGCGGCCTTCGACCTTGATGCCTTGCACCAGCGCGCCCAATGCAATGCCTTGAGCCAGCGTTGCGATGATCGAGCCGATGAAGAACGCCCAATTCCAGATCCACTTGCCCCGCTCCGTTCGCCAGCGGAACTCGAAAGCCACGCCCCGCAGGATCAGACCCAGCAGCATTGCCGTCAGCGGCGCATAAAGGGCTGGCAATACGATAGAGTAGGCGAGCGGAAAAACAGCGAACAATCCGCCGCCGCCGAGCACCAGCCACGTCTCGTTGCCATCCCACACCGGTGCGACCGAATTCATGGCGGTGTCTTGGTTGTCTTTGCCGCCTAGGAACGGAAACAGGATGCCGATGCCCAGATCGAAGCCGTCGAGAACGACGTAGGCCAGCACGGCAAATGCGATGAGACCGGCCCAGATGAACGCGAGATCGAATACCATTGTGTCTTACTCCTCGATCTCAATGGGACCGGGCGCGGCCCGATGCCCGCGCCATGGCCGGCCCCGGAGCGATACCGGAAGCGTGTTGCGGCATGTGCGGATCGAGCCCACCGGTATCGTCGTGTGGTGACTTGCCCATCAATCGCAGAACGTAGACGGTGCCTGCTCCGAAAACCGTCAGATAGACGAAAAAGAATGCAATCAACGAAGCTTCTACGGCTGGAGCGGCGATGCTCGACACGCTCTCGGAGGTGCGCAGCAAGCCGTAGACCGTATAAGGCTGCCGCCCCACCTCCGTCGTGATCCAACCGGCAAGCACGGCGAGAAAGCCCGACGGACCCATCAGGATCGCCGACCAATGCAGCAACCTCGCTTCGAAGAGTCGGCCCCGCAAACGCGCCAACAAGCTCCACAAGCCGATGACGAGCATGCCAACCCCGACGCCGATCATGATGCGGAAGCTCCAGAAGACGAGCGTGGTGTTCGGCCAATCCTGCTTCGGCCAAGCCTTGAGCCCTTTCACCTCACCGTCCCAATCGTGCTTGAGGATCATACTGCCCAGTTTGGGGATTTCGATCGCATACCGAGTCTCGGCGGCCTCGTTGTCGGGCCAGCCGAAGAGGATCAGCGGTGCGCCTTTGCGGGTTTCATAATGCCCCTCCATTGCCGCCACCTTCATCGGCTGATGCTCAAGCGTGTTGAGCCCGTGCAAATCGCCAGCAAAGATCTGCACCGGCGTCACCAGTGCCGCCATCCACATCGCCATCGAGAACATGACGCGCGCGGCCGCATCCTGACGGTCGCGCAGGAGATGCCAGGCACCGACCGCGCCGACCACGAAGGCCGTTGTCAGGTAAGCCGCCAGAACCATGTGAGCGAGGCGATAGGGGAAAGAAGGATTGAACACCACGGCCCACCAATCGGCCGGCACGAATTGCCCCTTGTCGTTCATGGCGTAGCCCGCGGGCGTCTGCATCCAACTGTTGACCGACAAGATCCAGAACGCCGACATCAACGTTCCGGCGGCCACCATTGCCGTGGCGAAGAAATGCAAACGCGGCCCGACCTTCTCTCGGCCGAACAACATGACGCCCAGGAACCCGGCTTCGAGGAAGAATGCGGTCAGAACCTCGTAGCCCATGAGCGGTCCAAGCACCGGGCCGGTTTTGTCGGAAAACACGCTCCAGTTGGTGCCGAACTGGTAGCTCATGACAACGCCGGAAACGACGCCCATGCCGAATACAACGGCGAAAATCTTCAGCCAATATTGAAACACCCGCATGTAAACGTCCCGGCCGGTGAGAAGGAAAAGACCTTCGAGCACCGCGAGATAGCTCGCCAATCCGATCGTGAACGCGGGAAAGATGATGTGCGCGGAGACAGTAAAGGCGAACTGCAACCGTGCGAGATCGACCGCCGTCATATCCATTGCATAAGCTCCAATCCGGCTCGGCGGCGGTAACATCCCAAGGCAAAATCCCGACTTTGGAGATCATAATATTTGCAGATACGAATGGCCAGCGCCACTTATGCTGCGATGCCAAAAGCGGGCCCTCATGCGCACCCGATGGCGTCATCGAGAGATCGCACGCGAAATGCACAAGCTTATGAGAATGTGCAGCAGCCTTTGCGGATCGCGGCGCCGATTGCAGTACGGCACGCATGGATGGAAAACCTGCGATCAGCACCTGCTTCTGACGTGTGCTTTATCTGCGGACGCGACGGCGCGCGCTTGCCTGGCCATCGCCTTCTGCGGTGCCGCTCTGAGCCGGCGCACCGGTGGCAGCCTGCGCATTGGCACCAACGCCCGGCTGCTTGCAGCCCGTCAGCCAGATGTCGAACACGGGATGCTCGACCGCGTTGAGGCCCGGACTCTCTGCGAACATCCAGCCTGAGAAGATACGCTTTTGCACGCCATCGAGCGCCTTCTCGTCGACCTCCACGAACGAGGTCGTTTTGGGCTGCTCGGTCGGCGGCCGTGTGAAGCAGGTGCGCGGGGTGACTTTCAACGAGCCAAACTCGACCGTCTGATCGAGCGGCACCTCGAGCTTGGAGATGCGCGCGGTGACTTTGTCGAGCGCGGCAAACAGGGCGACCTTGTTCTCGAGACGGTCCGCCGATGCGGGCAATGGAGCCCAAACGACAGCCGTCGCTGCCGCTGCCAGCGCGCACACACCGCTGAGCGCGCGCATCATGCGCGGCACGAGGAATTTGGCGTCCTGGTCACAACGGCCGAGCATCGATAGCGATCCCGAAATTACGTGCGCGAGTTTAAGCGGTCGGGCAGTGCCAAGGCTAGAGCCTGATCGTCTGAGATGGAAACGCATGCGATTCTATCGAGTGCGTGAATCAGACTCTCAAACAAGGACTTAGAGCAGGCCACTGTGGCACGAAGCGATTCGATTAAAGATGAACCTGCTCTAGGCCAAGACAATGATGGAGCTTTGCGGCGAAAAGTCCGGCTTCGACATCACCGCCGAACACCTGCCTCATACTGGCGTGGCCAGGGCTGGCATCTGCGATCCATTTCACTCGATTCCCCACGATCCCGCCCCACGATCCCGATGGACATTGGGCGGCAATGGTGGCGCCACGGTGACTGCGCCTCTATACGGCGGCAGCATGCAACCTGCTCCGCTAGCCGGATTTCCCGACTAACGAGCTATTCCGGCCGCCACGCCTTGTAATCGCCGGTGCCATGCGGACGCCGTGACGCGGTAAGAATCGACCCCTGCGGACGATAGGCGCCGGCCGTGCCCGTCATATTCTTCTGATGTGGCTTTTGCCACGGCTTGGCCTGGTAGTCCTGCTCGGTCGGCAGAGTGTCGACGGTGTAGTGCAGCCAGGCATGCCATTCAGGCGGCACCTTGGATGCGTCCGCGCCATCCTTGTAGGTGACGAAGCGACGTGGCTTGCCGACCGGCCCCACACCCTTCGCCTGCAAATAATAGCGGTTGCCGAACTGATCCTCGCCGACCAAGCGCATCTTGCGCCAGATATAGAGGCGTGTGCCCCAGGTATTGCCGCCCCACCAGCTGAAAATCTCGCTGAAGATACCCATCGGCACATCGTCTCCCGGCTGTGCTCGAACCGGCCCATCGAAGGCTGTCGCCGAGCTCAAAGGTGCGCACCGCACACCCCTTGTGATCCCTAAAGCCGTTTTGCGGCAAGCCGACCGCATTGTCCATACGGCCGTTAGCAGCGGCCTGGATGCAACAGTTGGCAACTCCGGAATCGGTCTAGTCTTCCGGAAAGTCTGGTGGCGAGCATCCTATCAGACGCTTTCCACAGGGGTCCCGCGAGGCGCTTGCGCGTTCCGGGCCGGATTTCCGGGGCTTCCCGCCACCTTCCTCCACAAGTTGCCCACACCACCACATCTAGTGCCCAGTGCGATCTACCACCCACAAGGGGTGGTGACGAGGTGCCGCGAATCGTCCTACGTTGTCTGCGTCGGATCGTGCAAAAGCGACATGATTGTGTCAGCTGCGCACGACCAGCGTGTGAGTGAGATACCCGACCCCCAGTGCACCGGCCATTTCCCGTTCGCGGGAGCCTGTTCGCGGGTTCAAGGCCATGTAATGCGCAGCCGGCCGCGTATCCCAAGTGCGCGTTGCTTTCAGTTGTTGGTTGTCCTGTCGCGCATTGTCCAGTTGCACATTGTCTAGTCGCAATTTGTCCAGTCGCTCATTGTCCAGTCGCTCAATGCGTCGCGCCACCCGCCAGACACCCCGGCCGGGAAGCGCAGATCGACCCCACAATCACCGTACGGCGTTGCAGTAGCAGCCATTGCGCACAACGAACGGCATGCGCACCGGCCCTGCCCCTGTCTCCGCGTAGAAGACCCGGAGCGCGATTGCGCGTTGTTCCGGAGAGCGTTTGTGTGCCTTGAGCCGCGTCTGCGTCAGCCAAATCCAAGCCCGGACGGCCAATGCGTCCGAGCACCTGAAAAGACTTCAATACGCCAAAGGCGGGGACAACACATGAGAATCACGCGGCGCTTCACCGAAGCTGGAAAGTCACCTTATGAGAAGATCGCTTTCCGGCGCGCCACCAGCGAGATCAAGAACCCGGATGGCTCGATCGTGTTCCGACTGGAAGGCTTCGACGTGCCCGAGCACTGGAGCCAGGTTGCCGCCGACATTCTGGCGCAGAAGTATTTCCGCAAGGCCGGTGTCGCCCGTCGTTTGAAGCGTGTCGAGGAACATGACGTTCCCTCCTGGTTGTGGCGCTCGGTTCCCGACACGCGCGCGCTCTCCGAACTCTCCGATGCCGAGCGCATGGGCGGCGAGGCCGATGCCCGCCAGGTATTTGACCGGCTTGCCGGCACATGGACCTACTGGGGCTGGAAGGGCGGCTACTTCTCCAGCGAGGAGGATGCGCGCGCCTTCTTCGACGAGCATCGCTACATGTTCGCCATGCAGATGGCGGCTCCCAACTCGCCGCAGTGGTTCAACACGGGCCTGCACTGGGCCTATGGCATCGACGGGCCCGT